>CAZVPW010000033.1:0-12677 GCA_964629115.1 uncultured Acidiphilium sp.
CTCTTTATCATTCGTTTTTTATATTGCAAGCATATTTATTCTTGCGCGTTTATTATATCAAACGGCAGAATAAAACGCAACGGAATTCGCTTAATTTTATATATAAATTATCTCAAAATGTTTAAGCGCGTCTTTGATTGCAGCCACCATTTCTTTTGTTGGATGCTGACGTGGTTTCTTTAATTCTTCTACCGCGTTCGGCGCCTCGTACATAGGTAAGCCTAAATCGCGCTTCACTTCGGCAATGTAAGCCGTATGCACTTTGAAACCGTACTTTTCTTCGATATACGATTGAATATCTTTATACGTCGTTTTCTTTTTAGGCGCACGTTCTTTTGCGCGTTTTTCTATATCAGTGAGAGAAACCTGACCATCTTCTTCACCGAACTCTACGGTTACGCCGATATGCCCGTCCGGTTTTTTGTGGGAAAGGACGACCAACGTCTCGACGTGCTTGGTTTGAGGAAACATATCGTACGGTTGAATCTTGACGATTTCATACGGAGCGTCGGCTTCCCAATTCTCTTGCCTCTTAAGTTCCCCGTCTTCCCTCTTCAACGAGCCGAGGAGCAATCCGAGATCTCTCGAAAGCGTCTGCGGAGCGCACGATATGTATATTATCCTATCGGGAAGAGTTTTTCTGACGGCTTCGATTATATTCTCTTCAACCCCTTGTCTCGGCGGATCGAGAACGAGGACGGTCTTTTTCGACTCTCTCTTTGCCCTCTCCATAATCTCCGGCAAAACGTCGGCGCACGACGCCAAGATATTCTCCATTTTGCCCTCGAGGGAATTCAACTCGCGGAGTTTATTGGCGCATTCGACCGCTTCTTCGACTATTTCCACCCCGATTGCCTTGCGGCTTCGAGCGGCAAATATCGCCGTCATCATTCCGGCGCCGCTATACGCGTCTATAACCGTCGTTTCATTGTCCGTCTCGGCAGATCTGACCGCGTCGTGATAAATCTTTCGACGAACCCCGTCGTTTACTTGCATAAAAGACTGCGGACCGACTTCGTATTTAACGCCCATATCCGACGAGGATATTTTGGCGCTTCCGTAAAGAAGTTTAAATTTCTCTCCGAAAATCACGTTCGTGTGATTTTTGTTGATATTAATAAACAAACTAAACTGCGCGAAATCCTTTTTCAACAAGGATATCAAAAGGTCTGCTTTCGGCAAACTATCGCCGTTAATAACCAAGGTTATAAGTTGTTTTCCGTCGGCTTCTCTGACAACGAGATGCTTTAACAGTCCGATTTTATACTGCTCGTTATAAACCGAAACGCCGCTCTCGTTAACGTATTTTTTTATATCGCGAATGATTCGCGAACACCAATCGGGCTGTATCGGGCAATCTTGAATCGGAACGACTCTGTGGGTGTTTTGAGCAAAAAAGCCGAGAACGGGTCCGAAATCGTCCGCCCTAATCGGAAGTTGCAGTTTATTCCTATACGCAAATTCGTAATCGCTGGCGACCGTTTGACGAACGGGAACGTCCAAAAACGCTATTTTCGACAGACAGTCCTTGACGATTTTGCGTTTTAAGACGAGTTGCTTGCCGTAAGACAAGTGTTGGAGCTGACAACCGCCGCATTTCTCGTATACCGAGCATTTGGGACGAACGCGTTCTTCAGTCGGCGTGTATACTTCGACGAGTTTCCCGAAAACGACGTTCTTTTTAACCTTGAGAACTCTATATTTTATCTTTTCGGACGGCAACGCGTACGGAACGAACGCCACGTGTTCGCCGCGCCTAAGTATGCCTTCTCCGTTCGAACCTATCCGTTCGACAACTCCGGTGTATTCTTCGTTTTTTTCCATTTGTAATCCCCTTTAAACGCTTGACCCGTTCTGCAAAACAAGCCAAGCCGCCCGAAAGAAAATTCGGACGGCTCCGCTATTTTTCGCGAATTTAAATCCCGAGCCTTTCGACCAAAACGTCGACGCGTCGTTGAAATTTGTCCATTATAAAATCGTAAGCGACGAAACACAAACCGCCGCCGACGACAAGAATTAAATATATATATTTCTTTACCCAATCTTTATTCAAAAAACTTTCTTCGAATAAAAAATCGCTAAAAAACCAGTAAATCAAAATCAAAACGCCGACAAACCACGCCGTCTTCAAAACAACCGCGAGCGTTTTGTTAAAGCGTTTTTCGTTAATTAAAAAATTGACCGTCGGATGCAAGCCGAAGAACAAGCCGTAAGCGAGCACAATCTCCCACCGAGCCGTCGCAGCCCCGACGAGCAACGCCGATAACGCCAAAGTCGCGGCGTAGGTCATAAACCCGGCTTTCGCGCTTTTTTTGGCGAGGGGCAGCATAACGCACGCGCTCGCCATAAAAATCCCCGAATAATCCAAAATCGGAACAATCGCTCCAATCTCGAGAAAAATAAGCGAAAACGCCGTCGCAATCGCCGATATGGCGATAAGTTTAGAACTGTGCATTAAACTTTAACGACAATTACAGCAGCAATTCAAAAGAGCGTTGCACATCGCCATTTGGCAACACCAATCGACGCAAGAATCTCCGCCCATTTGCCTGCCCGACGCGTCGTCGCGATAATATCCGCCGCCCGTTCCGTAACTCGAGAAATTCTTTTCTGAATCCGAACGAATCTTGGCGACAAGTTTGTCGTACGCCGTCTTGTATTTTTGGTTGCTCGGATCCATTTGCATCGCGATCTCGAGTTGTTTTTTGCTTTCGTTAGACCAATTCTTCTTATAGAAGACGACCGATTGGAGATAATGCCACTCGGCTCCCCTCTCATTGAAAGCGTCTAGCGCGCTTTGCGCTCCGATGAGGTCGCCCTTTTTAACGAGATCTTCGACGGCTTTCAGTCCGTCGCTCTCGCCGAAATTATCCGCGTTTGCCTTTTCGCGTCTTTTTGCCGTAATTTCGCGATACGCCTCGTCGATTTCGGTAAGTTTTCTCGCGGCTTCGTTGCCCGCTTCGCCTTCTAAAAACCTATCTTCGGCGTATTTCGAGCGAAGTTTACCGTACGCCGCGTCGAGTTCATCGTCTCCGCATTGCTCGTCCAAACCGAACAAATCGTAAAGATTATTTGCCATTTTTTGATTTTTCCTTTTCTTTTTTTGATGTTTTTCCGAATATTTTTATCGTCGTTTGAGGAATTCCTCTTCTTATCACGTTTTCAATCAAGTCCGAGTTAAATTCGAACCGACATTCTTTCAACCCCTCTTCTAATCCCGAAAATACGGACGAGAAAAGAAAAGTAATATCCTCTCCGTTTTCCTTTATAAGCGTTTCGAAACTCTCGCTTTTACCGTAGGCGTAATAAAAGGGATTGTAACTTTTTTCTTTTAAATCTTTGTCGTAATCGTCTAAAGCGTCTATCAAGTATATCCATTTCCCGAGAAAATAAAAGACTTTTTCAACGCCCTCGCGTTTTTCTCCAAGCATGGCGATATCGCCCAGTTCGACCATCATCCGAGCAAACGGCTCGCAAGACGCGTCGATTATCGAACACTCTTGCTTTTCGAGAGCCGAGAGTTCGGCGTATCTCCCTTCGACAACCTTTGCTATTTGAGAATACTCTTTTTTAGATCTGCGGTTTCCCTTTGCGAAAAGCAATCGTTTAATCTTTCCGCCCTCGCCGTCGTTTATGTCGTCTTGAATCTTGTAATAAGCGAGAGAAACGTTGATATAGGCGCATAAATCGCTTATTTTATCAGTTTTTGCAATCGGTCTCGGTTTTATCCAATGGGCGACGCAACGCTTTCTCTCTATATCGACGTCCTTTCCCGAAACGTTATGGATAAAAGCGGACATAAAGGCTATGTCGTACGTTAACCCAAGTCTCGCGAGTTGTCCGCACTTTTGCCCGATACTCTTGCATACCGCACAATAAAGAGCCTTATATAGCGTATCGTCTTTTAAGTAAAGATACGGCGTATCGGGTTTTAAGTATCCGAACATTTCATCTCCAAATATAACGCGATTTTGATATATATTATAATAAAAAAAGCGTTTTGTCAATAAAATTTGACCAAAACGCCTTTTTACACAATTCTTTCAAAATGTTTTTTCGGTTCGAAATTCGCTCGAAAGCCCTCTTTTTTGCCTATTAGACTTCTTATATCTCGAGCAAAAACGAGAGGCAAAACGGAAACTTTTTGAATTCTACGAAAAACAAGCCCCTATAAGTCGATTATCGACTATTATACGACGTCAATACTTATCAAATTAGTATTTCCGCCTCTTCCCGTGGGAGTACCGCCCGTCAAGACAATTTTCTCTCCCTTCTTAACGACGCCGCTCTTTTTCGCAGCCTCTTTTGCAAAATAGAATAAGAGATCGACCGAAGAATACTCGTCTATCATAACGGGTTCGACGCCCCAAGAAAGAGCCAACTGTCTAAACGCTTTTTCGCTCGTCGTGAGACCAATAATCGGGGTCTTAGGTCTGAAACGGGAAACCATTCGAGCGGTCTTGCCAGTATGCGTGCAAACAACGATCGCCTTCGCTCCGAGATCTCTCGCAAGAGCGCACGCCGAATGAGACAGGGCTTGAACGGAAGAAGAAATCACGAACTGGTCGTCGGGAATGATTTGCAAATACTCGTCGTTTTGCTCGGCTTGTTCGACGATTTTTGCCATCGCTTTTACCGCCTCGACGGGATATTCGCCCGCGGCGGTCTCGCCCGAAAGCATTACGGCGCTCGAACCGTCGTAAACGGCGTTGGCGACGTCGGATATCTCCGCCCTCGTCGGTCTCGGGTTATAAATCATAGTCTCAAGCATCTCGGTCGCCGTTATACAGCGTTTTCCCAAAACTCGGCATACGTCGATTATTCGTTTTTGAATGTTTGGAATGGTTTCGTAAGGAAGTTCGACGCCGAGATCTCCCCTCGCGACCATAACTCCGTCGGACGCCTTTACTATGCTCTCGAGATTTTTAACGCCCGACGAATTCTCGATTTTCGCGATTATATCTATCGTCTCTCCGCCGTTGGCGTTGAGAAACTCTCTGACGTCGTCTATGTTTTTCTTCTCCGAAACAAACGACAAAGCTATAAAGTCAATTCCTTGTTCTATGCCGAAAAGAATATCTTTCTTGTCTTGCTCGGAAAGGAAATCGAGTTTAAGGTCTTTATTCGGAAAGAACATACTCTTGTGATCGCGAGTTTCGCCGCCGATTTCGACGATTGTCTTTACGTCGACGTCGGTAACTTCCTTGACGACAAACGACATCAATCCGTTGTTGAGAAGAATCTTATCTCCCTCATTTAAAACCTCGCAGAGATACGGATAATTTACCGAAACTCTTTTTTGGTTTCCGAGGACGTTCTCCGTTGTAAACGTAAACTCGTCGCCGGCGTTTAAGGTTATTTTTCCGTTTTCATATCTGCCCGTTCTAAACTCCGGACCTTTGGTGTCGAGAAGAATGGGAATGGGAATCCCCCTTTCTTCTCTGAGGTCTTTGATTATTTTTATTCTCTTGGCGTGCTCTTCGTGAGTTCCGTGAGAGAAGTTAAGCCTACAAACGTTCATTCCGGCGTCGTACATCGCCGAAATGACCTCTTTCGTGCAACTCGACGGTCCGAGGGTGCATACTATTTTGGTTTTTTTCATTTTTTTCCTTTACTTAACTGAAAATTTAACAAACGAATAATTGTCTCTATAACACGGGCTACGATATTCGTCGTCCCACGTTCCTACGGGATCGAACGACCACGGAGCGACTACGAGCGGCTCGTACTCTACGCTGTGATGCGGTCCGTATATATTTCTGTTTCCGCTATACAAAACGACCTTGACAGAATGTTCTTTTCCGTCGGCGAACTTGCCTAGATCGATCAAAGAAGAGAACATTGCTTTTCCGACCCTTTCGCCGTCGACAAAAACCTCGGCGACGGCTTTTCTTCCCGTGAACCTCAACCAACTTGCGTTCTTATCTATCAAGATTTTCTTTTCGAGTTGAATTTTGCCCATGAAGAACAAGTATCCGTCGGCGGTCAAATTCTCTCCGTCGACCGTTGGTTTAAAGGAATCGATATAATAGTCTCCGTCGGAAAGCATTATGCCGTCGTCGACGAATTGAAGATCGTCGGCGTATACGCAGAAATCGCCTCTGATATAAACGCTCTCGAGTTCGGTGTCGTACGACAAGCAGTTTTTAAGAGACTCTTTCTCCGCCGAAACGTCGGAAAGAACGTAATGAACGTAATCGCGTTCGTAGAAATCGCACTCGAAGACAATCTCGTTGTCGCCGAGTTTAACCTTGTCTCTTATATCGCAAGTCAAGAAACTTCTGTCAAGCGTTCCCTTCTCTTCCAAGCGAACGGACTCTCCGTTGACCTTACATTCTACGATATCCATTCTCTCGCTTTCGAGGAACATAACGTCCGACTTGTTTTTAACCTTGAAATCGTATTTCAAAAAGATTTTTCCGACGTAACGCTTCTTAATAAGTTCGTTGAAAAGCGCGGGTACGTACGCTTTAACGCCGTAATTTACCCCGTCGTAAGAAAGTTTCGCCTTGTCGAGGGTAAGCGAATTCGTCGGTTTTTCGACAACGTTCCAACGACCCGATATATCGACGTATCCCTTTTCCGCTTGCTTGGCAAATTCGTACGGTTCGTCGTTTTCGAATATAATAGCCGAGCCGCCCTTTTCGAGCGTCATAACGACATTTCCGTCTTTTACGACGAGAGGATACTTCTCGGTCTTTTCAAGATCGTATCCGAAAGGATAAGCCGAATTCGTCTTTATCTCGACGGACGCGTCCTTTTCGTCGAGGTTTACGACGTAAAGGAATTTCTTCCCGTCGTATTCTCTATACGCGCTCCTAACGGTCGCTCCGTTAGAAGAAATCTCGTATAATCCCGACGAGAGAATCTCGTCGTACGAACAAGTCTCTTTAAGTTCGTCAAACGCGTATTCTTCCCCCTCGAGATATTCGGGTTTTCCGCCCTCGAAGGCGAGTTTTCCTCCGTTTGCCGCAAATTCGACCAAAAGGTCTAGAGTACTCTTGTCGAGGTTTTTGATAAGCTTGGGCAAACAAACGTATTTGTAGGAATAGTTTCCGACGACGAGTTTACCGCCGACGACTTTTCCGTATTTTTTCATGAGATTCTCGTCGCCGTAATGATGCGGAATTTGACGAGCTCCCAACGTTTCTATAGTGTCTTCGAAAGCGAGTTCGAGAGGCTTTACCGATTCGTTGTCGGTCGTTCTGTCGTAATCGAGATAAAGCGACTTCATCGGGTGAACGACAAGGACGTCGACCAAATTGCGACTCTCGGAAAGCAAATAGCCGAGTCTGCCGAAATAATCGTTAAAATCGCCGAAACGCTCGTACCAACCCATATGTTCGGAATAACTGAGAGGGTAGTCTCTCTTTCTCTGTCCTCTTATCGAATAAGACGACAAGTGTTGGCACATAAGGTTTACGCCGTTGACATACTGCCATTCGGCTATGCGTTTAAGTTCTTGAGGGGTAACGTCCCATCCGCAACAAGCGAAAGTTTCGGTCAAGACGTGTTTTTTGCCGAGTTGCTCGCAAACCGAACCGACTTGTTTGGGCATAAGTTCGCTCGTAATATTGCGTCCGAGCCAATCGATTCCCGGGATATGTTCGTATTCGTAAAATTCCATAATCCCGGCGCAGCACCACATTTGCATGTGCATTCTCGATTCCTCGACGCCGTGCCCCGTAAGTTGACAACCGTTCTTCTCGCACCATTCGTAAATTTGCTTTACGTAACTATCGATGAAGAAACGATGCATCGCGTTCCAGTATTTATATCTAAACGAATAGTCTCCCTCGCAGTTTACGAAAAGTTTTCCCAACTCGTCCCAGAGGTCGATTCCGTATTTCTCTTTAAAATACGGAATTAAAACGGGAGAATACGCGGTATCCCATCTGTAATACTGCGGCTCGTCGGTGAAAAATCCGAGCATATATTTGCCGAAATCTTCGCCGCATTCTTTCTTATATCTCTCGTGCGTTAAATCTATAAATTGCTTTACGATATTTTTGTCCAATATATCGACGACCGAAGCGTTAGTCTTGACGTATACGTTGACGTATTTGCCGTCGCCTTTGGACTCTGTAACCCTCGAAAGTTTGCCGTTTTTCAACAAATAAACGGCGTCCGCTTTTTCATCAAAAGAGCCGTTAATCGACTTAACGAGGTACTTTTCGTGATTGTTCTTATCCTCTAAAAGTTTCATTCCGGCAAATCCGCTCGGCCAACCGTTCTCGTCGTAACTCCAAGCGTTCATACCGACTTTCTTGCTTTCTTCGACGCAAGCCCTTATGCAATCGAACCACTTTTCTCCCAAATACTCGGTTTTAAGTCCGCCTCTCGCGTGCATAAAGAATCCGCCGATACCATTTTCTTTCATATCGTCGATTTGTCTTATAAGTTCTTCGATTTGAAGATCGTCGTTCCAACTCCAAAAGGGAATCGGTCTATAATCTCTTAAATCGCCGCGCAACTTTTCGGTTAATTTCTTCATATTTCTCCTTAAATCTCCGCCGTTAGGCAAAGATAATTCTTCGCTTTTTAATATAGCGCATCTGCTCTCCAATGTCAACAGCGGTCGACAAAAAAGAGCGTTTTCGCCTTCTTTTCATCGTAAAAAAAGGTCGGATAAACCGACCTTTTGAAAATTACGCTTTGGTCTCGCAGTAAAGGCAACGATAGACCTTGTTTTTTCTATCCGTGAGTTTGAAAACGTTGTCGAGTTCTTGCTCGGTCGTCGTCACGCAACGCGGATTTTTGCATTTTATGACGTTCGTAAGAATATCGGGAGCGTCTATGCTTCTCTTTTCGACTACCGCGCCGTTTTTAATAATACTAACCGTAGCCGACGGGTCGACGTATCCTATAACGTCGAAGTTAAGGGGAATATCGGCGTCGATTTTGATTATATCCTTTTTGCCCGTCTTCTTGCTCGCGACGTTTTTGATTATAGCGACCGAAACGTCGAGCGAGTCGAGCCCGAGGAGTTCGTAAAGTTTCATTCCTCTTCCCGCGGTTATGTGATCGATAACTACGCCGTTGTTTATGGAATCGACTTTCATATTCTCTTCGCCTCCTTTAAAAGTTTCAAAATAAGAGCCATACGCATATACTTGCCGTTCAAAACTTGCTTAAAGTAGCACGCTCTCGGGTCGTCGTCAATCGCGACGCTTATCTCGTTAACCCTCGGAAGCGGGTGCAAAATCGACATATCACTCTTGGCGTTTTTGAGTTTCTCGGGGGTTAAAATATAACTGTCTTTAAGACGCAAATATTCCTCTTCGTTGAAAAATCTCTCTTGTTGAACTCTCGTCATATATAAAACGTCGAGTTTGTCCATAACCGATTCGAGATCGGCGGTCTGCTCGTATCTCATTCCCTTCGCTTCCATAACGTCCTTCTTGACGTAACTCGGCAATTTAAGTTCGTCGGGAGAAATGAGAACGACGTTTACGTTTTCGTATCTGCTAAGCGCGTTTATAAGCGAGTGCACGGTTCTTCCGAACTTTAAATCTCCGCAAAATCCGACGGTTAAATTATGCAATCTTCCCTTTTCTCTCGTTATTGTCAAAAGATCCGCGAGAGTCTGCGTCGGGTGACAATGCCCGCCGTCTCCGGCGTTTATAACGGGGATAGACGCGTTTTTCGACGCGACGAACGCCGCGCCCTCTTTGGGGTGACGCATGGCTATTATATCCGCGTAACAACTTATGACCTTAGCCGTATCCGCGATGCTCTCGCCCTTTGTCGCCGAAGAACTTCTCGAATCGGCGAAACCCAAGACTTTTCCGCCGAGTTCGTACATAGCCGCCTCGAAACTGAGTCTCGTTCTCGTCGACGGCTCGAAAAAGAGGGTGGCGAGTTTTTTGCCTTCGCAGACGCGAGAATATTTGCTCGGGTTGTCGATTATATCGAGCGCCGTTTTTATCAATTCGTCGATCTCCTCGACCGACAAATCCAAAATATCTATTACGCTTCTCATTTTTGTTTAATCCTTATTCTTTTGCTCCGTATACGGCAAGATACGCCTTTATTCTGTCGACGTTTTCTTTATTTTCGGGTTTTTCCTCGAGATACTCTATGACGTCGTAAACGTCGACGACCGAATAAACGGGGAAGCCGAATTGCTCGCCGACTTCCGCCATGGCGGATTTTTCGGTCAAGCCCTTTTCCTTTCTATCGACCATAACGAACGTCGCGATAACCTTCGTTCCTTCCAACTTTGACAAGATCGACATACTTTCTCTTATCGCCGTGCCCGCGGTTATAACATCCTCGACGATTACGATCTCGTCTCCTTTGCTCGGTTTATATCCGACGAAAACTCCGCCTTCGCCGTGATCCTTTTCCTCCTTGCGGTTAAAGAAGAAGGGCAAATCTATCCCTCTCTTCGCGAGAGCGCACGATACCGAAACGGCGATAGGGATACCCTTATACGCCGGTCCGAACAAAGCCGCTTTCTTTTCGCCGAGAGCGGCAACGTAAGCCTTGGAATAAAAGTCGCCGAGTTTAGAAATTTGCTCGCCCGTCTTTATCTCTCCGGCGTTGATAAAATACGGAATCTTTCTTCCGCTTTTTGCCGTAAAATCGCCGAATTTCAAAACTCCGGCTCCCTCTAGAAACTCAATAAATTCACGCTTATACGCTTCCATATTCTTTCTCCTTAACCTACGAATTCTTTTAAGCAACGCTCGTACGCCGCGACCGGATCGCTCGCCGCCGTTATGGGTCTGCCGACGACGATATAATCCGACCCGATTCTTTTAGCCTCTTCGGGAGTTGTGACTCTCTTTTGATCGCCTTTGTCTCCGTCCGCAAAACGAACGCCCGGCGTTACCGTCAAAAATTCGTTTCCGCACGCGGCGTGAACCTTGCTCGCTTCAAGCGGCGAACACACGACCCCGTCGAGACCGGCTTTCTTTGCGTTTTGAGCGTAAGCGATGACAACCTTGTCGATCGGCTCCTTTATCATAATGTCTCTCTCCATACTCTCTTGACCGGTTGAAGTCAATTGAGTGACGGCGATGAGAAGGGGTCTCGTCCCGTCCGCTCTCGTCAAACCCTCGATCGCCGCTTCCATCATCGCGATCGTTCCGCCGGCGTGGAGGTTGCAAATATCGACGTCAAGCGAAGACAAAACCGCCATCGCCTTTTTTACGGTGTTGGGAATGTCGTGAAGCTTTAAATCGAGGAAAATCTTGTGTCCTTTATTTCCTTTACTATCGACGGACCCTCGGCATAAAAAAGTTCCATTCCGATTTTTACGAAAGGTTTTTTATCCTTGAACAAATCAAGAAATTCCAAAGTCTTTTCTTTGCTTGCGAAATCGCAAGCGACTATAACGTCTTTACCCATTGTTTGCCGCTCCTATTATATCGGTTAATTTTTCTATATGATATTTGTCCATCGTCCTTGGAAGGTCGGCGATTATATCGCGACACGCGAAGGGATTGACAAGGTTTGCCGCTCCGACCTCGACCGCTGTCGCTCCTGCGCACATCATTTCGATAACGTCTTCGGCGCTCGAAACTCCGCCCATTCCGACGACCGGAATTTTAACCGCGGAGGCAACTTGATATACCATTCTCAAAGCGACGGGGAAAATCGCCGGCCCCGAGAAGCCGCCCGTTTTATTTGCCAAAATCGGCTTTTTGCTCTTTAGGTCTATTCTCATTCCGAGCGCCGTATTGATGAGGCTAACCCCGTCCGCCCCCGCGTCCTCGCAGGCTTTCGCAATCGCTACGATATCTGTTACGTTTGGCGAAAGTTTAACGATAATCGGCTTATAGACCGCTTTTTTAACCGCGCTAACGACCGACGCGGCGGCGATAGGATCTGTTCCGAAACTCATTCCGCCTCCGTGAACGTTAGGACAACTGACGTTGATTTCAAGCCAGCCGACTTGCTCTTGCGCGTCGAGTTTTCTTGCGACCTCGACGTATTCGTCAACGGAAAATCCTCCGACGTTCGCCATAACTTTCTTATTGAAATGCGGTTTTAACTTGACAAGTTCCTCTTCGATTACCTTGTCGACGCCCGGATTTTGCAATCCGACCGAATTTAACATTCCGCCGACGCACTCGGCGATGCGAGGCGTGGGATTTCCGAAACGGGGGTCTCTCGTCGTCCCTTTAAAAGAAAAAGTTCCGAGGCAATTTATATCGTAAAGTTCGGCGAACTCGTAGCCGTATCCGAACGTTCCCGATGCCGGAATTACGGGATTATCGAGTTCGATTCCGCATAAGTTAACGCTTAACCTTCCCATATAATCTCCTCCTTTTTCATTACGGGTCCCTCTTTGCAAATACGTTTATTTCCGGTTATCGTCTTGCACGAACACCCCATACACGCTCCGAATCCGCACCCCATACGCTTTTCAAAACTCATTTGCCCGGACGTCAAACTCGTCTTATAGACGGCTTTGAGCATCGGTTCGGGACCGCACGCGTAAAAATACGAATATTCGCTCGGATAGGCGTCGGTGACGAATCCCTTTACGCCGTAACTTCCGTCAACGGTAGCGACGACGACCGAACAACCCAAATCCTTAAATTCTTGCTCGTAAAAAATCTCGCTTTTCGTATTAAAACCGAGAACTACCTCGACCTTTTTCCCTTGCTCGATAAGTCTTTTCGCCAAAAGGAACATCGGAGGAACTCCGACTCCTCCGCCGATAA
>CAZVPW010000034.1:0-12647 GCA_964629115.1 uncultured Acidiphilium sp.
AAGTATATTATAGAAAGGTAAAAACAAATAATTTCCGAAAAAGGAGATGCGAAATGAACAAAAAATCAATAAGAGACGTAGACGTTAAGGGTAAGAGATGTCTTGTAAGGTGCGATTTTAACGTTCCGATGAAAGACGGCGTTATAACCGACGAGAACCGTATTAGCGGCGCCCTTCCGACTATCAAATATCTTATGGACAACGGAGCGAAGGTCGTTCTTTGCTCGCATATGGGCAAGCCTCATAACATTTTCACCGAGGGTTTCGGCCTCAATAAAAAAGAAAAGAAAGCCGTAGAGGCTCTTCCCGAAAACGAGAGAGCCGCCGCCAAAGCCGAGTTCGTCGAAAAGGCGCTCAAGGGCGATTTGAAGAAATTCACTCTTGCTCCCGTCGCAAAGAGACTCAACGAACTTTTGGACGGCAAGGTCGCTTTCGCTTCGGATATCGTCGGAGACGACGCTTCCGCTAAGGTAGCGGCTTTGAAAGAGGGCGAATGCGTTCTTCTCGAGAACCTTCGTTTCGACGCCGGCGAAGAGGGAAGAGACGAGGCTTTCTGCAAGAAACTCGCTTCTTTCTGCGATATATACGTAAACGACGCGTTCGGAACGGCTCACCGTTCGCACGCTTCGACCGCCGCTATCGCCGAGTACGGATTTGTCAAGACCGCCGTTTGCGGATTCTTGATCGAGAAAGAACTTTCGGTTATGGCGGACGCTCTTGAAAATCCCGTCAGACCTTTCGTCGCTATTTTGGGCGGAGCAAAAGTCGCCGACAAACTCAACGTTATTTCCAATCTCTTGGAAAAATGCGATACGCTCATAATCGGCGGAGGAATGTCCTATACATTCCTTAAGGCTCAAGGATACGAAGTCGGTCTTTCGCTCGTCGATGACAGCAAGATCGATTACTGCAAAGAGATGATCGCCAAGGCTAAAGCCGAAGGCAAGAAACTTCTTCTTCCCGTAGACGGCGTTCAAATTAAAGATTTCCCCAATCCCATCGACGGACCCGTCGAGACTTTCGTAAGAAAGGTCGGCGATTTCGATCCGAATATGGAATCGTGCGATATCGGACCCGAGACCGCCAAACTTTACGGCGACGCTTTGGTCGGAGCAAAGACGATCATTTGGAACGGACCTATGGGCGTATTTGAAAACCCGACGCTCGCGAAGGGCACGAACGCGATCGCTCAAGCGATGGCGGCTTGCGACGGAGCGACGACCATCATCGGCGGAGGAGACAGCGCGGCTGCGGTCGCTCAACTCGGTTACGCCGACAAGATGACTCATATATCCACCGGCGGCGGCGCTTCGCTTGAACTCTTCGAGGGAAAGAAGTTGCCCGGAATCGAATGTCTTAACAATAAATAAAACTATAATACGGAGATACAATTATGAGAAAAGCGATAATCGCCGGAAACTGGAAAATGAATAAGACCATGGCGGAGACTAAAGCCATGATAACCGAACTCAAACCGCTCGTCGAAAACGCTAACTGCGACGTCGTTCTTTGCGTTCCTTTCACGAACATTCAAGCGGCCAAAAAAGCCGCTAAGGGTTCGCAAATCAAAATCGGAGCCGAAAACGTCCATTGGGCGGAGAAAGGCGCGTTCACGGGAGAAATTTCCGCCGAAATGTTGAAAGAACTCAAAGTAGATTACGTTATAATCGGTCACAGCGAAAGAAGACAATATTTCGGAGAGACCGACGAAACGGTTAACAAGAGAACTCAAGCGGCTTTGAACGCGAGAATTAAACCTATCGTCTGCGTCGGCGAGACCGAAGCCGAAAGAGAGGGCGGACTTACCGAAAAGGTTCTCGAGAGACAAATCGTCGAGGGATTGAAGGGGTTCAAGTCCAAAGACTTCGACAAGATCGTCATCGCTTACGAACCCGTTTGGGCTATCGGAACGGGCAAGACGGCTACCGCTACGGATGCGAACAACACGATCGGATATATCAGACATATCCTCGCTAAGAAGTTCCATAGATCGATTGCCGAAAAGACGAGAATTCAATACGGCGGTTCGATGAATACGAAGAACTGCAAAGAACTCATGGCTCAAGAGGAAATCGACGGCGGACTTATCGGCGGCGCTTCCTTGAAAGAGGAGGACTTCGCGACTATCGTAAACTACGACAAATAATAAATAACGACTCGGGCGGATATTTTCCGCCCGTTTTGTTCGGCTTTATAAAAGGAGAGAAAAATGAAAATGAAAACCAGACCGACTTGCCTCTTTATAATGGACGGATATGGTCTTAACGCCGATAATAACGGCAACGCCGTTTCGATTGCCGACGCTAAAATTATAAAGAATCTCGCCGCGAAATATCCGTCGGCGACTCTCGGAGCGAGCGGACTTTGCGTCGGTCTTCCCGACGGTCAAATGGGAAACAGCGAAGTCGGCCATCTCAACATGGGCGCCGGCAGAATCGTATATCAAGATTTAACCAGAATCACAAAGTCGATAGAAGACGGCGATTTTTTTGAAAACCCAGAACTTATCTCAGCGATGGACGGAGCGAGGAACGGCGGGAAAAAACTTCACCTTTACGGTCTTTTGTCTACCGGCGGCGTACACAGTCATATAACGCATTTATACGCTTTGCTCGAAATGGCTAAGAGAAGAGGCGTTAAGGACGTTTTCGTTCACGCCTTTACCGACGGAAGAGACGTTGCTCCGACGAGCGCGATTGATTTCGTCAATGATCTCGAGGCCGAGACGAAGAAAATCGGAGTCGGCAAAATCGCGACGATTGGCGGCAGATACTATTTTATGGATAGAGACAACCGTTGGGAGAGAGTCGTCAAGGGTTACGAAGCGTTGACTCTCGGAAACGGAGAAAGGGCGAACAGCGCCGCGGAAGCCGTTGAAAACAGTTATAAAAACGGCGTGACCGACGAATTTATTCTTCCGACTTCCATCTGCGAAAACGGCAAGCCCGTCGCGTTGATTGAGAAGGGGGATTCGGTTATTTTCTTCAACTTCCGTCCCGACAGAGCGAGAGAAATTTCGAGGGCGTTTACCGAAGAGAATTTCGACGGATTCGAGAGAAAAACCGGTTTGTTAAACCTCAATTACGTCGGTTTTACCAAGTACGACGAAACCTTTTCCAACGTTAAAATTGCGTTCAAGAAGCAAGAACTTACCAATACGCTCGGCAAATATCTTTCGGATAAGGGATATACGCAATTGCGTATCGCCGAGACCGAAAAGTACGCGCACGTCACCTTCTTTTTCAACGGAGGAGTCGAAGCCCCCGAGAAAAACGAGCATAGGGATTTGATTCCCTCTCCGAAGGTTGCGACCTACGATTTGCAACCCGAAATGAGCGCTTATCTCGTCACGGATAAGGTTTTGGAAGAGATTGAGTCGGATAAGTTCGACGTAATCATTTTGAACTACGCAAACTGCGATATGGTCGGACACACGGGCGTTCTCGACGCCGCTGTTAAAGCCGTTTCCACCGTCGAGGAATGCGTCGGAAAAATAACCGACGCCGTTCTCAAAAAGGGCGGAAGTTGCATAATTACCGCCGACCACGGCAACGCCGACAGAATGGTCGACGAAAACGGAAAGCCGTTTACCGCTCACACGACCAACAGAGTCCCCGTTATTCTCGTAAGCGAGCAATATAAGGACGTTAAACTCAGAGAGGACGGTATTTTAGCCGATTTGGCGCCCACCCTTTTGGAAATGATGGGCGAGGAGATTCCGTCCGAGATGAGCGGAAAATCGCTTATTATTAAATAATTATTTACGGCGATAAACGATCTATAGCCCGATTTTTACGGGTTATAGGTCGTTTTTTATCAATCTTTTAGCCAAATAAAAAATCTATGTTTCGAGCCGAAAAGCGTTTTGCCGATTTTTATCTAACCTTCAGAAGCATTTCTCCTTTTGACGTTGACAAAGAGGGCGGAAAGGCGCTATAATATATAAAATCAAACGTCAAAAAGAAAAACGAACTAACGAGGGATTCTGTGAAAATAGGGAATATAATTAAAAAGATAGTCGCCGCGGCGATTCCGACGGCGTTGATTTTATCGAGCGTTTCGTGCGAGTTAAAACCGTCGTCTTTGACTTATCGCAGAGACGGGTTTTTCGTCGATACCGAGGAGTTGGACGCCGCCTTGGCGGAAGAGATAAACGACGGGCTTTTGATTGCCCGCGCTTGGAACGATAACGATAATTACGACGACTGGTTGAAACTTTTCGAACGCGGCAACGACGAAGAACCGTCCAACGCGGTCGGCAATTTGCTCGGAGTGTCGACGAACGCAAATAGAGGCAAGATGTATTCCTACGTCAACGACAGCTGGGGATTGGACTCGTTCAATCGACTTATCGTCAAAGCAAACGACGGCGGATCTCCCGTCGGCGGGTTGTCGGTTAAGGCGTACGGCAAATACGGGACGCTCAAGTTTTCCGCGGTTACGAACGCGTCGGGCGAGGCGTATTTATTTCCTCAACTTGACGAAGGTTATTTTACGGTCGAGGGGGATATCGAGGAAGACGGCGCGTTGAAAAAACATATCTTTAGCGAGACAAAAAGGGAATTTTCCGTCGAGGTCGAGCAACTCGGCGAGAGAGACGAACTCGTACAAGTTATGTTCCTCGTGGACGCGACTTTGTCTATGCAAGAAGAGATCTCTTTTTTGAGAAAAAATTTGACAAACGTCATAAACGGTATGACGAACGACGGTTCGGTTCCCGTAGAGGTTTCGCTTTTGTTTTACAGAGACGACGGCGACGCCGATAAATTCGTCGTCGTAGATTTCGTCGATTCGACCGACGAAGAGGGCTACGCTTCGCTCGAAGCCGTTTTGAACGAACAGTCGGCGTACGGCGGAGGGGATTATCCCGAGGCTATGGACGAAGCGTTGGAAATTGCGATAGAGCAATCGTGGCAAGATAACGCGACGAAAATTATTTTCCATTTATACGACGCTCCGCCGAGAGAAAAAGACGCAAACAAGGTGTGTTTCAATAAAGCGACGCTCGCGGCTTGCGAAAAGGGTATTAGGATTTGCCCCGTTCTCGCCGACGGGTCGGATACTCTTTGCGAGTATCTCGCGCGTCAATCGGCAATCGTGACGGGCGGAATTTATTCTTTCTTAGCGGACGAAACCGAGAAAGAGAGATTTTTTAACGACGTAATGCTCGATAAAAGCGTTTCCGAAAGATTCGACCATTTGATTTTGCGAATCGTCGAAGGGTATAGGACGGGCTCGTTTGCCGAACCGAAGAGTATTTACGACGTCCGTTCAAACGCGTAAAATAAGAAAACTAAAATCTTTTTTGGCGCAAGCAACTTTAAAACGCTTGCTAAACGCGAAATAATATGCTATACTTTAAAACGAATTAACCGAAACGGAGAGAAAATATGTTAGCGAATTTGTTAGCTTTGGATTCTTTTACATTAATAAGCATAATTTGTATTCCGAGTCTCATTATATCGACGCTTTGCGCGATTTTCCTTATCGTCGTCATTATGCTTCAACCGAGCAATTCCGACGGTATAAGCGCTCTTAACGGACAACAAGAAACTTTCTTCGCAAACAAGAAGAATAAGAGCAAAACCTTGGAAAGCAAACTCAGAAGACTTACCGTAATCACCATCGCTCTTATGGCGATTTGTATGATTGCGTTCAGCATCGCGGTTTTCCACATTGCTTAATTTTAAAAGATTGTTTGAGGCGACTTGTTAAGAGTCGCCCTTTTTTTTGGTAATAATATGAACGCAAGACAATTTATAAAAGAAAAGATAGACGGCGGAGAGTGGGGCGGTTATTCGCAAAAAAGGATATTTGCCGAATTGGGCGTCGTCTCTCAATCGGAGAGAATTGAAATTGGAAGAATGCTTTCCGATATGAGAAAGAAATTTGAGATTTTTTTCGAGGACGGAAAATATTTTTCGGCTCGAGAAGTCGGGCTTAAGAAAGGAGTGTTGAGGGGCAACGAACGCGGATTTGCCTTTTTCGTTGCCGACGACCCAAACTGTCCGGATATGTTTATTCCGAACAGACGTTTAAACGGAGCCGAGCATAAGGACGTGGTTTTGGTCAGAAAGGTCGAGAGCGACAGAGGTTCTTCGGACGAAGGTGAGGTTGTCGCTATTTTGGAAAGAGGGGTCAAGAGTCTTAGCGGCAATCTCTATAAATACAAGAACGAATATTACGTCCGTCCGGACGATAAGAATTTTTTCGAAGACGTTTTGATTCCGAGAAAAGGGCTTTTCGGCGCCAAGTCGGGAGATAAAGTTTTCGTAAAAATAACGAGGTATCCCGATAACGGATTTATCGAGGGAAAGGTCGAAGAAATTTTCGGGAGAAGTTTCGAACTTTTTGCCGAGGAAGAATCGGTTATAAAGTCTTTCGGATTTGACGAGACCTTTCCTCAATCCGTACTCGACGAAGTCGCCAAACTGCCGCAAAAAGTAGAGAATAATCAACTTATAGGCAGAGTTGACTTTACCGATAGGTTGATTTTCACCATTGACGGAGAAGATTCGAGAGACTTCGACGACGCCGTCGAAATCGAAAAAAGAGAGGATGGCTCTTTTTTGCTCGGAGTTCATATCGCCGACGTCGACGAGTACGTTCCTTTGAATTCCGCCGTAGACAGAGAGGCGTTTCGCCGTTCGACGAGCGTTTATTTCCCGGATAGAGTTATACCCATGCTTCCCAAAGAACTGTCCAACTGGATTTGTTCTTTAAACGAGGGAGAAGATAGGTTGACTTTGTCGTGTCTTTTGGATATAGATAAAAACGGCGAAGTAAAGGATAAGAGAATAGTCAAGGGGGTTATTCGTTCGAAGAGGCGAATGACTTATAAGGAAGTTCAAGGCATACTGGACGGCGACGAGAAGTTTGATTATATTCCGCGAGAGATAAAAGACGCGGTCGGCATAATGCGAGAGGCTCAAGAACTTTTGTCGGCGAAAAAAGAAAAACGCGGTCGCGTCGATCTCGAGGCTCGGGAGAGCGCGATATCGATAAAAAACGGAGAGATTTTGGTCGAACCGAGAAAGAGTCTCGACGCGTATAAGATAATCGAGGAATTTATGATAGCCGCGAACGAGGCGGTCGCGGAATACGCGTTTTATCTCGAACTCCCGTTCGTTTATAGAACTCACGAAAAACCGACGGACGAAAAAGCCGAAAATTTCGTCGCTTTTCTCAAGACGATCGGCATAAACGCGAGGTGGAAACCCTCCGAAGTTCGCTCGAGCGATTACGCCGCGGTTTTAAAAAAATTAAAGGGCGAGCCCGTCTATTCGGCGACGAATAAAATAATGCTCAGATCTATGAGCAAAGCCAAATATACGGTTGAAAACAAAGGGCATTTCGGGCTTTCGAGCGACTGCTACTGCCACTTCACTTCGCCGATCAGAAGATACCCCGATTTGATAGTTCACCGCGTGACAAAGATGATTATCGACGGTAGAATCGGCGAGATAATCGACTTATACGGCGGTTTAGTCGAAGAGGTTGCCGACGTTTCTTCCAAAAACGAGAGAAACGCCGACGATGCTGAAAGAGCCGTGGACGATATATATAGCGTTTTTTATATGAAGGACAGAGTCGGCGAGGAGTATGACGCGGTCGTCGGAGGAGTGACGAGCGGCGGAATATATTGCGAAATGTCCAATTCGATAGAGGGGTTCGTAAGCTTGGAAGATTTGCCTCGCGGAAATTACGTTTACGACGCGAAGACCTTTTCTCTGTCGAGCGGAAAACGGAAGTACGCCGTCGGCGACGAGGTTAGAGTAGGAGTCGTCGGCGTCGATATTGCGAGCCGCAAGATTATGCTCATACTTTTGGACAAGGTCGTCTCGGGCGAAAAGGGTCGAAAACGCGAAAAAAACTCCGAAAAAGGCAAAAAAACTTGCCGCAAGGATTGATATTTGGCGTAAAATGCGCTAAAATTACCGTATGAAAATTATAGCCGAAAACAGAGAGGCGAGATTCGAATATTTTATCGAAGACACGATCGAGGCGGGTATTTCGCTCGACGGCGGAGAGGTTAAATCGATAAAGAAAGGAAACGTCGCCTTAAAAGACGCTTATTGTTCGATATATCGTTCGGAAATATTTATCAAGGGAATGCATGTTGCGGTATACGAGAAAAGCGGCGCATATAACGTAAAGGACAGTCGTCGCGACAGGCGGTTGCTCCTTCGGAAAAGCGAGATAAGAAAAATCTCGAGCAAAGTCGTCGAAAAGGGGTATACGATAGTTCCGTTAAAGGTCTATCTCAAACAAGCGTTGATAAAAATCGAACTCGGAATATGCAAAGGCAAGCATACTTACGATAAAAAGCAATCGATAAAGGAGCGCGATATCGACAGATCGGTAAAACGCGACTTAAAAAGTTACGGGGTGAAGAAATGAGAAATAAAACCGCGATTATTATCGGAGCGGGTCCCGCCGGACTTACGGCGGCGTACGAACTGCTCAAAAAAACCGACGACGTTTTGCCCGTCGTTCTCGAAGCCGAAGATTTTGTCGGCGGAATTTCGAGAACCGCCGAATATAAGGGGAATAGAATGGATATCGGCGGACATAGATTTTTTTCGAAGGACGACAGAGTGGTCAAACTTTGGACGGACTTTTTGCCCGTTCAAGGCGCTCCGTCGTTTGACGACAAGATTTTGGACAGAGAAAAACCGCTTGTCGAGAACGGACCCGATCCCGAGAACTCGGACGAGGTTATGCTTGTCAGAGACAGACTTTCGAGAATTTATTTCTTGAGAAAATTTTTCGATTACCCAATTTCTTTAAAAGCCCAAACTTTCGTCAATATGGGATTTTTCAGAACGATGAAAGCGGGATTCGGATATATCGGCAGTTGTATTCGTAAGAGAAAAGAGGATAATCTTGAGAATTTCTACATAAACAGATTCGGAAAGCCTCTTTACGAAATGTTCTTTATGGATTACACCGAAAAACTTTGGGGCGTTCACCCTCGCGATATATCCGCCGATTGGGGCGCTCAAAGGGTTAAGGGACTTTCGATAAGAAAGGCGATAGCCAACGCGTTGTCTAAGCCTTTCCGCAAAAAAGAAGACAAGGTCGAGACCAGTCTTATAGAGCAGTATTATTATCCCAAGAAAGGCCCGGGGCAACTTTACGAGGAGATGGCGAAAGAAATCGTCGCCCTCGGCGGCAAGATAGTCAAGAATTCGACGGTCAAGAGAGTCGAAATCGAAAATGGAAAAATTTCCAAGGTTGTTTCGGCCGAAAACGGGGTCGAGAAGTTTTACGAGGGAGATTATTATATTTCCTCGATGCCCGTAAAAGATTTGATAGAGGCTATCGGCGAGGAAAAAACGGGCCCCGAGGTTTACGGCATAGCGACAAAATTGCCGTATAGAGATTTTATAACGGTCGGAGTTTTGATCGATAAACTCAAAATTAAGAATAAGACCAAGATAAAGACGCTCGGAAACATCGCGCCCGACTGTTGGATTTACGTCCAAGACAGAGACGTAAAACTCGGCAGAATTCAAATTTTCAACAACTGGTCGCCGTATATGGTCGAGGACGCCGAGAACAAAACTTGGATGGGTCTCGAATATTTCTGTTCGGAGGGCGACGCTATGTGGACGGCGAGCGACGAGGATTTCAAGAAGTTTGCCGTGTCCGAACTCGTTAAAATCGGCGTTATAGAGAAGAGCGAAAACGTTCTCGATTCGACGTTGATCAGAGTTAAGAAAGCGTACCCGGCGTATTTTGGAACTTACGCCGAATTCGATAAGGTAAAAGATTATCTCAGCGGTATCGAGAATCTCTGGTGCGTCGGCAGAAACGGACAACACAGATACAACAATATGGATCACTCGATGGTCACTTCTATGGTCGCCGTCGACGAGATAATATCCGGTTCGACAGACAAAACCGACCTTTGGAACGTAAATACCGAGAAGGAGTATCACGAGACCAAAGCCGATAATTCGGAAAGTTGAAAAGTATGACTGAAGATATTTTAGTCGTCGGGGAACAAAGAGAAGATATCTCGACCCGAGCGTACAAAACTTTAAAAACCGCGGGGTTGTTCGTCGCCGTACTTTTGCTTACGACCCTCTTGTTTTATATTTTTAAGCCGTTATACGAGTACGGCGGAAGAAAGGGGGCGGCGGCTCAGTCTTTTTGCGTCGTCTCGCTTGTTATCGTCGCGATAATCGGCGTTTGGCTTAAGAAAAACGATAGGTTGGATTACGACGCGCTTTTAAAGCTTCTTTTCGTCGTCGGATATATTCTCAGAGTAACCTATATGTTGTATACGCCGGTAAGCGTTCGACAACAAGATACCTACAATAAAAAACTGACCGGACACGAAGCGTACGCGTGGATAATATACGACACGGGCAAACTTCCGACCACGAACGACTACCAATTCTATCATCCGCCGTTCAACGCTATATGCCAAGCGGCGTTTATGAAACTGACTAACGCGTTGACCGAGGTCGTTCGAGTCGTCTGCGGATGGGGAAATTCTATCCCGTCGGGATTTTTGAGCGGAATGCCTAAAACGACGGCGACTCAATACGTCGGCTTGACCGCCGAGAGATATTATCTCTATTCTACGACCGAGATTTTAGCCGTCCTTTGGTCGGTTGTCACGATGCTCGCTCTCGTTGAAATTCTCAAATTGTTTAAGCTCAAAAACGGAGCGTTGGTCGGGATATCCGCGATACTCGTATTTTTTCCGAGACATATTCAATTTGCGGGGCAAGTAAACAACGATTCGATTGCGTATATGTTTCAAATTTTAGCCGTTTATTACTGTTTAAAATGGTGGAAACGAGGCAAAAAACTCGAATACTTGCTTTTGTCCTCTTTGTCGATAGGTTTGGGAATGGCGAGTAAAATTTCTTGCGCGACCATTTGTCTGCCGATTGCGTGCGTTTTCGTTTACGAATTCGTTTTGGCGATAAAACGCGCCGCAAGGGGGGATAAAAGCGATATTCCGCTTTGGAAACTCTGTTGTTTTTACGTCTTGTTTTTGTGCGTGTGCGCGCCGATTGGATTGTCTTTCCAAGTTTATGCGTATAAGAGATTCGGACAAGAGTTCGGTTTTGTGTTCAACAATCTCAATCACGCCTTAAAAACCGATCATCATTCGCTTTTTTCGAGATTGTTCGTCACTTTTGACCCGAACGAATATTTCGGAACTCTGTACTGCGTTCCTTTCTCGGCTATAAAAGACGGGGCGATTGTTTATTACAACAATTACAATTTGTTTTTATATTCCTTGCGGTCGGCTCTGTTCGGAGAGTTTACCTATAAAGGCGGAGAATCCTTTGCCGTCGCCGGATTCGCAAGTTCGCTCGTAGCCGCGCTTTCGCTTTTCGCGTCCGTAGTTTATTGCGTCGTTTTGTTTTTTAAAAACGGGCGTCGCGCGAAATTCGATAAAGGCGAACTTTTGAACGTCGCGTTTATCTTTGCGTTGGTCGAGACGATGGTTATATCCGAAGTCTACTTTTATATAAAAATGCCGTATGCGTGCACTCAAGATTTTAGATACGTTATGCCGCTCATTCTCGGCGCGGCTATGACTTATTATTATTCCAACAAACGCATAAAACTCGAAAACACGAGATTCGGTTCTGCGTTGAGATTTATTTCGACCGCTTCTATGGCGGCGATGCTCGTCTCGACGACATTGCTGTATTGCGTGTGTTCGGCGTAGAGAGGAGAAAAATGGAAAACGTTGAAGTCGGTCAAACAAAACAGACAAAAAAACAATTGTTTTGGGAGATTTTTCGGTTTTTGATAGTCGGCGGAACGGCAACGATAGTCGATTACGCCGCGTCGTATTTATTTTATCATTGGTGGTTGCCGTCCTCGCTCGTCGGCGAGACGGCGTCGCTTATCGCGTCGACCGCGATAGGATTTTTATTCGGACTGATAGTTAATTGGTTGCTTTCGATTACCTTTGTGTTTAAGCAAGTTAAGGACGAAAAGGAGTCGAGGTCGAAAAAGTCGTTTTTGATTTTCAGTCTTATAGGCGTCGCCGGGCTCGCGATTACGGAAATCGGAGTTTGGGCGGGCGTCGAGTTTCTTCCGCAGATAACCTTTTTTTCTTCGACGACGTTTATAGGGGCGGAATGGAAATGGTGGATAAGCAAAGTCGTTATGACGTGCGTCGTTCTTGTTTGGAACTACGTCGGCAGAAAATTATTGGTGTTCAAGTGAAAAAAGCCGCGCTCAATTGCGAGCGCGGCGAGAAAAAACGACTCGAGCCGTCGGGTCGGGCGTCGATGCGTTGGAGTGTTTTAGGCTTTGATTTAAGCGACGTATAAAAAAGAAAACGGCAAAATATAAATTATGGGGGCGCTCCGGATTCGACTGGATAGGAAAGGGAAAGAGTAAGCATGCCGTAGGTTTCGTCTACGTAAAAACGAAAACTTAAATTTAAATGCAAATAATCAAAATTTTGCTTTCGCCGCTTAATTAATTTGGCGATGTCGCGTTACGGAGTCCCGTCGGTCGTAAACGCGGCATAATCTAAGACGGGGAACGTTCCTCGTGTTTTAACTGCGGCGCGAGGGATGAATTTAGCAAGATACGGCGGAAGTAGCCGGTATTCAGACGGCTTCCGCAAGAGATTAAGAGAATACTAAGCATGTAGAAGG
>CAZVPW010000035.1:0-12087 GCA_964629115.1 uncultured Acidiphilium sp.
AGATAGGACAGGGCGACGTACAAAGCGGCGATAACGCCCGCTCTGCAAATTTTGCGAGCGGTAAATTTTTCATTCATATAATACCTCGGTTTTTTTATTGGTTTCGCCCGTCTCGTTTTGTGGCGAAATCCGTCGGAAGTGTTTGCCGAAAACCTTCCGCTTGATATTTTACTACAAATCCCTCCAAAATGCAAGAAAACGACCGAAGAAATTCCCTTTGGTCGCGCTTGTCTCTCTCGACGGGAATCGCGCGTTCGCGGCTCTTCGTTTGAAAAATTAAGATCAAACGAGGCGTTTCGTACGGAATTTTAAAAACGAGCGTTTCGCCGCTCTTCGTTTAAAACTTAAATATGAACGTCCGCGGAGATTTTGTCTATTTTTCTCGGCGCTGACAAAATGGGCTCGCGAACGGTTGACTTTTTTTGAGGGACGCGCTAAAATACTATTACTTCTTAAGGGAGTAGCAAGCGCGAACGGGAAAACGAACGCGCAGCAAGTCAACACCCCCGATGTCAGGCGGTTGAAACGGTATATTTCGACGGCGAAATCTGGCTTGCTTTAAATTGCGAGACTTGAGTGTAATAAACGTCTTGTTTGCTATGCTTCGGTCTGAAAAAACTCGTTTTTAACCCTTGCGTGGCTTGCGCGAGGGTTTTTGTTTTATGTGGAACTTTTTATTTTTCTTTAACGGCGCGGCGCTCGGCGTCGGTTTGGCGATGGACGCGTTTTCGGCTTCGCTCGCAAACGGGCTCGCCGAACCCGATATGTCCAAGCCGAAAGGTTTTTCGATTGCCGGCGTATTCGCCTTTTTTCAATTTTTAATGCCTATGATCGGTTGGGCGTGCGTGAGTTACGCCGCCGAGAAATTTGCGGCTATACAAAAGTTTGTTCCTTACGTCGCTTTGGCTCTGCTCCTCTTTATCGGCGGAAAGATGCTCGTCGAGGGAATCAAAAAGAAAGGCGAGGACGAAAAAGGGGAAAAACTTTCCTTCGTTCAACTTATAATTCAAGGAATCGCGACGTCCATAGACGCCTTGTCGGTCGGGTTTACGATCGCCGAATACGAGGCGATTCAAGCGCTCGTATGTTCGCTCGTGATCGCCGCGACGACTTTCGTTATATGCTCGATCGGCGTCGCCGTCGGGAAAAAATTCGGAACCAAGCTGGCGGGAACGGCGACTTGTTTCGGTGGAACGATACTTATCATAATCGGAATAGAAATTTTCGTTAAGGGAGTTTTATTATAATATGGAAAGAATTAAAAACGTTGAAACTTTGTCGGCGGGCGAGGTCGTAAAGGCGCTCGAAACGGACAAAAAGAACGGTTTGAGCCAAGAGGAAGCCGAAAAAAGGCTTTCGCTTTACGGCAAGAACAAACTCGCCGAAAAGGCAAAAGACCCGTGGTGGAAAATTTTCTTCGCGCAATTTAACGACCCGATGATATTCGTGTTGTTTGCCGCGATAATCGTCACCGCCGCCGTCTCTCTTTACGAGACTATAAAAGTTCTCAAGAGCGGAGCGGCTTTCGATTTCTTCTCGGTGGGAGATTGGCCGGACGTTATAATTATTCTCGCCGTCGTCGTCGTCAACGCCGTTATCGGAACCGTTCAAGAGTTGAAGGCTCAGTCTTCTCTCGACGCGCTCAAAAAGTTGTCGAGTCCGACGTCGACCGTCGTAAGAGACGGAAAGCGCGTCAAGATTAAATCGGAAGATCTCGTATACGGCGACGTCGTCGTTATCGAAGAGGGAGACACGATCGGCGCGGATATTCGACTTTTGGAAAGTTACAATCTTAAGGTCAACGAATCGAGTTTGACGGGCGAATCGACTCAAGTCGAAAAAACCTCGAGCGTTACCATGTCCGAACCCGTCGGAATCGCCGACAGAATAAACTGCGCGTATATGTCTACCCCCGTTTCGTACGGAAGGGGAACGGGCGTCGTTATCGCGAAGGGAATGGAGACCGAAATAGGTAAAATCGCGACCGCTCTCGACGAGGAGAAAGAAGAGGAAACGCCCCTTCAAAAGGTTCTCGCGAAACTCTCCAAATCGCTCGGGCTTATAACTTTGGCGGTCGTAGTAGCCGTCTTTATAGCCGATTTTGTCTGGATATTCGTAGACGGCAAAGGCTCGATGCTCGAGGCGTACATAGAGACGATTTTGTCGTCCATTTCGCTTGCCGTCGCCGCAATCCCCGAGGGGCTTCCGGCGGTCGTCACCATAGTTTTGGCGCTTGGCGTTCAAAAGATGGTCAAGGCGAATACGATAGTCCGAAAACTTCCCTCGGTCGAGACTCTCGGAGTCGTTTCCGTCGTGTGTTCGGATAAGACGGGAACTCTCACTCAAAACAAAATGACGGTCGTCGAGGCGTACGTCGACGGAGAAGTCTTTAAGCGCACCGAGTTTGCCTCGGCGGGCAACGAGGACTTTAAGCTCTTGGCGAAGGGAATGTGCCTTTGCTCGAACGCGACCGTGGACGAAGGAGTATACGGAGACCCGACCGAGATCGCGCTCGTAAACTTCGCGTCCGAAATCGGAATGAAAAAAGCCGCGCTCGAAGCCGAGTCGCCGAGAATCGACGAACTTCCCTTCGACAGCGACAGGAAGATGATGACGACGGTGTGCCGTTCTAACGGTCGCGACGTCGGATATACGAAGGGCGCTCTCGATTCGATAATCGTCCGTTCGACGAGTATTTTGGACAAGGGCGTCGTCCGTCCGATAACCGACGAGGACGTCGACAAGATTCGCTCCATAAACTCTTATTTTGCGGATAGGGCGCTCAGAGCCTTGGCTCTCGCCGTTAAAGATACTTCGGTTCCCGACGAGACGGCTTTAACCTTCGTCGGACTCGTCGCGATGGTCGACCCGGCTCGTCCCGAAGCCGCCGGCGCCGTCGAAAAGTTCAAACGCGCCGGAATTACCACCGTTATGATTACGGGCGATCATAAGGACACGGCGTTCGCAATCGCCAAAGAACTCGGAATTTGCGACGATAAATCGCAGGTCAGAACGGGCGCGGAGATAGACGCGATGAGCGAGCGAGAACTTCGCGAGGCGTGCTCGACGGTCAGAGTATTCGCCAGAGTCTCGCCCGAAAATAAAGTTCAAATCGTCAAGGCGTTTAAGGCAAACGGCGCTATTTGCGCGATGACGGGCGACGGAGTTAACGACGCGCCTAGTTTAAAGGCGGCGGATATCGGAATCGCGATGGGGATTACGGGAACGGACGTCGCCAAAGGGGCGGCGGATATGGTTCTTACCGATGACAATTTCGCGTCTATCGAAAAAGCCGTCGAAGAGGGCAGAGGAATTTTCGCAAATATCAAAAAGACCATTCTTTTCTTGATATCGAGCAATATAGCCGAAGTCCTCGCTATGTTCATTATTATTTGTCTCGGATTGCCCGCTCCGCTTATCGCCATTCATCTCTTGTGGGTAAACCTTATAACCGACAGTTTGCCGGCGATCGCGCTCGGAATGGACAAAACCTCGAGTTCGGTTCTCGACGAACAACCTCGCGATCCCAACGAGAGCATTTTCGCTCGCGGCGGATTCGCCTTGATTATCGCTCGCGGCGCGGCGCTCACCGTTTCCGTGCTCTGCGCTTATTTTGCCGCGGGTTGGTTTAACGGAGCGTATTCGCTTTCGGCGATAAAGGCTCTTTACGTCGCCGACGCCGAAATATTGCATCAAGCGCAAACTATGGCATTCACGACGCTCGCTTTCGGCGAACTTCTTCATATGATCGGAATGAGGGACGTCGACAAGACCTCGCTCTCGGTATTTAGAAGCGGAAACAAGATGATGGCGATCGCTTTCGCCGCCGGAATAATTTTGCAACTCGCAGTCATAGAGATACCGGCTATAAGAACGGTATTCCAAACGGCGAACTTGACGGGCGGAGAGTGGGTAGTTACGGCTATTTGTTCGTTTGTTCCGTTAATTTGGCACGAAGCGGTTGTTCTTATCAAGAAAATTTCCAAAAGAAAGGGCGAAAAAGCCTAATCGCAAAAAATCGCGAATTAAAGTCGAACCTCGAAAGGGGCTCGGCTTTTTTCGTCTAAAAAACCTTTGTTCGGTTTGGAAAAATCGCGGTCTGCCGTCGAATTTTCGCCGGCGGTCGCTTTTCGGGAGGCTCAGGCTTCGGGAAAGGTCAAACGGCGGAAAGAAACGTAAAAATAAATTTGCGTCAAAGGGCGAATAGTCGGCGTTTCCGCTTTATTTTCTTCGGGATAAATGTTATAATTTGCTTATGTCAAACGTTGCGTCCGTGAAAAATTTAAAATTGGATTCTTCCAAAAATTTTTTGGAAGGGTCTTTGTGGAAAAACATACTGTTCTTTTCTTTGCCGCTCATGGCTTCGCAATTGTTGCAAGTCTTGTTCAATATTTCCGATTTGATTATCGTCGGCAAGGGAGCGGCGGGGGCGACCGTTCCCGTCGGAGCGGTCGGTTCGAACAGCACGCTTTTGACGCTTTTTACGGGGCTTTTGATAGGTCTCGGAGCCGGAGTTAACGTCAAGGTCGCGCAATACGCGGGATCGAAGAGAGGAGAGGACGTCAAAAAGACCGTCTCGACGGCGTTCGTCTTGAGCGCGGTCGCCGGGGTTGTTCTCTTCGCCGTCTGTTTCTTTTTCGCGAGAAATATGCTCGAACTTTTGAAGACCAAAGACGAACTCGTCGACAAAGCCGTAATATATCTTAAAATATATTCGGTCGGAATGCCGGCGGCGGCTCTGTTCAATTACGGCAACGGCGTTCTTAGCGCTGTGGGCGACACCAAGCGCCCGTTGATATATCTCGCTATCGCCGGGTTTTTGAACGTCGGGCTCAATTTGTTTTTCGTTCTCGTCGTTCAACTCGACGTCGAGGGAGTCGCTCTCGCAAGCGCGATTTCTCAATACCTTTCGGCGGCGTTGGTTCTTTTTAGAATGACAAAGGTAAGCGGCGAGCATAAACTCGATTTTAAGTCCTTTTCATTCGACGGAAAAAAGGCTCGCGAGGTTCTCGTTCTCGGGATTCCCGCCGGAATTCAAAACGCCATTTTCGCCGTCGCGAATTTGTTTATTCAAACGGCTATAAACTCTTTTCCGTATAAGGTCGCCACGGGAAACATCACGGCTCAAAACGCCGATTCGATTATCTTTAACGCGATGTCGGCGTTTTACACGGCGTGTTCGACTTTTATCGGTCAAAACTACGGAGCCGGCAAAAAAGACAGGGTTTTAAAGAGTTATTTTATAAGTATGTTTTACGCGTTCGTCTTCGGTTTGGTCTTAGGGGCGGCGGCGTATTTCAAGGGCGACGTCTTCGTGTCTCTGTTCGATAAAGACCCCGAAGTCATAACCGCCGGCGCCGAAAAACTTAAAGTTATGGGTTGGTTTTACGGCTTAGGCGCTCTTATGGACGCGACGATAGCGGCGTCGAGAGGAATTGGTAAGAGTTTGGCTCCGACCGCGATAGTCGTTATGGGGTCGTGCGTATTCCGCATAATTTGGATATATACCGTCTTCGCCTCTTTCGGAACCATTCCGTCTCTTTACCTTCTTTATCCCGTGTCTTGGGCTATAACCGCTCTTGCCGAACTTGGGTATTTTATCTTCGCGTTCAAAAAGACGGTTTTTTTGTCGAGTAGCGGTCAAAAGGCGTAACCGACGCCGCGTCGGGCGACGGTTTTAAGAGACTCGTCGCTTTTCAAAAATAACGATATATAAGCCTATAAGCCGTTTAAACGGCTTATTTTCTTTTTATGGAATAAGTCTTGGGTTTGGCGAATAGGTTAATATAAAGGAGAAAATATGGCGTTCGGAGACGGATTTTTGGAGAGCCTCGGGCTAAAAACCGAATTGTCCGTTTGCCCCTTTCGGATTTTCGTCTACGGCGACGACGGGTTTAGAATCGAAGGGGTCGACGGGGTCGAAAGGGCGACGAAGTCGGAGACCGCTTTTCGCGCTAAAAAGACCGTCGTTCGATTTTTCGGAAACAATTTGAGAATAAGGCGATACGGCGACGGAGAAGCGGCGGTTTTCGGAAAAGTCGAGCAAATAAAGATAGAGAGGAAAGCCGAAAGCGGAGGAGGAGGGAAAAATTAGAGAAAAAAGTCGCCGCGGGAAACGAGGCAAATTCTCGTTATACTGCGCCTTCGAGGCGGTTGGAAATTTCGACCAAAGATCGTTTATCGAGAGTTTTGCGAGGAGAGGAATTTCTCTTTTCGACCTTTATTTCGGACAAAATAAGGTCGGTTTTGCCGTTCTGCGGTCAAATTGTCGAAAAGTTTTTGCAATTTCCGATAATATGCGCTATAATATACGCAAAGTAGGATATAAGGGCAAAGGCGCCCTTTTTGCTTACGCGTTCGAAAAACTCGGACTTTTGGCGTGCGCCGTCGTCCTCTGTCTGTTCGGAATTTATTCGGACGGAAAGATCGCCAAGATAAAATACGTCGGCGAAGCCGAAGTTCATCGGGCGAGCATAGGGAGGTTATTGGCGGAAGAGGGGGCTGTCGTCGGAAAGGATTTTCCCTCCGACTTAAACGCTTTGTCGGCTAAACTCGTTTTGAAAAACGACTCGCTGTCTTTCGCTTCGATTTCGAAAAACGGGCGAACGCTCGTCGTAGAGGCGCACGGGGTCGTCGGGAAGACTTTGCCGATTTCGACGGCGAAAGAAAGAATTTTAAGCCCGATCGACGGCGTTGCGAGAAGGGTTTCGGCGTATAGCGGAACGGCTCTCGTTTCCGAGGGGGACAAAGTTAAGAAAGGCGACGTCTTGATCGACGGGTATTATGAAAAAAACGGCGAAAAGATTAGATGCGAATGTCTCGGCGAAGTCGAGATAATCGCGACGGAAATCGTTTTCGTCAAAACTTTCGGCGAGGGAGACAAGTACGCCGAGGCGGCTTTGTCCGCCGCGAAAGAGAAATTCTCGGAATTCGAGATTTTAAAAGCTACGGTCGAACTCGTCGGAGAAAAAAATTATAAAGCAACCATAGAGTACGCCGCGAGGGTCTCGTCTTTTCCATAGGCGAACGCGCGGCGGGAAACGACGGAGATAAAATGGCGGAAACAACCAAATTTATAGAACTCGGCAGTTTGGACGTCTTGTCAGAATTGCTCGGAGTTTTCGACGAAAACTTAAACGTTATAACTCGCGAAACGGGCGCGATCGCTTACGTCGAAGGGTCGAAGATAAGACTCGTCGGCGAAGAGGAGAGGACGGCGCTCGCCGAAACGGTCATCGAGAAACTCGCGGCTATAATTCGCTCGGGAGAACCGATAGACAAATCGCGAATCGTCTATTGCGTCGAACTCGCGAAAGAAGGCGCGTCGGAGGGCATCGAAAAAATAATGTCGGGCGTCATCGCCGTGACTTCCAGAGGAAAGCCCATAAAATGCAAGACGGTCGGACAGAAGAAATACGTCGACGCCATAAGGAACAATTCGGTTACTTTCGGGGTGGGACCGGCGGGCACGGGAAAAACATATCTCGCCGTCGCCGCGGCGGTATCGGCGTTCAAAAACAAAGAAGCCGAGAAAATAATTCTCACCAGACCGGCCGTCGAAGCCGGGGAGAAACTCGGGTTTTTGCCGGGCGATTTGCAAACTAAGGTAGACCCCTATCTTCGTCCGTTATACGACGCTTTGCAAGAGATGTTCGGAATGGAAAACTACCAAAAACTTCTCGAGAGAGGGGTTATAGAAATCGCTCCCCTCGCGTATATGAGAGGAAGAACCCTCTCAAACGCCTTTATCATTCTCGACGAGGCGCAAAACACGACCAAAGAACAAATGAAAATGTTCTTGACGAGAATGGGCGACGGAAGCAAGACAGTCATTACGGGCGATTTGACTCAGATAGATTTGCCCGACGGCAAACGGAGCGGTTTGAGTCATGCCGTATCCATTTTGAAGGGAATCGACGGAATCGAGATTGTGGGATTGACGGCGAAAGACGTCGTCAGACATCCGCTCGTTACCGAAATAATAAAAGCCTACGAAAGGGCTTCGGAAGAATACGTCGGACGAGGAGCCGACGAAAAAAGGAAAGATTAAACGATGATTTGTCAATCGGCAAAACTAAAACCGTGGAAAGCAAAAGACTATGCGAGGACGATGCTTCTTTTTGCCCTGCATACCTTTGTCATAGTCGCGCTCTACGCCGCGTTTTTTGCGATAAACGCGCGTTTTGCGGAAGCGGACACGGCGGAAATTTTAAAGAGCGCCGACGCGATTAAAAAGGTCTCTTACGTCGCGATAGCCATCATTTTGCTCGGCGCCGGAACTTATTTGTATTTTTACAACGAAAACAGAGACTTTATCTTGGAAACCAAGAATATTTGTCTCGTCTTTTGCGTGATTGAGATTTCTCTTATCGCAATGTACGCCGTCGGAGCCGCGAGCGGCGACGCTTATTCGAGACCGTTCGCCTTATGCGCTCTGTTGATGCTTCTTCTCGCGAACAAGCGCTCGGCGATTTTCGTCAACGGAATAACCTGTTTGTATATGTTTTTGGCGGACGCCTTTTTGGCGGTCGGAACTCCGAATTATTTCGAGGTTTTCTCGTGCCTTGCCGTAAACTATACGACGAGTTTGTTGGCGATTTATCTCGTGAGCAGAGTCGAGTCGCGTTTAAAGGTCTTCTTGATGGGATTCGCCATAGCCGTTCCCATTTCGATAAGTTGTCTCGTCCTCGATATAGACGGCTTCGTCGCGTATCCGTACAAGCCGTTTTTGAGCGGTATTTCTTCGGGACTTTTGTCGGTTGTCTTAATGATGGCGGCGCTTCCTTTCTTCGAGAGGTTGTTTAACGTCGTGACGAGTTACCGTTTGGCGGAAATAACCGACCATAAGTCGCCGCTTATAAAAGCGATGAAGAAAAACGCGCCCGGAACGTTTAATCATTGCTTGGTTGTGTCCACGCTTGCCGAATCGTGCGCCTCGGCTATCGACGAAGATCCGCTTCTTGCGAGAGCGTGCGCGTATTACCACGATATCGGAAAACTCAAACAACCCGAGTTTTTCACCGAAAACCAAAAGGGTTACAATCCGCACAACGATTTGACTCCCGAGCTTTCGACCGATATAATCCGTTCGCACGCGAAAGACGGATACGATTTGATTCTCAAATACCATTTGCCGCAAATTCTCGCCGACGTCGCGAGAGAGCATCACGGAACGTTGCCCATTCGTTACTTTTACGCAAAGGCGATGAAGTATACCGAGGGCGAACTCGATATCGACAACTTCTCCTATTCGGGCCCCAAACCTCAGTCGAAAATGGCGGCGATCGTAATGATTGCCGACGCGTGCGAGGCTAAAGTTCGAACGCTCGCAGATCGTTCGCACGAAAAGGTCGACGCCGCGGTCAGAGAAATAATCGAGGAGAGAATGGATCTCGGACAGTTCGACGAGTGCGATATCACGATGGCGGATCTCGATATTATCAGAAAGACGCTTACAAATTCGCTCGCGGGCGTTTACCACGCGAGAGTCGAATATCCGAAACTTCGCATAGGACGCAAATATGACTGATTTTACGGTAATTAGAAACGATTCGCTTCCCTACGAGTTTGACGAAATCGCCAAGGCGACATACGATAAACTCGGACAAAAAGAGAAACTTTCAATCGAACTCGATTTCGTGTCCGAAGAGGAAATTCGTAGGCTCAACAGAGAATACAGAGGGATAGACAAAGTCACCGACGTTTTGTCATTTCCCTATCTCGACGGGATAAAAGGAAAGGTTATCGAGGCGAAAGATTTCCCGGACGACTTTGACGAGGAGACCGAGTCGACGCTTATCGGGTCGGTGTGCATATGTTTAAAAAGGGCGGAAGAACAAGCCGCCGAATACGGTCACGGGGTCAAGAGAGAGGTGTGCTTTCTCGCTCTCCACGGGTTTTTGCATTGCTTCGGATACGACCATATAGAAAAATCCGACGAGGCGGAAATGTTTTCGCTCGCCGACGAAATAATGAATCAATTAAACATCGTAAGAGACTGAATAAGTCGATTAATTAAGAAAAACGGAGAAAAAAGACAGATGAAATGCGGAACCGTTGCGGTCGTCGGAAGGGCGAACGCGGGAAAATCCACGCTCGTCAATTCGCTCGTGGGAGAAAAAGTTTCGATAGTGTCTCCCAAGCCGCAAACGACGAGAGACAGAATATACGGGGCGTTGACGACCGACGAATATCAAGTCGTGTTCGAGGATACGCCGGGCGTTTACAAAGCGCCGAACGTTTTAAACTCGAGAATGCAGAGGACGACCGAGCGAACCGCTCGCGATACCGACGTCATTCTCTTCGTAATCGATGGACACGACGGACTTAAAGACGAGGATTTGGAGACGCTCGCGAAATATTCGAAGTTCGGCGTTCCCGTCGTGGCCGCGCTCTCCAAGATCGACATAATGCCCAAGGAACTTTTGCCCGAACGCCTCGCCGCGCTCGCCGAGGCGTCGTCCGTCGCTGAGATAGTTCCCGTTTCGGCGAGAAAGGGGAGAAACGTCGGCGAATTGCTTTCGACCATTTTGAAATATATTCCCGAGGGGGAATACGTTTTCGACCCCGATATGGTTTCCGATAAATCGGAAAAGTTTATGATTTCCGAGATAATGCGCGAAAAGATATTGCTTCGTTACGACAAAGAAATTCCGCACGGCGTCGCGATCGTGGTCAACAAGTTCGAGCGTCGTCCGAACGGAATTTACGACGTCGACCTCGATATCGTGTGCGAGAAGTCCAACCATAAGGCGATTATTATAGGAAAAGGCGGTTCGGCTCTCAAGGAAACGGCGACTTACGCCAGAGCGGCGATGGAGAAATTTCTCGGCGCGAAGGTCTTCTTGAAGACCTACGTTAAGACCAAGGAAAATTGGAGAGACAACGTCAATCTCGTGAACGAATACGGATACGGAAAGAACGAGTTCGACGACTGAGAGACGGCGTTTTTCGTATGGGCGAACGCCGATAAAAGAGAAGAGATTTCTTGAGAATAATTTTTCTTTTTTCGCGGATACTCTTCTTATGGAAAGACCCGAAGACAAAGCTTGGAAGTTGTTCGAAAGAACGGGCGCTCCGGGCTATTATATGTTGTACAAAAAACTCAAAGGAGACCGCGAAGAGAAAAAGAGTTGACGCGGTTTGGCGAAAATGACTTACTCTATCAACGGAATTACCCTTTACGGCGTCAATTACAGAGAGAGCGACAAAATGTTGACTTTGTTTACGCTCGAAAAGGGGAAGATCGGCGCGGCGGCGCGAGGCGTCAGAAAAACGACCGCCAAAAATAAGCAGATAAGCGAACCCTTTTGTTTTTGCGAGGCTGTCGTTGCCGAACGGTCGGGAAGAAGGACGATTGTCGAGGTCAATTCCTACGATACCTTTTATCCGATTAGGACGGACGTCGAAAAATATTACGCCGGAGCGGTCGCTCTCGAGTTTACGAGCGCGTTTATGCCCGAGGAACTTGCCGACGAAAGACATTTTGTTTTGCTTGTCAATTATCTTAAAAAGTTAGCCTATAGCGCGATTAACGTCAACGATTTGCTCGTAAAATTTCTTTTCGACGCGGTTAACGGGAGCGGATACGAACTTAGATTGACGGACTGCGGACGTTGCGGAAAACCCATCGAGGGCAGAGTGTTTTTGTCGTCGAGAGAGGGGTTGTGTTCGTGCGCCGATTGCAGAAAAGAGGGCGACGGAGAGTTTTCGATAAAGACTTACGAGAGGCTCAAGCGCGTCGCCGAGAGCGAGTCGTTCGACGATTTGCCGCAAGTCGAAGAGGATAGAGAAACGGCGAAAAACTGTTTGAAGTTTTTCAATTATTATATCAAGCGAGTGTCGGGAGCGTCGCTGAAAAGTCTTGCCGACGCGACCGCGATTTAGAACGAAACCGACGGGGTTTTTACCGTCGGTTTTTATTTTTTAAGGTCTAAAAACGGGCTTGTTTTTTTTGTTTTTTAAAATAAAAATCGGGCGAAAATTTAGCGAATTTCGGGACGGCTTGTCGTCCTTTTGCGAGAATTTGCAAAAAAAACGTTCAAATAGTTAAAATCGCTTGTAAAATCTTTTTAAATAATCTATAAT
>CAZVPW010000036.1:0-11927 GCA_964629115.1 uncultured Acidiphilium sp.
ACAAGTGCGGCGCGATGATGGTGTATAAAACGGGAAGATACGGCAAGTTCTTGGCGTGTCCCAATTATCCCGATTGTTCCAACGTCAAACCTCTCGACGAGGAGTCGACCGACGAGAAATGCGAAAAATGCGGCGGCGCGATGGTCGTCAAAAAGGGCAGATTCGGAAAATACGAACAATGTTCGGTTTGCAAGGCGACCAAGAGTTTGTCGGAGAAAGCCGGCGTGTGTCCGCAATGCGGAAGCCCGACCCAAAAGATGATGTCCAAAAAGGGCAAGAATTTTTACGGTTGCTCCAAATATCCCGAATGTAATTTTATGAGCTGGGATATGCCGACGGGCGACCTTTGCCCCAAGTGCGGCGGATATATAGTTCTCGCAAAAGACGGAAAGACAAAAAAGTGCTCCAACAAAGAGTGCGATTACGGCGATAAGCCGCAAAAAAAGACCAAAAAGGAAGCCGAAGATAATGTCGACAAAAATTAAAGTCGTCGGCGGCGGACTCGCCGGAAGCGAGGCGGCGTATTACCTCGCGAGGAAAGGTTACGAGGTTGAACTTGTCGATATAAAGCCAAATAAGTATACCCCGGCGCATAAAAGCCCGTTATACGGCGAATTGGTGTGTTCCAACTCCTTAAAGAGCGACGACGTTTATCAAAACGCGTGCGGACTGTTAAAAGAGGAGATGAGGATTCTCGGATCGATGATTATCGAATGCGCGGACAAAACGAGAGTTCCAGCCGGAGCGGCGCTTGCCGTAGATAGAGACGCTTTTGCGAGCGCTATTACCGAAAAACTTAAGAGTCAACCCAATATCAGCTTCGTCTCAGAAGAGGTCGAGAGCATAAATACCGACGAAAACGTAATCGTCGCGACAGGACCTCTGACGACGGGCAAATTCGGCGATTATATACGCGAGTTGACGGGCGGCGGATTTTACTTTTTCGACGCGGCGGCTCCGATTGTTTCGGGCGATTCGATAGATTTCGACAACGCGTTCGTGTCCGACAGATACGGCGAGGTCGGAAAGGGAGATTACGTCAATTGTCCGATAGACAAAGAGGGTTATCTCGCCTTTCACAAAGAACTCGTCGAGGCAAAGAGAGCCGAACTGCGCGACTTCGAGGACGCCAAAGTTTTCGAGGGGTGTATGCCCGTCGAGGTTATGGCTCGTCGCGGCGAAGACACATTGCGTTTCGGTCCGTTAAAGCCCGTGGGGCTTACCGATCCCAAAACCGGTCGCCGTCCCTACGCGTGTATGCAACTCAGAAAAGAGGACGCCGACGGGGAGAGATATAATATCGTCGGATTTCAGACGAATTTGCTTTTCCCCGAGCAAAAGAGAGTGTTTTCTATGTTCCCCGCTCTTAAAAACGCCGAGTTTTTGAGATACGGAGTAATGCACAAAAACACGTATTTAAACTCGCCGAATGTTTTAAATTCCGATTTTTCGATGAAAAAATATCCCAACGTATTTTTCGCAGGGCAAATAACCGGCGTCGAAGGGTACGTCGAGAGCGCGGCGAGCGGACTTTTGGCGGCTATAAATATCGATTTGAAATTGTCGGGCAAACAACCTTTGGCGCTCGACGCCAAGACTGTTTTGGGGGCGCTTTCTCTTTACGTCGCCGCCGAAAACGAGGATTTCCAACCGATGAACGCGAATTACGGAATTTTGTCTCCGCTCTCGGTCGTCGGAAAAATTAAGAAAGCCGATAAGAAGAGGCTTATGGGGGAAAGGGCGTTAGAAGAAATTAAGAAGGTGAAATTATGAGCATTGAATTTAGAGGTACGACCATTTGCGCCGTTAAAAAGAACGGCAAAACGGCTATTGCCGGCGACGGTCAAGTGACCATGGGCGAATCGGTCATTTTCAAAAACGGAGCGAAAAAGGTAAGAAGAATATACGACGGCAACGTCGTTATCGGATTTGCCGGAAGCGTCGCGGACGCCTTCTCGCTTTGCGAGAGATTCGAGGCGATGCTTAACAAGTACGCCGGCAATCTCGAGAGGAGCGCCGTCGAACTCGCCGAACAATGGCGAAGAGACCAAGCGGGGAGAAAACTCGAGGCGATGATGATATGCGCGGACAAGGACAACTTGTTGATCGTGTCGGGAATGGGCGACGTAATGAGCCCCGACGACGGAGTCTGCGCGATCGGAAGCGGCGGAAACTACGCTCTTGCCGCGGCTAGGGCTCTCGCGGAGGAAACCGATTATTCCGCCGAAGATATTGCCGTAAAGGCGCTGAAAATCGCGAGCAAGATTTGTATCTTTACAAACGACAACATTCGTTGCGAAACGGTGTAAAGGAGGACGTATGAATTTATCTCCGAGAGAAATAGTTAAGGAACTCGACAAATATATCATCGGGCAAAATCAAGCGAAGAGAGCGGTGGCGATAGCGCTTAGAAATCGTTACAGAAGGTCTCAACTTTCCGCCGAACTTCGCGAAGAAATCACGCCAAAGAACATAATAATGAAAGGACCGACGGGCGTTGGAAAGACCGAGATCGCGAGAAGACTCGCAAAACTCGTCAAGGCTCCGTTTATTAAGGTCGAAGCCACGAAATATACCGAAGTCGGTTACGTCGGAAGGGACGTCGAGTCGATGGTTCGCGATTTGGTCGAGGCGAGTTACAGAATGGTCAAGGAAGAAAGCGTCGAAAAAGTTTCGAAAAGCGCTCGCGTGACCGCCGAAAAGAAGATTATGCCCATTCTTCTCGATTGTTTGAAGACCGAGAGAGGCGATAAGTCAAAAGACGAATGGGAGAACGACGTTCTAAACGGTTTGAGAAAGGGAGACTACGACGGGACGATTATAGAGATCGACCTTCCCGAGAACTCGAATCCCCTCGAAATGGTTCCCGGAATGAACGCCGAGATTGCCATCGGTTCGATTTTTGACGGAATTTTGCCAAAAAAACGCAAAAAGAGAAGAGTTTCGGTTAGAGAGGCGTTCGAGTTGATCGTAGCCGAGGAAAGCGACAAACTCATCGATAACGACGCGGTAAAAAGCGAAGCCGTTCGCAGAGCCGAGGAAGAGGGAATTATCTTTATCGACGAAATAGACAAAATTGCCGGAGCCGCGAAATCGGGCGGACAAGATGTTTCGCGCGAGGGCGTGCAGAGAGATATTTTGCCCATAGTCGAAGGGTCTACGGTAAACACTAAATACGGAGTCGTAAAGACCGATTATATATTGTTTATCGCCGCGGGAGCCTTCCACGTCTCGAAAGTCGAGGATTTGATTCCCGAACTTCAAGGAAGATTCCCCATTAAGGTCGAACTTCATAGCCTTACCAAAGACGATTTCGTAAACATTCTCACCCTCACGAAGAACGCGATCACGACTCAGTACGCAACCCTTCTCGCCGTCGATAATATCGACCTCGAGTTCACCGCGGACGCCATTGAAAAGATCGCCGAAATATCCGCCGAGATAAACGCGACGAGCGAGGATATAGGCGCGAGAAGACTTCATACGGTTATGGAAAATCTCGTGGAAGACATTTCCTTTAACGCCGGGGGAGATATTCCTTTGACGAAAGTGGTCGTCGACGAGAAGTACGTCGCCGAGCGTTTGTCGGCGGTCATAGAGGGGCAAAGCGTAAAGAAATATATTTTATAACGTTCGATAATCGACTTATATACGGACGTTTAGCAGGAGACGATAATGATTAATATACCGAAGGGAACAAAAGACGTATTGCCGAGCGAGAGTTACAAATGGCGTTACGTTGAAAATATAGCCAGAGAAACGGCGAGTTTGTACTGTCTCAACGAGATTAGAACGCCGACGTTCGAGCACACCGAACTCTTCTTGAGAGGGGTCGGAGATACGACCGATATAGTCAACAAGGAAATGTACACCTTCCTCGACAAGGGAGAAAGAAGCATAACCTTGAAGCCCGAGGGCACCGCGGGCGTCGCGAGAAGTTTTATCGAGAACGGGTTGTTCAACGGCGCTATGCCTTTAAAGACCTATTATATAACGCCCGTTTTCAGATATGAAAACCCTCAAAAGGGAAGACTTAGAGAGCACCATCAGTTCGGCGTCGAGATATACGGCGGCAGCGGAGCGGATACGGACGCCGAAGTTATAAGACTTGCCGGGACCATACTTCAAAAATGCGGATTGTCGGTCAAGTTGTATATAAACAGTATGGGATGCCCGGAGTGTAGAAAGAAATATAACGAGGCGCTCAAAGGGTATTTTGCCGACAAACTCGACAAAATGTGTTCCACTTGCCGCGAGAGATACGAAAAGAATCCTCTCAGAATTTTAGACTGCAAGGTCGACGGTTGCAAGGAACTTTGCAAGGACGCTCCCAAGATAACCGATTATCTTTGCGACGACTGTTCGTCTCACTTCGAGACTCTAAAAAAATTGCTCGAAACAAGCGGAGTCGAGTACGAGGTAAATCCGTATATCGTAAGGGGTCTCGATTATTATACGAGAACGGTATTCGAGTTTGTGACGACGTCGCTCGGTTCGCAAGGAACGGTATGCGGCGGCGGAAGATACGACAACCTTATTTCTCAACTCGGCGGCGCTCCGGCTCCGGGAGTCGGATTCGGTATGGGAATCGAGCGTTTGTTGATGCTTATGGAAGCCGAGGGAGTTAAAATTCCCGATCCCGATCCCGTCAAGTTGTATATTGCGACGATGGGAGAAAAGGCGTACGAAAAGGCATTTGCTCTTGCCGCCGCTCTTCGAGACAAGGGAGTGAAGACTGAAATCGACCACGCGTCGAGAGGAATAAAGGCTCAGTTTAAATACGCCGATAAGATAGGGGCGGAAAACGTCGTTACGCTCGGCGAGAACGAGATAACGAGCGGAGTTTGCTCGATAAAGAAAATGTCCGACGGAAGTCAAACGGAAATCAAAATAGACGATATATCGACATATTTCGATTGATATCGCGCATAATAACCTTGAAAAAGGATAATTCTTTTTCAAAATAATACGGAGGAAACTCAAATGACAGATAATAACGGCGGAACGATAGTCAACGCCCTCGATACCGAATTCGAACAAGAGGTTTTAAAGTCCGAACTTCCCGTTTTGGTTGATTTTTGGGCGGCGTGGTGCGCTCCTTGCAGAATGCAGGGCGAAGTATTGCGCGAAATCGCTCCCGACTTGAAAAACAAAGCTAAAATCGTCAAAATCAACGTCGACGAAAGCGAAAAAATAGCCGTAGAGTACGGCATAAGCAGCATACCGACGTTGATGGTGTTTGCGGGCGGCGAGCTTAAGGAAAAGCGAGTCGGACTCGCGTCGGCGGCGGAAATAAGCGCGATGCTTATAAAATATATCGGGTAAACGATAGCGAAGCGTGCCTTTGAGTCGTTCGGTTTCGGGCGGCTTAGAGAGCGTCCGATTTCACCGACGAACGACGACGAATTCCGACGGCGGTTTTCGAACAAAATCGACGGCAAAAAACGAGAGAAATCGACGGAACAATTCGAGTCTGTTCGACGGAGAATTTTGCGAAAATTCGACGGCGTTTATCGATTTAAATCGACAAAATAAAAAAGAGCGAAAAGTTAAACTTTTCGCTCTTTTTTGATTCAAATTTATTAACAAACGGAGACTTTGTCGTCGCCGTCGGCGATTATTTCGCAATTGTAAAATGCCGCGAGACCTTTGACCGCTTCCGCGTAGTCGCTTTCTGCCATTGTTTCTACGGATGAGTGCATAGCGAGTTGGGCGATTCCTATATCCGCGCTTTTTATCGAAATTTGAGACGAACTTATCGCTCCGAGCGTACTTCCGCAAGGCGCGTCCGAACGAGAATAAAAATCTTGGAATTTGACGTTGGCGTCGGAGAATATTTTCTTGACGATAGCCGACGAAAAAGCGTCGGTCGTATAGTTTTGGTTAGCGTGATGTTTCACGACTATACCCTCTCCGAGTTTAACCCTATTGGTCGGATCGGAAAATTCGGGGCGGTTGGGGTGAACGGCGTGAGCGTTGTCGTCCGACAACATAAATGACGACGCGAGCATTTTGTCGAAATCTTTTTCTTTGTTTAAATCGCGAGCGACGCGCTTTAAGAAATCTCTCAAAAATTTAGAAGCCGCGCCTTGTTTCGTCTCGCTTCCGACCTCTTCGTTGTCGGCGATATAGCATACCGCGATTTGCTTAGGATTCGAATCGCGAAGGGCTTCGAGGCTCGAGATGACGCTCGTTAAATTGTCGATTCTCGGAGCGACGAGCAGTTCGTCTTTAAATCCGGCTTTAAACGGTTTTGCCGCCGAGACGAGATAGAGATCGTAATCGGCTATCTTGCCCCCGTCGCTAAACTCTTCGAGTTCCTTTTTGAGTCCGTCGACGTCGATAAGGTCGGCCTTGTTTCGTCTCGCTTCCGACCTCTTCGTTGTCGGCGATATAGCATACCGCGATTTGCTTAGGATTCGAATCGCGAAGGGCTTCGAGGCTCGAGATGACGCTCGTTAAATTGTCGATTCTCGGAGCGACGAGCAGTTCGTCTTTAAATCCGGCTTTAAACGGTTTTGCCGCCGAGACGAGATAGAGATCGTAATCGGCTATCTTGCCCCCGTCGCTAAACTCTTCGAGTTCCTTTTTGAGTCCGTCGACGTCGATAAGGTCGGCTATGGGCGACATATCCGTTTGGGGGTTGAGTTTTATTCCGTCGTTGACGGTTCGGTTAAAGTGTATTGCGACGGAGGGTATGACGAAGTTGTGTTTAGAGGTGAAAACCTTGGCAATAAGTTGATTATCTCGCTCTATAATAACTCTTCCGGCAATCGTCAACGGAGAATCGAGCCAACTGTAAAAAATTCCGCCGCCATAGCGTTCGACGTTTAATTTGACGTAATTATCGCTTTTCATTTCGGGCGAACCCTTGATTTTAAAGCACGGGGAATCCGAATGAGACGCGACGATGTTAAACGAGTTTTCTCCGCAGATTTTGACGGCGATCAAAGCAGAACCGTTGCGCGTCGTAAAGTATTTGCCGCCGACTTTCATTTGTTTGTCGTCCGTTTCTTTTATTTCTTCAAATCCGTTAGCCAAGAGAAAATCCGCGGCGTTTTTTGTCGCGTGGAAGGCGGTTTTTGATTTATCCAAGAAGTTTTCAAGCAAATTCATAATTCACCTCGATACGATATAGAAATATTATATAGTATTTTTTCGTCGGTGTAAAGCGAAGAGGGAAAGAGTGAGAGGATTTATCGAGATAAATTTATCCGCGTTGAGAGAAAACGCCTTGTTTTTTAAGTCAAACGCAAAAGACGGGGAGAAAATAGCCTTCGTCGTGAAAGCCGACGCTTACGGGCACGGCGTAAAGAGGGTCGTCGAGACGATAGACGATATTGCCGACGCTTACGTCGTCGCGACGGTCGAGGAAGGTCTCGCGGTTCGTTCGAAATCGAACAAGCCCGCATTGGCGCTGTGTCCGTTAAGCGACGAAGAAGTCCCGATATTGATACGAAACGAAATATCGTTGAGCGTCGCGAGCGAGTCGGACGCCGTTCGCGTCGCCGCCATATCCGAGGATATGAACAAGAGAGCATACGTTCACTTGTGTCTCGACACTGGTATGAATCGAATGGGTTTTAAGAATAAAAAAGCCTTGTATAAGTCGATTAACGTTCTAAAAAATTGTCGAACGACGACGATAAAAGGCGTTTATTCTCATTTTTTCGACGGCGGAAACGAAAAGTCGAGCGACGTTCAGTCGCTTTTGTTTAGGGATACGGCGCGGTCGGTCGGGGTTGACGACGTAATATTACACGCGGCGGCGACGGACGCGTTTGCGTTTGAAAAATACCGAATGGACGCAGTTCGAATCGGGATAGGGCTTTACGGTTACGGCTCGCTCGGGGTAAAGCCGTGTCTTTCGGTCGTCGCGTTCGTCGCGAGAGTGGAAAGGGTTAAAAAGGGGGAAAGCGTCGGTTACGGAGCGAACTATGTCGCAAGTCGAGACGAGTATGTCGCTACCGTTTCAATCGGGTACGGCGACGGTCTGCCGAGACGTTACGTCGGCGGAGATTTTCTCGTCGGCGGCAAACGAAGAAAGACGATCGGGGTTATATGTATGGATTATTCTTTCGTTTTGGTCGACGAAAACACGAGGGTCGGAGACGAGGCGGTCGTCATAGGGTCGCAGGGGGATTTGACCGTAACCGCTCGAGATGTCGCTCGTCGGGTCGGGACGATTGAATACGAAATACTGTGCTCTTTAAAGCGATTGCCAAAAGTTTATTCGGCGGAACAAAATGACGCGTTTAAAACGCCTAATAATCGTTGACAATTTTCGCGTAAGAGTTTAAAATATCCGTATATTAAGGTCGAGGCGCTTAAAGACGCGTCGAGACTTAAAACGGAGAATTTTTATGGCAGAATTTATGGGTAATTTAAGGCGTACCGCAATGTGCGGAACGCTTCGCTCTTCCGACGTCGGCAAGGAAGTCGTCGTTATGGGTTGGACGCAAAGACGCAGAAATTTAGGTTCGCTTCTTTTCGTCGATCTTCGCGATAGAACGGGTCTCGTTCAAATCGTCTTCGACGACACGACGGCGAGCGACGTGTTCGAGAAGGCTCAAGCAATTCGTTCGGAATACGTTCTCGCGATTAAGGGTAAGGTCAGAGAAAGAGAGTCCAAAACCGACAAGATTGCGACGGGAGACGTCGAAATACTCGCCGACGAACTCAGAATTCTTTCCGAGTCCGATACGACTCCGTTTGAAATTTTGGACAACGTCAACGTAAACGAGACTTTGCGTTTAAAATACAGATACCTCGATTTGAGAAGACCGTCTCTTCAAAAAAATCTCTTCTTGAGAGACGCTATCGCCAAAGCGGCGAGAAAGTTCTTCGACGTCAACGGGTTTACCGAAGTCGAGACTCCGATGCTCGGCAGATCGACGCCCGAGGGAGCGAGAGACTATCTCGTTCCGTCGAGAGTTCGCGAGGGTTGTTTTTACGCGCTTCCCCAGTCTCCCCAACTTTACAAGCAACTTTTGATGATCGCCGGTTTCGATAGATACTATCAAATTACGAAATGTTTCAGAGACGAAGACCTCAGAGCAAATCGTCAACCCGAGTTTACTCAGATAGACGTCGAGATGAGTTTCGTCGAAGAAATCGAAGACGTAATGTATCCGATAGAGGGGCTTATCAAAGATATATTCAAAAGCGCTATCGGTCTCGACCTCGGAGAGGGGCATTTCAGACGTATGACCTATCGCGACGCGATGGAGAATTACGGCTCGGATAAACCCGACACCCGTTTCGGACTTAAGATAGTCGACTGTTCGGATATTTTCGCTCAATCTTCCTTTAGAGTGTTTACGGACGCTCTCGCTATCGAGATCGGACCCATTCGCGGAAGCGTAAGAGCGATAAACGCCGAGGGTCTCGCCGATAAATTCTCGAGAAAGGAACTCGACGCGACCGTCGAATTCGCGAAGACGCTCGGAGCCAAAGGACTTTGCTGGATGACCTGGCAAAAGGGCGGAGAGATTAAATCTTCGTTCTCCAAATTCCTCTCCCCCGAAGATATCGAGAACGTCAAGACCAGAATGAATTTCAGCGAGGGAGACGTTCTCTTCTTCGCCGCGGACAAGGACTACGTCGTCTTCAATACGCTCGGCGGACTTCGCTCGTCTATCGCCGAAAAATATAACCTTATTGACAAAGACGTTTACGACGTGTTGTGGATAACCGAGTTCCCCATGTTCGAATGGTCGGAAGAGGAAAATCGCTATATGGCGGTGCATCACCCCTTTACCGCTCCCATGAACGAGGATCTCGAATTGTGCGAAACCGACCCGTCCAAGGCGAGGGCAAAAGCCTACGATCTCGTCATTAACGGTCAAGAGTCGGGCGGCGGTTCGATTCGTATCCACTCGAGAGACATACAAAAGAAGATGTTCAATATTCTCGGATTTACCGAGGAAGACATCAAAGAGAAATTCGGATTCTTCGTCGACGCCTTTAACTACGGCGCTCCTCCGCACGGCGGACTCGCGTTCGGTCTCGACAGACTCACGATGCTTCTTTCCAAAGACGACAGTATCAGAGACGTAATAGCCTTCCCGAAGGTTCAAACGGCGTCTTGTTTGATGAGCGACGCCCCGTCTCCCGTCGAACAAAAACAACTCGACGAACTCGGAATCGCGCTCGATATTAAGGATTGACAAAAGCCCGTCGGGCAGAAATCGTAATTTTATGCATAAGAATTTTGAAAACGACGATAAAGTCAAACAAAATGCAGAAAAAAAAGAAAGACACGAAAACAATAAAATTCCCGATTTCGAAGACTTTTTCAAAAGCGACGGAAAAGGAAAGGGTCTAGATTTAGGGAAAGGGTTTATGCGGCGACTTTTAAAACAAGATCGCCGCCCCGTATTGTGGTCGAGTTTTTTATATTTGTTTCAAAACGCGCCCGTATGGGCGCTTCCTCTCATAACGAGCGACGTTATAGATTTGATAACCGATCGTCCCGAGAATTTGGCGATGAGATTGCTTATAGACGCCGTGATTTGCGTCGTTTTGCTCGTCCAAAACGTGCCCGTGACCATGCTTAGGCTAAAGATTTTGAACGAGACCATTCGGTCGAGGTCGGCTCAGATGAAGCAAGCCGTTATGAGAAAACTGCAAAAACTTTCGATAACCTATCACAGAGAAATCGAAGAGGGCGCAATACAGTCGAAAATTCTTCGCGATATGGAAAACGCGGAAAATTATTACAAAACGATCGTAACCCATTTTACTCAACTGCTTATCGGAACGATAGTTTCCGCCGTTATAGCCGTGTGTAAAAGCCCGATAGCCGCGGCGTTTTTCGTCGTTATAATTCCGACTTACGTCATTGTTTCGAGGGCTTTTAGTTCTCATTTAAAAAAATATAGCGGAGAGGTCAGACGGGACAACGAGAGGCTTTCGGCAAAATTGACGACCTCTTTGCAGATGATGACTTTGACGAAGTCTCACGGGCTTGCCGACGTCGAGGGCGAGTCGGTGAATCAAAAGATAGACGCGGTAACCCGTTCGGGTTTGAAACTCGACAAAACAAACGCTTCGTTCGGGTCGGTTTCTTGGGTCGTATCGCAGTCCTTTTCCCTTTTGTGTCTTGCGTTTTGCGTAGTTCTCGCTTTGAACGGGGTTATGTCCGTGGGCGAGGTTATTTTGTTTCAGTCGCTCTTTTCGACGATAAGCGCTTCGGTTTTGACCCTTATAGCCGTCTATCCGTCTTTCGTTACGGGTAACGAGGCTCTTGGCTCGATTGCCGAGATAATGCGCAGCGACGACGTCGAAAAGGACGAGAATAGAATAAAGATGAACGACCTAAAAGGAGACGTCGAGTTTGAAAACGTCTGTTATCGCTATCCCGATTCGGACAAACTCGTCGTCGACGATTTCTCGTTAAAAGTCAAAAAGGGAGAGACGATCGCGATAGTCGGCGCGTCCGGTTCGGGAAAAAGTTCGGTTATGAACTTGCTCGTCGGATTGCTTTCTCCGACTTCCGGGGATATACGAGTAGACGGGGTTTCGCTGTCGGAAGTTTCGATGTCGTCGTATAGAAAGTTTATTTCGGTCGTTCCGCAAAACAGCATACTTTTTTCGGGTACGATACGGGAAAACATAACCTACGGACTCAATTCGTATAGCGAGGAGAGGTTTAATCAAACGATTGAAGACGCCAACATAACCGAGTTTTTGGATCAACTTCCGAACGGCGTCGACTCGCAAGTCGGAGAGAGAGGCGACAAACTTTCGGGAGGACAAAAACAAAGGGTTTCGATTGCTCGGGCTCTCATCAGAGACCCGAAAATACTCATTTTGGACGAGGCGACGTCGGCTTTGGACAACGTGTCGGAATATTGCGTCCAAAAAGCCATAGACAAGTTAATCGACGAGAGGACGACGTTTGTCGTCGCTCATAGATTGTCCAC
>CAZVPW010000037.1:0-11718 GCA_964629115.1 uncultured Acidiphilium sp.
GCTATTTCTGGTATCGGGGCAGTTTTCCTTAAAAGTCAAACCGAGAATCACAACTTTAGATTTTTTGGGAGCTTGTCCTACGGCAATCATGTTTTTAATAGCGGCGTCGGCAACAAATTTCCCCATAGAGTCATTGACAATTCGGCCGTTAAGAATAATTTGGCTATGGTAACCGAGCTTTTCCGCTTGATAAGTAAAATAGTAAGGATCGACGCCGATGCAGTGACCGCCAACCAAACCCGGACGGAAGCCGAGAGCATTCCACTTGGTATTCATACCATCGACAACCTCGTTGGTATCTATATCCATTCTGTCAAACACCATTGCAAGTTCGTTCATAAACGCAATGTTGATATCTCGCTGACTATTTTCTACAACTTTAACGGCTTCTGCCGTTCTAATATTGCTAACGGGATAAGTGCCGACGTCTATTACTATATCATATACCGATTTAATCGTCGCAAGAGCGTCTTTATCGCAACCGGAAACTATTTTACGGATATTTTCAAGTCTGTGAACCTTATCGCCGGGGTTAATTCTTTCCGGCGAATAACCCACCTTAAAATCAACGCCGCTCTTCAACCCGGATTCTCTTTCTAAAATAGGGATGCAAACGTGCTCCGTACAACCGGGATAAACAGTTGATTCGAACACGACATAAGAGCCTTTGGTAAGATTTCTTCCAACGATTTCGGACGCTCCGATAACGGGCGTCAAATCGGGGGTGTGGTCCGCGTTAACCGGCGTAGGAACGGCGACAATATGAAATTTGGCTTTTTTTAAATCCGATTCGTCAGACGTAAAAAAAACGCTTGTGTTCTTGATAGCGTTGTCTCCAACTTCTTTAGTCGGATCAACTCCGTTTTTATATAGTTCAATTTTAGTTTTATTAAGATCAAAACCAATAACGTCAATACCTTTATTGGCAAATGCTACGGCGATTGGCATACCCACATACCCAAGACCGACTAAAGACAATTTTTCCTCGTTTTTTATAAGTTTATCGTATAAAGACATAATTAAAATCCTCCAAAACGTCCGCTATTATTTATAATACTTATATTTTTTTATTCTCGTAACCGTCTCGCTTGAAATCCTTGGAAAACAATTTCGTTATTCCAACCATAGAACCAAATCCATAGGCGACGTGAAATATAGGAAACAATATCGTAAGAGCAAAAAACTCTTTTATTGTTTCCGCTTGTTTAATTGAAAACGCTATATCAAGCAGTAAATATAAAGATAGTTCGGCGAAGAATAGCGCTGCAAACGCCGAATGAACAAAACTAAGTACGCCAAGACATATAATCGAAAGAACAAACGCAAACGGAATAAAATGCCGTAAGCCCATCGACCCGGGACACAACTTCATTGTGATAATATTCCACATACCGTTCTTCCTCGCCATTGTAGAAATACCTTTAATAGTATCTCGACAATAATAGGAGAGACGGATATCGTTTGAAAGATATATCTTTCCTCCGTTTTTACGAATACGATAATTCATCTCGTTATCTTGATTTCTCACTAAACGTTCGTCATATCCTCCATACCTGGAAAAGACCTCTCTTTTGAACGCTCCAAACGGAACCGTATCGACATATCCGCTCTCTCCGTTTGTTCGAAATTGCGAATTACCCACGCCAAATTTAGAAGACAACATTTTGGCAATCGCATTTCCCATGAATCCATTTGCCTTTGTTTCCGCAACTCCGCCGACATTTTCAGCGTCGGTATCTTCCAAATAATAAATGCATTTTGATATGTAGTCCGTCGCATAGTCCGCATGAGCGTCTAGCCTAACTATATATTTCCCTTTCGACTCCGCTATACCGATATTCATCGCATACGAAACAATCTTATTCGGATTATCGTATATCCTAATCAAAGACGGATATTTTTCTCGGTAACAATTCAAAATATCAACAGTTTTGTCCGTTGAACTACCATCTACGAATATCCATTCCATTCTATCGAGGGGATAATCTTGCGTCAATAAAGAATCAACGCATTTTTTTATGTATTTTTCTTCGTTATAAACGGGCATAACAACCGATACAATAACTTCATTCATCACACGTCACCCTCGTTTTCTTCATCAAAATCGTCTTTTGATACGTATTCTTTGCCAAGCATCGCAAATACCGTCATAAACATAACCTTTACGTCATTCCAAAAACCAAACGTCTTCAAAGATTGAAGGTTATATTTCATTTTCTCGGGCAAAATGCGCTCGACGTAAACTTTGTCGGTATCTTCGGCGCCGTCAAGCAATTCGGCTTCGTCTTTATAGTAAATGCTCGCCATGCTCGTAACTCCCGCGGGGAGCAAAAGCGTCGCCATCATCTCGTTCGAATAACTCTCGACGTACTTTGGCGTTTCGGGACGAGTTCCGACGAAAGTCATTTTGCCGCGCAAGACGTCTATGAGTTGACTCAATTCGTCAAGTCTGAATTTTCTAATGAATTTTCCAACCCTTGTAACTCTCGAATCTCCCTTGACGGTTACTTGCGAACCCTTGTCCGCGCCGTCGGTCATCGAACGGAATTTAAAAATCCTAAACTTCTCGTTATACGCCGTTACTCTCGTCTGTCTATAAAAAACCGGTCCTCGACTATCGATTTTTATCGCGATAGCGAGAAGAATGAAGACGGGAGAAAGAATAACGAGCAAAATCGCCGAAACGACGACGTCGAACAGACGTTTGAAGAACAATTCGACGCGCTTCTTTTTTAGAACGTCGTAGTACTCTCTGACTTCCGGCGTTTGCATTTCGACGGGAAGTTTCTCCCATTTCCTCAATTTCACCCGATATACTCCTTTACGATTTCGGTAAAGTTCTTAATTACGAATTCGACTTGCTCGTCGGTCAAAAGCGTGTGAAGCGGCAAGGTAATTTCGTTTGTAAAGAAATCGACGGCGTTCGGGAAATCTTTCGCGTCGAACCCGAGGTTCTTATACGCCGTGTGAAGGGGCAACGGCTTATAGTGGACGTTGCACGCAATCTCCCTCTCCGCCATTTTATCGATAATTTCGCCGCGTTGTTCGTAAGTTATCCCGGGGATTCTCGTAATATACAAATGTCCGCACGATTTAATTTCGTCGGTATAGTGATTTAACGTTTGAATCCCGAGCGGGCGGAAAGCCGCGTCGTATCTCTCGATAATCTCTTTTCTGCGCTTCAACATATCGGGATAACGCTCGAGCTGCTTTAATCCAATCGCCGCCACGACGTCGGTCATATTGCATTTATACCAAGTCCCGACGATATCGTATTCCCACGCGCCGAGTTTAGTCTTCGCAAGAGCGTCCTTTGACTGTCCGTGAAGAGAGAACAATTGCGCTTGGCGGTAAATCTCGTCGTCCGAAATTCCGTCTATCGTTCTCCAAGTCAACGCGCCGCCCTCGGCGGTCGTCAAGTTTTTAACGGCGTGGAAACTGAAACTCGAAAAATCGGCTACGTTTCCGATCATAACGCCCTTTCTCTCCGCCCCGAACGCGTGCGCGGTATCGGCGCAAACGGCTATTCTTCCCATCGCCTTTTGAATTTCGTTCGATGGCTTAAAAAGGCCTTTCTTTCTCTCGACGATATCGAAGATACGATCGTAATCGCAAGGAATTCCCGCAAGATCGACGGGAATAATCGCTTTTGTTTTTTCGGTTATCGCATCTTCGAGCGCGTCGTAATCCATCTCGAGTCCGTCCTTTTGAACGTCGACGAGAACGAGTTTCGCCCCGACGTGACAAACGACCGAGGCGGACGCCGTATAAGTATAAGCGCTCGTTATAACCTCGTCGCCCTCGCCGATTCCCAAAAGACGCAACGCAATCTCCGCGCACGCCGTCTGAGAATTTAAACAGACGCACTTGTTAACCCCGACCATGCTCGCGATATTCGACTCTAGTTTCTTAGTCTTGGGACCGGTCGTAATCCAACCCGATTTTAAAGCGTCGACAACCTCGTTTATTTCGCTCTCCGTTATATCCGGCGGAGAAAATTTTACCAACATGTTTTTTGCCTCCGAAAGAATTGCGTTTCGTAAACAAACGCTTTCTTTATATATACGCGTTTATTATATCACAACGCGATAGCGTTTACAAGCGTTTTGCGAAATATTTATTTTTTTGTCGAAAAACAAAGAAAAGAAAATCGACTTATAGCGACGTTTTTTCGCCCGTTTTACATACGCTTTCAGTAAATCAGTCGCTCTATAAAGCGATTTTCGCGACTAAAAATCGTTCTATAGACCGATTTTAGCGAGAATTTTTAAAAATAAAAAACGGGCGGTGCAAATCCGAAAAAACGCGCGTTTGCGTTCGATCGAATCGCTTCGCCCTTTTCAACTTGCAAAAACGGTTGGAACCGCGTAGGTTGAAAATCTTGCGCCCACGGACAAATCGAAATTATCCACGGACTTTATCAATCCTATCATTCCGGCTTGAAACATATCGTCGGCGCTAACCTTAGATTTATCGAATCGCCGAATTATCGACAAAACGAGTCTAACGTTCGCCATCACGAATTCGTCGCGAGCGGCTCGGTCTCCCTCTTTTATCCTTTGCAACAAATCCTCGCTTTCCTTAACCGAAAGCCTCTTTAGATTCGACGTATCCACGCCGCATATTTCCACTTTTTGTTTCATAAAAACCTCCTTTGAAAATATGTACCCCAACGCGCAAACAAATCAAAAAAGTCGCTAAATAAGTTGATTATCGTCAGTTTTTTGTTTTTTATTCAGAAAAAGACGCAATCTCTTTTTTCAATCTTTGGACAATCTTTTTTTCAAGTCTCGATATGTAACTTTGAGAAATTCCGAGTATGTCGGCGACTTCCTTTTGAGTCTTCTCTTCCTCGCCGCCGAAGCCGAATCTCATATTCATTATTCTTTTTTCTCTCGGAGAGAGTTTTTCTATCGCCGATAGAAGCAACGCCTTCTCGTCGTTTTTCTCAATATCTCTATACGCGACGTCGCTATCCGTTCCCAAAACGTCCGATAAAAGCAGTTCGTTTCCTTCCCAATCGACGTTCAAAGGCTCGTCTAAAGAGACCTCGCCCTTCAATTTAACGATTCTTCTGAGATACATCAAAATTTCGTTTTCGATACACCTCGAGGCGTAAGTCGCGAGTTTTATATTCTTGTCGGCGTTAAAGGTCTTTACGGCTTTAATCAAACCTATCGCGCCGACGGATATCAAATCGTCGGTTTCAACCCCCGTATTGTCGAATTTTCTCGCTATATATACGACTAATCTAAGATTATGTTCAATCAAACTCCTCCTTATCTCTTCGTCGCCGCTCCCGAGTCGAGAAATCATTTCTCTTTCCTCGTCGGGCTCGAAGGGCTTTGGAAGAGCCTCCGCTCCCGAAAGATAGCATACGCAATTTTCCTCGCCGCAAAACGTCTTTTTCAAAAACCGCAATATTTCCGTTATCATTATCCTCTCCTCTCTAACAAAAAGCCGCCGAAAGCAACACGTCGAATTCTCCGTCCCCGTTAAAATCGCCGCTTGCAAGACCTATCGTTACGTTACTTATTGTATTCGTCTCGCCGCCGTTATATATCTCTATCCCGTCAATTTTATATATTGCGACGACAGTCTCTCCCGCGGCGGTTTTAACCTTTAGATAGTCTACGAACATTCCGTCGAGCGCCCCGGACAGAGCAAGTTTTTTGGACGTCTTCCCCGAGCATAAAACGACCGAGCGCCCCTTAAACTTGAGCATATTTCCCGTATCTACGAAACCTTTAACCTTAAATTTCTCTTTTCCGACGAGCAAAACGCAATCTCTATAAAAATTCGCCGTCTCCTTTCTTTTATACAAGGCTTTAAACGTTTTATTTAAAATCGCGTAGAGAACCCAAGTTAAAAGGATAACGAGTCCGAAAGCAAGTTCGTCTCCGCAAATAAAAAAAAGAACGTCGAAAGTCAAGCCGACCGCCGAGAGAACCGAGTAAATAAACCCGTCGCAAGCAAATGAAATCAAACAAAAACAACCAAGAAATCTTGCGTAATTCCTTATCGACCCAAATCTACCCGAAAAAGCGGAAACGAGGGCCGAGACAAACAATTTATACAAAATCGCCCCGATCGCGTTTAAACGCAACAGCGGAGTCAACGTCGCCGTTATCGCTCCGATAAAAGCCGACAACGCAAGCCGTCGCTTGTTTTCGTCGAGTTTCAAACACTTCCGCGACGCGGAGACAAGCAGATAATCGATTATGAAATTGTCCAACAAAACGTATTCGACGTACGCAACCATATCACGATTATATATTTTAACAATCAAAAGAATAAAGGGAGTTTTGCCGCTTTTCATATTTTTTTGTCAACCGTATTTTTCATTCTCGATTTAAACGCTTTCGGCTCGTTCTTCAAAAATCCTCAAGAACGCAAAAAAGAGCGCCGACGGCGCATTTTGCCAAATATAAATTACCCCCTTTTTATATTAAAACATTGACTTTCATTTTTTCTTAAAGTATAATTCTAGCATGAAATACGAAACGATGATAAAAATTCTTTTTCTTCTCATGTCGAAAAAGAAGGTGACGGCGACGTATATAGCAAAGAGGTTCGACATCTCCCCTCGCACGGCGTTGCGGTATTTAACGGCGATAAGTCTCGCGGATATTCCGCTCATATCCGAACAAGGCAGATACGGCGGATATTATATCGCCGATTCGTTTAAACTTCCCGCGTGCTTTATGACCGAAAAAGAATTCAAAACGGCGATTGCAACCCTCGAATCGTGCAACGAGCAACTCGGGAACAAAGATATCGAATCCGCCGTTGAAAAACTTCGAGCTCTAAAGCGAAGCGATTTATCCGAAAACAAACTCGCTTACTCTCACTTCGTAATCGACGGTTCGAGTTGGAACGGCAACGACGACGTCAAAAACGTCGTTTCGACCGTCGAAAACGCCATTGAAAACCTTAAAACCGTCAACGTTAAATACAGAGACAAGTCGGGCGAAGAAACGGTCAGAGAAATCGAACCCCACTTAATTATATTAAAACAAGGATTTTGGTACGTATACGCTTATTGCAAGTTAAGAAAAGATTTCAGAATTTTCAAAGCGACCAGAATAGTTTACGCCGACCCGACCGATAAAACCTTTAAACCGAGATCGGAAACAAAAGAGAGTTTCGATCTTAGTAAATGGTTCAAGAGTTTGCCAAAGGAAAGCGTCGAACTCGAAGTCAAAGAACAATCGAAAGCCGACGTCGAAGAATGGCTCGGAATGAATTCGGTTTTCGTACATTCGGACGGCAAACTCAGAGCTTTTGCCGAACTGCCCGTGGACGCTTGGCTCATAACGAAAATTCTCGGTTTTGGCAACGGAGTCAAAGTTTTATCCCCTCAAAAACTCGTCGACAGCGTCAAACTTGCCGCCAGATCGATTCTTGAAAGATACGAAAACAACGCCGACAAACTCTAAAACTTGTTTAACGCGTCGAACATAATATAATAATTTGCCGATAAAACAAAAAAACGGAAACCGCAAACGGTTTCCGTTTTTTATATTGCTTTAATTATTCTTCGCTTACAAGGTCTTTATAGACTTTGTTGAAATGCTTAACGTACTCGTTATCGCCCTTGTCTCCGTATTTAGTATACTTAGCGATGATTGCGTCGGCTTGTTTGGAAACGTAAGCGCTCTCGATAAGGTCGAGGTTCGCTTGCTTGAAGTTGTAAGCAACGCTTCCTTTTACGTCAAGATCGGCGGTAAACGCCGCTTCGGTCGCATATTTTCCGTAATCGGCTTCGACTTCGGTACAAATGAGAATATGCAAACCGTAAGACTCGGACATAAACATAACGACCGATCCCGCTCCGGCCTTAACGGCTTTTTCGCAAGCGTCGACGAATTCGGTTACGTAAGTTCCCGAAGCCGTGAGAGGCGAATAGAGATAACCGAGGTATTTATTGAAGTTACCGGTATCGGTACTGAACGCAAACTTAATATCCTCGAAGCTGTTGAGAACGCAACGCCTTTCTTCGGCGTTGAGAACGGAATAATTTCTACCGTCGGAATTCTTTGCCTGAACGGGAACGTTCATTTCAAGAGAATCGAGGTTGAGGTAATTCTTAACGAGCGTCGTAAAATCGGTATAGCCGAGTTCGTTGGCATTGACCGATCCGAAGTTGAAATGAAGTTCTTCTTCGCCGTCGTCGTTTTCTTCGACGAACGCGGTAACGTCGGACAAAAATCCTTTATATTTGGCGAGCTCGCCGTCTACGTTATAAACGTACTTATCGGAGAATTTGTAGGAGCCGTCGGCGGCGTCGTAAACGCCGTAGCCGGATTTAACCCAAGAATCGCGGAGATCTTTAATAATCATTCCGTCGATCATTTCGTCGCTGTCGATAAGATTCTTAATCGTTTCTTCGGTGGCGTCGGCTTCGGCTTTGGCGTCGGTTATTTTTTGTTTTTGATCCTCGGTATATTCGACGACGAGATGCGAAACGTAACCGTAACCGAATCCCGAATTATAAACTACGAATTTCTCCGACGAAACCTCTCCGAGAGCCGTTTCAAGACTCGAAACGTCTCCGACGTATTCGGATTTTTGCTTCTCGCCGAGTTCGACGTATTGCTCCCAAAGCTTAGCGCTCGCGGCGCTCTTCTCGTCTCTCAATCTCTTTTCGAATTTTTCGACGAGTTTGCTGTCGAGAGCCGATTTAACGTAATCTTTGAAATAGCCGAGTTGCATAACCGACATAAGAGTCGCGTTGTTCTTGTCCGCTCCCTCGTAGTATTTCTCGGAACTGTCCGCAAGCCCCAACGAAACGAGTCTGTTATAACCTTTAACGAGCGCTTTGAGTCTGTCTCCGCTTACCTTCGCGGCAAGACCGTTGACGGAATCGTCGATAATCTCTTTGCAAGCGTCTACGTCTACCGTCTCGTCTTCCTCTTCCATTTCGGGTGTCGTTCTAACAGTATAGGAAGCGCTCTCGTGGTTGTGTTCGTGTTCGTCCTCGTCGTCCGCAAACGAATCGATAAAGGAATTAACGCTTTCGACGGCGTCGGAAACCGCTTGCCAAATATCGTCGGTCGAAACGAATCTGAAAGACGCGTCCTTAGCGGAGAGAACGCCCGTATATTTCGACGAAACGTACGCCGTAAGTCCGGCGGCGTATCCCTCGTCTCCGACTTTTTTGCCGGACGACTTTTCATACGCCTCGATATCCTTGTCGGAAGCGAGAAGAGAAAGAACGTCGTCGTTGATTCCGAGCACGGCAACGTCGCTTATCGCAAGCGGAGCGTCGGAAGCGAGCTTCTTCTTTCCTTGTTGAACGATGACTTCGTTATTTACGAGATTGTCGACGATAAGTTGATAAGCTTTCGCGGTCGTATATCCGTAATTTTGAACGTAATAATAGCCGTAGGAATAATATCCGGCGACGATATCGCGTTTATAAATGTTGACGGTCGCGTCTTCGTCGTTCGCATCTATAGTGTTGACGGTCGCGGCGACTTGACGCATATCTCTGTCGGCGTTAACCTCGAAGAGGGCGCAGCCCGTAGCGCCGAAAACGACGGCGACTAACGATATGACCGCAACGATTTTGAAAAACAGTTTCTTCATAACGTACTCCTAAAGAACCTTTTAGTTATTATATATTATACTAAAATATTTAACCGATTGCAAGGCATTTGAACGGGTTTTATATGAAAAAACAAAAAAAATTGACCGAAAAACTCGACGAATACTTCCGCCGACGTTTTTCGGTCGAACGATCGCTCCCGTTTTCGAAAGAAAACGAAAACAAACTATTTTTAAGAATACGACTTCGTCAAAAAGAAAGAAAATTTAACATTCTTTTCGCCGTCTCTCTCGGCGTCGCCGAAAGAGAAAAATTGAGGAACGGATTCTCGGCGAACGACAAAGAAACTTCGTCTTTAGCGCCGTTGATTTTATCGATAAAGCCGTCTTTATTAAGAGCGTCGAGTCCGTTCAGAATCAAGTACGCTCCCCTCTTGGACACTCCGACTTTCAACGCGTCTCTTCGACGCGCGGCGTTCTTTAATTTTGCTATCAATATGAGATTATCGACTTCTACGGGGATTTCTCCGTAGTTTTCGACAAGCGAAGAACGAACGCGATCTTCGTCGTCGACGGTCTTAATCTCGGCTATCTGCTTATAGCAGTCCATTCTCGACGGGGGCGTCGAAACGTACTCCTCGGGAATGTAAGCGTCCATATTGACGTCGAGTTCGGTATCGAAAGTTTTGACGGTCTCGCCAAGGCTCTCTTTGAGCAACTTATTGTACAATTCGTACCCGATTTTATCCATGTGACCGTGTTGTTCTCTCCCGAGAACATTGCCCGCTCCTCTGATTTCAAGGTCTCTGAGAGCGATTTTGTATCCGCTGCCCATCTCGGTAAATTCGGTAAGCGCCGAAAGCCTCTTATACGAAGCGTCCGACAAAACCTTTTCGGGTTTAAAGGTAAAATACGCGTGAGCCATAACGTTGCTTCGCCCGACTCTTCCTTTTAACTGATACAAAGTCGAAAGACCGAGCCTATCGGCGTCTATAACAATGAGAGTGTTCGCTTTAGGCAAATCGACGCCGTTCTCTATTATGGTCGTCGCGATCATAACGTTTTGCTTTTCGTCGTAAAAACTCATTACGCTGTCTTCGAGAGCCCTCTTATCCATTCTGCCGTGAGCGACGACTATTTTTGCGTCCGGCAAAAGACCCTCTATTCTCTCGGCGAAAGAATAGATAGTTTCGACTCTGTTGTACAAAATGAGAACTTGCCCGTTCCTCGAAAGTTCTCGCCTCGCGGCGTCGACGATAAGAGCGTCGCTCTCTTCGGTAACGTACGTTTGAACGGGTATTCTGACCTTTGGCGGCGTCGTTATCATACTGATATCCCTTATTCCCGACAAAGACATATGCAAAGTTCTCGGAATCGGCGTCGCCGTCATAGTCAACGTGTCGACGTTGTCCTTAAGCAACTTGAGTTTTTCCTTATGCTCGACTCCGAATCTCTGCTCCTCGTCTAAAATCAACAACCCCAAATCTTTGAACTTAACCTCTTTGGCAAAGAGGGCGTGCGTTCCGATAACGATGTCGATATCTCCGCCTATAAGCCCGTTAATCGTTCTTTCCGACTCTTTCGCTCCCTTAAAACGATTAAGCGCGGCGACTCTGACTCCAAACTTTGCGAATCTATTGACGGCGGCTCTGTAATGCTGCTCGCAAAGAATAGTCGTCGGACAAACAAACGCGACTTGTTTTCCGTCCGCAACCGCCTTGAACGCCGCCCTGAACGCGACTTCGGTCTTTCCGAATCCGACGTCTCCGCAAAGAAGTCTATCCATAACTTTTTCGCTTTCCATATCGGCTTTTATCTCGGCGACCGATTGAAGTTGATCTTCGGTCGGCTCGAACCCGAAGTCGTTTTCAAATTCTTCCGACAACGACGTATCGGGCGAAAAGGCAAAGCCTTTCTTTTCCTTTCGAGATTTGTAAAGAGCCTTTAAGTTGACGGTCATTTCGGCTATGGAAGCCCTTACGCGGCTCTTAATTCTATCGAACTCTTTGCCCCCGATTTTGTTGAGCGTCGGTTTGTCTCCGCCGACATATTTCGTCAACTTATCCATTTGATCGACGCCGACGTACAACATATCTCCGCCGAGATATTTAACCGCGACGTAATCCTTGCTGCCGTCTTGGGTCGATATTCGCTTTACTCCCGTAACGA
>CAZVPW010000038.1:0-11671 GCA_964629115.1 uncultured Acidiphilium sp.
GGTTTATACGAGGGGAAATCGTCACGGAAGCGAGATTTTCTCACGAGACTTACGGCGAGGGCTTTTACGAAATGGACGTCAGCGTCGCGAGACTGTCGGGGCAAAGAGATATTTTGCCGGCGACCATATCCGAACGATTGATAGAAAGTCGGAATCTGACCGTCGGTTCGACAATCTCCGCAATCGGACAATTTAGAAGTTACAATAAAATCGTCGACGGAAAAAGCAAACTTATGTTGACCGTTTTCGTGAGAGAACTCGTCGACGAAAAGGCGGCTAAAAATCCGAACAGCGTCGTCTTATCGGGGTATATTTGCAAGCCGCCCGTGTATAGAACGACGCCATTTTCAAGGGAAATAGCGGATATTTTAATCGCCGTCAACAGAGCGTACAATAAGTCCGACTACATTCCTTGCATAGCGTGGGGCAGAAACGCGAGGTTTGCGAAAAATTTAAGCGTCGGCGAAAAAATCGCGATTACTGGTAGAATTCAAAGTCGAGAATACGTCAAGAAATTTTCCGAAAGCGAGAGCAAGACGCTCGTCGCTTACGAAGTCTCCGTTTCGCGTCTATCGGCGTACGAGAACGCCGAAAATTTCGACGTCGAGGAGGAGTTTGAAAATAACTTTCCGTCTATCGAGCCTCTCGCGGACAGCGTCTGAATAATTCGATCGAACCGCCGAACGGCGGTTCTTTTTTTGGTCGTTTGATTTTTCGAAATGTCGTTTTAGTCTTTTGAACGAAAGTAGACGATTAAGGAGCGATCGACGGGCAAAAAATAATAAAATCGACCGCCAAACCCTTGAAATATCGATTTTGATATGATATAATGAAAGAAAGCGTTGCGTTTGAATTTTCGTCGTAAAAAAAGAGAGGTTAAAAAACGCTCTTTGACGGAGGTTTAAAAAAATAGTCGCTTTGCGGAAGAAAAATGATAAATAATTTACTCAACAGCGGAAATTTTATCTTCAACGGAAATTTTTATAAGAACCATATCACGGTTTTCGGGATCGATATCTACTATTACGCCATTTGCATCGTTCTCGGAATGGTCGTATGTTGTCTTCTCGCCGTTCCCTTGTTTAAAAGAAAGGGCGAAAATCCCGATTTTATTCTCGATCTAATGATTTGCATCGTTCCTTCGTGTATAGTAGGAGCAAGGCTTTGGTACGTTATTTTCGATATCAAGACCTTTATGAACGCCGAAAATCCCTTCCTTGCGATGATTAACATCAGAGACGGCGGCTTGGCGATATACGGCGGCTTGGCTGCCGGAGCGATTGCCGTGGCGATTCTTTGCAAGGTCAGAAAGACGAGCGTTTTAAAGATTTTCGATCTTGCCGTTTGCGTCGTTCCGTTCGGGCAAATGATGGGAAGATGGGGTAATTTCTTCAATCAAGAGGTATACGGTCAAGCGATAACCAATCCGTCGGCTCAGTTTTTCCCGTTTGCGGTCGAAATCGGAGCGCCCGGAAAGTGGTATCAAGCGCTTTTCTTTTACGAGGGATTTTTAAACTTTTTCTTGTTTGTTTTTCTCTACGTTTTCTTGTGGAAATGCAGAAGTAAAAACCACGGGTACGCCACGGGATTTTACTTTATAGGTTACGGTTTGATCAGAGCCGTTTTGGAGACATTCAGACAAAGCGAATACAATTTGCCGCTTTTCGGCAAAAACACATCGATTCCCGCAATGACTATCGTCTCTTGTCTTTTAATTCTTGCCGGTGTAGAGCTCGTTCTCGACGTAATGCGTCGCGACGGTTTGATTTTTAAAAAACACGCTAAAAAGGCGGCGACCGCGAGCGAGACCGAAGAGGGCTCGAGAGTAAACGTCGACACAATCGAACGAGAGATCGTCTCTCGCGTTTTATCGGTAGAAAACGAAGTCGCCGAGCGACCGCTCGAGGAGGGGAACGATGAAGAAAAAGAATAATTCGTCTTTCGCGATAGCGGCGATCGCCGCCATCGTCGTCGCGGTTTTGTCTACTGTCGGATTAATCTTGGCGTCGGTCGGAGTTTTTAAGGTCAACGGATTTTTGCTCGCGTTTGCGATTTTGTTCGTCGGACTCGGACTTATCTTTTCGATTTACGGCGTCTGCGTCAAAGGCGGATATGAAATCGGGGTCGGCTCGTTGCTTGCGATAGTCGGTCTCGTCTTTATTCTCGTAGCCGCGAAACTCAAATGGTATCTAATCGTATTTATTGCTATCGCCGCGCTTTTTATCGCGGCGGCGCTCCTCGTTTTGGTCAAAGCAAAGGCGCTGAATGTCGAAAGAACGGACGAGAAAGAGGGTTTTAAATCCTTTTACGAGCAAAAAGCCGAAAAGGACGCCGAAAAACAAGAGAAGAAAGTCGATACGGAGTTTAAAAGCCCGTCTGACGACGTTCTCGGAAAAAAGTAAAAAGCGATTTCGGGGCTCTCGTTTTATCGGGCGTCGGACAATCGTTAAATACGAGGCCGAGGTCGTTGGTCTCGAAAACAGAGGAAATTTATGGAAAAGAGAAATTTAACCCTATTAACCGATCTTTACGAACTTACCATGAGCAACGGGTATTATCTCAAAGGAATGAAAGACGAAATAGCCGTATTCGACGTTTTTTTCCGTAGAAATGAATTGATAACCTATTCGCTCGCCGCCGGACTCGAACAAGCCGTCGATTACGTTATGAATCTCAATTTCGGAGACAAAGAGATAGAGTATTTAAAAGGCTTAAATCTCTTTGACGAGGGATTTTTAGATTATTTGAGAAATTTAAAGTTCTCGGGGGATATTTATTCGGTTCCCGAAGGCACGGTCGTTTTCCCGGGCGAACCTATTTTCACGGTAAAAGCGCCCGTTATAGAGGCTCAAATTATCGAAACCGCCGTTCTTAACATAATCAATCATCAAACGTTAATCGCGACGAAATCGGCTAAAATAACCGAGGCGGCGAAAGGCGACAACGTAATGGAATTCGGATTGAGAAGGGCGCAAGGGCCCGACGCCGGAATTTACGGCGCGAGAGCGGCGATGATCGGCGGTTGCAATTCGACGTCAAACGTTTTGGCGGGAAAAATGTTTAACGCGCCCGTTTCTGGAACTCACGCGCACAGTTGGGTTATGAATTTCCCGAGCGAGATAGAGGCGTTCAGAGCGTACGCCGACATTTATCCCGAGGCGACGCTTTTGCTCGTCGACACTTACGACACTTTAAAGAGCGGCGTTCCGAACGCGATAAAGGTATTCGACGAATTAAAAGCCAAAGGCGGAAAACCTCTCGGGATCAGAATAGATTCGGGCGATCTCGCTTATTTGACTAAGCAAGCGAGAAAGGCTTTGGACGAAGCGGGATACGAAGACGCCATAATTTGCGCGTCGGGAGATCTCGACGAAAGACTCGTTCAAAGTCTGAAGTCTCAAGGGGCGAAGATCGACAGTTGGGGAATCGGCACGAAACTTATAACGAGCGCCGATATGCCCTCGCTCGGAGGAGTTTATAAACTTGCCGCCGTCGTCAAAAACGGGGAAATAATTCCCAAAATGAAGGTATCGGACAATTCGGAGAAAATCACCAACCCCGGGTTTAAGACGATTTACAGAATTTACGACAAAAAGACGGGAAAAGCCGAAGCGGACATAATCGCGCTCAGAGGCGAAGAAATGGATTTTTCGGCGCCGTTGACGATATATCACCCCGTCGAAAGATGGAAAAAAATCACTTTCGAGGATTACGAGGTTAGAGAATTGCCGACGACCATCGTAAAAGACGGAAAACTCGTTTACGATTTCCCCTCGCTCGATAAAATCCAAACTTACGCAAAACGAGAGAGAGACGGACTCTGGGACGAATATAAACGTCTCGACCAACCTCACGTTTACAAGGTCGACTTGTCCGACCGACTTTACGAACTAAAATCGCGTATGCTCGATAAGATCAGACGCGGAGAAAATTAACGGAGAAAAAATTATGTGGTACGCGTGTCTTGCAATTTTAATTATTCTTGCCGATCAATTGACCAAAGCCTACGTCGCCGCCGCGTCGGGTTTCGCCGGCGCGACAAACGGGGCAAAAATCAACGTTTATACGCTTATAGACGGGTTTTTGGATGTTGATTACTGCGAAAATAACAACGGAATGATGAGTTTGTTCGATTGGCTTCCCAATAAGGATTTAATATTTATCGTCGCCACCGTCGTCATTCTTCTCGCCATTTTTATTTACCTTGCCCTTTCCAAAAACAGAGGCAAATGGCTTAACTTTTCGCTTGCTCTCGTAATTGCCGGAGCGCTCGGAAATTTCATCGACAGAATTTTCCTCGAATACGTTAGGGATATGATTCACGTCATAATCGATTTCGGAAGAGGAGAGATATTCCCGTATATATTTAACGTTGCCGATATGGCTTTGGTCGTCGGCGCGATTATGCTTATTCTCGACATTCTCTTTATCGACGACGACGCCTTGTTTATGTCCAAAAAGAGAAGGGCAAAGGTCGCCGACAAGAAAAAGACGTTAAATGCCAAAGAGGACTTTTTCTCGCAAGATGCGGACTGATATTTTTATATCCGACCGAGAAGAAAGGCTTGACGTTTACGTTGCCGAAAAGATTTTGAAAACTCGTTCGGCGGTAAAAAAACTCGTCGACGACGGTCTGGTTCTGGTTAACGGAAAAAAAGAAAAAGCCGGCAAAAATTTAAAAATCGGAGACGAAGTTTCGGTTTCCGTTCCCGATTTAAAACCCTTGGACGTCAAGGCGGAGAACGTTCCTCTCGATATCGTATATCAAGACGAAGATCTCGCCGTGATAAACAAAGCCCAAGGAATGACCGTTCATGCGGGAGCCGGAGTTAAAGGAACGACCCTCGTCAACGCCTTGCTTTATCATCTCGATTCGCTCAGCGGAATTAACGGCGTTATTCGTCCCGGAATCGTGCATAGGATAGATAAGGACACCTCGGGGTTGCTCGTCGTGGCAAAAAACGACAAGGCGCATCTTTCTCTTTCCGAACAAATAAAGGAAAAGACTTGCAGAAGAATCTATCTCGCTCTTGTCGAAGGTCGAATGGAAAAGGATACGGGGACGATCGACGCCCCGATAGGCAGAAGCGACAAAAATCGCACGACGATGGCAATAAGGGAAGACGGTCGACGAGCGGTGACTCATTATAAGGTTCTAAAGAGATACGAGCGCTATTCGTTCGTCGAGTTTTCGCTCGAGACGGGAAGAACTCATCAAATTAGAGTTCACTCGAAATATATCGGACACCCAATCGTCGGAGATCCGGTTTATGGTTTTAAGAATCAAAAATTCAATTTAAACGGGCAGTTGTTGCACGCTTACAGATTGGAACTGACTCACCCGACGACGGGGGAGAGAAGGTTTTTCGAAGCGCCTTTGCCCGATTACTTTCAAAACGTTCTTAAAAAATTAGAAAAAAAAAATACCGAATCGCGGTGATGCGAATCGGTATTTTTTTGTTGTTAAATTTATCAGTACATTCCGCCCATTCCGCCGGCGCCGCCTTGCGCGGAGGCGGGGTTTTCTTCGGGGATATCGGTGACGATGCTCTCGGTCGTGAGGAGAGTCGACGCGATAGAAGCGGCGTTTTGAAGAGCTGATCTCGTGACTTTCGTCGGGTCGATGATTCCGGCGTCAACCATATCGACGTACTTGTTCTTATAAGCGTCGAATCCGTAATTGGGATTCTTGGATCTGACGATATTGTTGAGGATTACCGATCCGTCGAGTCCGGCGTTTTTAGCGATTTGTCTAACGGGCTCTTCGATTGATCTGAGAATGATTTGAGCGCCCGTCTTTTCGTCGCCGCTTAAAGTCTTGACGAGGTTTTTAACGGTCGGGATAGCCGAAAGGAGAGCGGTTCCGCCTCCGGGAACGATACCTTCTTCGACAGCTGCTCTAGTCGCCGCAAGGGCGTCTTCGATGCGGAGTTTCTTTTCTTTCATTTCGACTTCTGTTGCCGCGCCGACGTTGATTACGGCTACGCCGCCGGCAAGTTTAGCGAGTCTTTCTTGAAGTTTTTCTCTATCGTAGTCGGAAGTTGTCTCGGCGATTTGAGCCTTGATCGATTGAATTCTCGCTTTGATGGCGTCTCTGTCTCCGGCTCCGTCGATAATGACCGTGTTGTCTTTGTCGACTTTGATTTGTCCGGCTCTTCCGAGCATATCGGGCGTTACGTCCTTAAATTCGAGGCCGAGTTCGGAGGAGACGACTTTGCCTCCCGTCAAAACGGCGATGTCTTCGAGCATAGCCTTTCTTCTATCGCCGAATCCCGGCGCTTTTACGGCTACGCAGTTGAATACGCCCTTGAGTTTGTTGACGACGAGAGCCGCTAACGCGTCTCCCTCGACGTCTTCGGCGATAATCATAAGTTTTTGACCTTGTTGGGCGATAGGTTCGATAACGGGGAGTATTTCTTGAATGGAAGATATCTTCTTATCGGTGATTAAAATAACGGGATTGTCGTAAACGGCGACCATTTTGTCGGTATCGGTAACCATATAAGCCGAAGCGTAGCCTCTGTCGAAAGACATTCCGTCGACCGTCGTAAGTTCGGTCTTCATGGTTTTGCTTTCTTGAATGGTTATAACGCCGTCTTTGCCGACTTTTTCCATCGCTTCGGAAATGAGAGCGCCGATATTTTCGTCTCCGGCGGAGATAGACGCGACCTGAGCGATTGAATTTTTGGATTCGACAGTCTTGCTGATCGATTTAAGTTGATCTACGACTGCGTCTACCGCTTTAGAAATACCTTTTTTCAAAACGATCGGATTGGCTCCGGCGGCGAGGTTTTTAAGTCCCTCGTTGATCATCGCTTGAGCCAAAACCACGGCGGTCGTGGTGCCGTCTCCGGCAATGTCGTTGGTTTTGGTCGACACTTCTTTTACGAGTTGAGCGCCCATATTTTCAAACGGGTCTTTAAGTTCGAGTTCTTTAGCGATCGTTACGCCGTCGTTCGTGATGAGCGGAGCGCCGTATTTTTTGTCGAGAACGACGTTTCTGCCTTTAGGTCCGAGAGTGATTTTAACGGTGTCGGCAAGGGTGTTTACTCCGGCTTCGAGAGCCTTTCTCGCTTCTTCTCCGTATTTAATTTGTTTAGCCATTTTTTTTACCTCCTTAATCTATGATAGCCAAAGCGTCCGATTGGCGAATGAGGGTGACATCCTCTCCGTCGACTTTGACTTTGAGACCGGCCGATACGGGATATAAAACGGTATCTCCGGGTTTAACTTGCATTTCAACGCGTTGTCCGAACGAATCGGTTCCGACTCCCGCGGCGACGACTTTTGCCGTCGCGTACTTATCCGCGGACGCGGACGGAAGAATGAATCCGCTCTTCGTCGTTTCTTGCTTGTCGTTTGCGTCGACTACTATATAGTCGAACAAAGGTTTTATTTTCATAGAATTACCTCCGATGATATTCTTTGTTTAGCGCTCGCTTTCCGAGACTGCTAAGTATATTATAGCCATAACTTTTTCTTTGTCAATAGTTTTCGGGCGTCAAATTGAAAAATTTCTCAACTTTTTCATAAAAGGATTTATTTTATTGCAAGTTTCGTTAAGATGTGATAAAATATTTAAAAATAGCGTTAGAGGTTATTTATGGATAAATGGGATAAAAGATTTATGGATCTTGCCGAGCTCGTCGCGGGTTGGTCGAGTTGCTACCAAGAAAACAGGCAGGTCGGCGCGGTTATCGTAAAAGACAAACGCATAATGACGACGGGGTATAACGGCGCTCCGAGCGGAATTGAAAGTTGCAAGAGCAGAGGAAAGTGCTTGAGGAGAGAACTTGCGATTCCGAGCGGAACGCAACTCGAGACGTGTTACGCCGTTCACGCCGAACAGAACGCCATCGCCCAAGCGGCGAAACTCGGCGTATCCGTCGAGGGCGCGACGCTATATTGTACTCATCAACCGTGCGTTATATGTTGTAAAATGATAATAAACGCGGGAATTAAACGCGTGGCGTATAAATACGGTTATCCCGACGAGTTTTCGCTTAAACTCTTCGACGAAGCCGGAATAATTATAGAACAATTGAAAGAGGAAGAATAAAATGAACAACAATCCTATCGTAACTTTTAAAATGAAAGACGGAGACGTTTTTTACGTCGAACTTTATCCGGACGTCGCTCCGAACACCGTGAACAATTTTATTTCGCTCGTTCAAAAAGGCTTTTACGACGGACTTTGTTTTCACAGAGTTATCGAGGGCTTTATGATTCAAGGCGGAGACCCGAAAGGAAACGGTACGGGCGGTCCCGGGTATTCGATTAGAGGAGAGTTCTCCAAGAACGGTTTTAAAAACGATTTGAAGCACAAGAGGGGAGTTATTTCCATGGCTCGTTCCATGATGCCCAACAGCGCGGGATCGCAGTTCTTCGTTATGCATGCCGACGCTCCCCATCTCGACGGACAATACGCCGCTTTCGGCGCTGTTATCGACGGAATGGACGTCGTAGATAAAATCGCGACCGCGAACGTCGACTATAACGACAAACCTCTTCGCGACGTCGTTATCGAGTCGGTTACGGTCGATACGAACGGAGTCGAGTACGACGAGCCCGAAAAATACTAATTTAAAATAACTTCCGCGATTCTCGAGGTCTTTTAAGAGGGTATCTCGCATAGATTTATCGCGGGAGTTTTTTTATGATTTCTGATTTTCACAACGATATTTTGACCGTTTGTCCGAGCGATTTGTCTCGGTTTTATTTCGACAATAATATAATAACGGCGATTTTTCGTGGCAACAGGTCTTTTTCGGAGGCGTTAAAACTCGCCGAACTTTCAAAGTCGGTCGCCTTCGAGGACGTCGGATACGACGATTTTGACGTCGAGTCGATTGTTAAATTCAAACCGCTATACGTCGGTTTGACGTGGAACGGCGAAAATCGATTTGGTTTTGGTTGCGATTGCGATTTGGGGCTTAAAGAAGAGGGGAAAGAACTCGTTCGCGAGTGCTCTCGTCGGCGTATTCCGATTGACGCGGCTCATCTTTCGAAAAAGGGCTTTAGCGACGCGTTGGAAATATGCGATACGGTTGTCGATTCGCATACTTGCTTTTCGTCCGTTTACGAGCATAAAAGAAATATCGACGACTGGCAAATTAAAGAAATAATCGAAAGAAAGGGGCTTGTCGGCGTCGCGTGTTGCGGATATTTTATGACCGATAAAGATTTTTGCTCCATAGAAGATTTTATAAAGCAAATAGACTACTTTTGTCAAAAATTCGGAGCGGAAAACCTTGCCGTCGGAAGCGATTACTACGGCTCGGATTTCTTTGTGGAAGGGATTGGCGATTATTCTTTTTTTGATATTGCGAAAGAGGCTTTAAAAACGAGGCTTGGATATAAACAAGCGGAAATTGACAAAATATTCTATAAAAATCTGTTAGATTTCACAAAACGGATAAAAAACGAACAACATAGCGTTGACGAACCGTGAAATTCGCGCTAAAATATATTCGAAAAGTATCGAGACGCGCATAAGCGACGGAAAAAGGAGCGAATTATGCAATACAGAGTATACTGCATACAAAAATTGGACGCCGAAAAAAAAGAAAGAGTCGTCAGAACGAACGTAATCGCGGATTGCGTCGCCGAGGCTTTGGAAAAGGCGAAAGAACTTTTTTCAAAAAAACTGAAAAAGAACTCGTTTAATATTTTTATGTACGAAACAAACGTCGGCAGATGAAATTTAGCCTCAAAAATAATCTTTAAAGATTGTTTTTGCGGGTTTTTCGTATAAATCCTTTTCTTTTGCTCATAAAAAGCGTATGAGAGAATACGAGCCTTGGAAATGTTTGAGAGATAGACAAGATTGCGTGAAAAAAGAACCGAAGGAAAGGGTTAAAAGATGAAGAGGGTTTTTCGTAACGAGAAATATTTAAAATACGTCTCCTCGATTTCTCCTAAAACAAACGAAAAGAGGAGCTTGTTCAGAGCCTTTTGGACGGGAGGAACGATTTGTCTTATCGGACAGTTTATTCGCTTTGTCTTAGAATTTTTCTTCGGTTTATACGGCGACGAACTTGCCGGGGCGACGTCGATCGTCTTGATTTTTATAGGGTCGCTCTTGACCGGACTCGGCGCATACGATAGGATTGGCAAATATGCCGGAGCCGGCTCGATCGTTCCGATAACGGGGTTTGCAAACTCGGTCGTGTCGCCGGCTATGGAGTTTAAAAGCGAGGGCTTTATTTACGGGCTTGCCGCAAAAATGTTCGTCGTTGCGGGACCTATAATAGTTTTCGGGATTATCGGCGGCGCCGCGGTCGGGATTCTGTATAGAATATTATTTATTTTTGGTTTCAAAATATAAAAAATCGTCAAGCCAAGGCGACAACGGTCGCTTATCGCGGCGTTTTTCGCTAATTTTAGACGCGGAGTAAACGGACGAAAAAAAAGAAAGCGATAAAAAAGGGGTTCGAAACGAACCCCTTTTTTATCGCTCTATATTAGATTCTTTTTCAATGTAAATCGGTCTGTCTTTAACTTCGGTGTAAACGTGCGAGACATATTTCCCCAAAATGCCTATAAAGGTTAAAATCAAACCGACGCCAAACGAGCCGAGAAATAACGGATAAAGCCATTTGCTTGTTAAAACTCCGCAGACGTCGCAAATTGCAGTTGAAATAATGCCTAAAACGCTTCCGACCGTAAAAGTCAATCCGACGTAAGACGAGAGTTTAACGGGAAGGTAAGAGAATTCGACTATTCCGTCGATCGCATATTTCAAAAGTTTGAAAAAAGACCATTTGGTTTCGCCGGCGCTTCTTTCGACGTTTTCGAACTCGATCCACTTCGTTTTAAATCCGACCCATGCGAACATACCCTTTGTGAAACGATTTTTTTCGCTCATAAGTAGAAGGGAATCGACGAATTTTCTCGACATAAGCCTATAGTCTCTCGCCCCGTCGACGAGTTCGGCTTCGGAAATTTTATTCATAAGCTTATAAAACTTGCGGGCGAAGAAAGAGCGGATTTTCGGTTCGCCTTTTCGGGTAACTCGTCTCGTCGCGACGCTGTCGAATCCTTCTTCCGTAACCGCTTTAAACATCTCGGGCAAGAGAGAAGGCGGATCTTGTAAATCGGCGTCCATTAGGGCGACGTAATCTCCGCGACTGTTTTTAAGTCCGGCGTATATGGCGGCTTCTTTGCCGAAATTTCTCGAAAAAGAGATATATTTGATTCTATCGTCGTTTTTCGATAAATCTTTCATTATTTTGAACGTTTGGTCTTTCGAGCCGTCGTCTACGAGCAACAATTCGAAATTTTGTTTGCTCATTTGATTTGCGACTCTGTTGAATTCGTCGTAAAAAATCGGCAGAGCGTCCTGTTCGTTATAACACGGGACAATAATTGATATGAGTGTCATTTTCGCCTCTTGCGTTTGTCTTTTCTTGATGCTCTAAAAATCAACGACTTCGTTCGTCGAGTTTAGGCTTTGAAAAGGAATTTCGCATATTATACCATTGTCGCGAATAAAAGTCAATCGCGTCGTATTTTTTATAATTATGGACTTTTTTATATTTAAACATACAAATATCTAAAAAAGATAATATAGCGCTCAAAAAAGGTTAAATAATCTTTACAAAAGATAAAAAGTTGTATTTAGTAAAAAATACTAAAAATAAATTTGCGGAGAATTTAAAAAGTCTATGAA
>CAZVPW010000039.1:0-10836 GCA_964629115.1 uncultured Acidiphilium sp.
AAACAGACGGCGGCCATTATGGAAGCGCTTATCGACAAATGTCTTTCGGTAGACTTTTTCGCCGACAAAGGATACAATAAATATCTTTACGCCAACGAGTTTGCGTCCTTCGTCTCGGAAAAATTCAATCTACCCCCGACGCCGACGGACGACCTCTTATCCGCCGAACAAGACGCCCTTTTAAACGGGCTTTTCGACCATAAAAAATTCTCGGAAGTCGGGCTATATAGCGATAAAGTCTCAATTTTCGAGGCGTATAACGCAAACGAAGAGATTGAATACGTCGCGAAAAATATTTGCAGATTGATCCATAGCGGCAAATATAGATTTTCGGATATCGCCGTCGCGGTCGGCTCATTGCCCGATTACAGACTGAGGATAAAGAAGACTTTCGGAGACTATGAAATCCCCTTCTTTCTCGACGAAAAGAAGACGCTTGTCTCCCACCCCATCGCGCCGTTGACCGAAAGCGTTTTGCGATTTGCGGCGAGCGGCGACGGGGATAAAATCGAAAAAATAATCTCGTCGTCCCTCTTTCTTCCCGACAAAACAAAATCGGACGCGTTAATCGGAGCGTTAAAGAAAAACTCGGTCTCCCCGAAGTTTTTCTTGGACGAAAACTTCGAGTTTCTCGAAGATCAAACGCTCGAAACAAAACGCGCGACGCTCGCAAAAGCATTGAAGAGATTTAACCGCAAAGATTCGGCCGCGTCATTCGTCAAAAACGTAAAACTCTTTTACGACGACGTCGAACTTTTTGAGAACGCTAAATCGGTAGCCCAAAAACTCGACGACGTCGGAGCCTTCGAAGAGCGGGCTTTCTTGCTCTCGGCGCTCGATAAAGCCGTCGAAACGCTCGACAACATCGCCGATCTTTTGGGCGACGAGCGATTGACCGCTCTCGAATTTTTAAAATTTTTATCCGCGGGATACAAGGCTCGAGAAATCGGACTTATACCTCAATTTTCGGACGGGGCGACGGTCGCGGATATAAAAGACTGCAGATTCAAAGAATATAAAATACTTTTCGCCGTCGGACTGAGCGGAGAAGTTCCGCTCGCAAAAAGAGACGTCGCTCTTCTTCTCGACAGCGACATTGCGGCTCTGGAAAAACTTTCGGTCAAGATAGAACCCAAAATCAGCGTGGCGAACAAGCGAGAAAAGGAAGCCGCCGGCATCGCGTTCGCGTCGTTTTCCGACAAACTTTTTCTCTCTTTTTCGTTGATATCGCCGTCGGGCGCTCAATCGGCAAAAAGCGAGATAATCGACTTCGCGGAGGGTATTTTCGCGGATAAAAACGGTTTTCCGCTCTCTCCGTTCAACTATCTCTCCGTCGCCGTAGCCGCGGCGGACGCAAAAGGAGAAAGAAAAGATTCCCTTCAAACGCTCGGCTACGAAAGGCTCCGCCCGGCGCTCCTTTCCTTCATCAAGGACTGCGACGACTTTAAAAACGGAGCGTCGAGAGAGGTCGTCGTTCCATCTTCATTCTACCGATTCGCCGAGGAGAGCGGCGACGAAGCGCTCGCGGAACTCGTCAAACGACTGCTCGGAAAAACCAACTCCGACCCCGTCGTCCAAACTCGGATCCCGCCCGAAAACTACTTCCCGAACAAGATGACCTCGGCAAGCAAAATTCAGACTTACTACGAGTGCCCTTACAAATGTTTCGTCAAGTACGGACTTGGCGTCGCCGACGCGATTGACGGCGACGTAAAGGCGCTTGATTTCGGAAACGCGTTGCACGCGATCGCCGAACGCTTCGTCGCGAGAATAGACGAGGCGTCGAATAAAAAACAAGCCGAACTCGTCGCCGAACAAGTCGTCGCCGAAGCGCTTGCAAAACCCGACATTCAAAGATTCTCTCGCCGAAGCGACTTCGCGTATTCGCTTGAACTTACGGCGCAAGAGGGACGAAGACTCTGTCTAAACCTCTTTGACGAACTCAAATCGTCCAAATTCAAACCGATAGGTCAAGAGGTATGGTTCGCCGATTGGGCGGAATATCCCTCTCTCCCCTTAAAAACAAAAAACGGAACTTTTAAGCTGTACGGAAAGGCGGACAGACTCGACAAATACAAAGAATACGCGCGCATTATCGACTATAAGAGCGGCGGAGCGGACAAGAAAGTTTCGGACGAAAACTTTTACGTCGGGAAAAATCTGCAACTTTACCTTTATCTCAACGCCTTCGTTCGAGAGGGAGAAAAGCCGGCGGGCGCTTATTACTACGCCGTCGACGACAAGTTTCGTTTGGAAGACGACGATAAGCCCCTAATGTTCGGCTCGACCCTCTCTTCCGACGAGATCGTCGACGCGACCGACCCCGAATTTGCAAAAACCGGGACGAGCAGATTTATAAAAATCAAACGAAGCGCGACCACCGGCAAACCGACGGGGAGCTTAAAAGACCCCGTCGCGATGCAAGGATATATGATCTACGCGAAAAAACTCGCCGAAAAAGCGACCGAAGAACTATCGAGCGGAACCATCGTCGCTTCGCCGTACGACGGGGCGTGCGAATTTTGCGAGTACGGCGGCATTTGCGGTTACGACAAAGACGTCGGATATAAAACTAGAAAAGTCAAATCCGTAAAACCGGAGACAATCGTCGAGGCGGCGTATTCGGACGACAAAAAAACCAACGACGCGCCCTCCCCTTCCAATCGCAACGAACAAAACGCCGAGAATTCGACGTTTGGGCGGGACGAAAAAAACGATACAAACGAAATTTCCAAACGCGGAGAGCCGACCGACGACAAGGCGAGAAGTCTCGGCGGAAAAGATGAAAACCAAGGAGAAAAGGCGTAATGGCGGAAAAATACACCCCGTCTCAAAAACAAGCCGTAGAAATTTTAGACGGAGACATAATCGTATCGGCGTCCGCCGGCAGCGGAAAGACGTTCGTTATGATCGAACGTTTGATAAAGATTATTTTGGAAGGCAAAGCCAAAACCTCCGAAATTCTCGCCGTCACGTTCACCGAAGCGGCGGCGGCGGAAATGAAGCAAAAACTCGTCGACGCGCTTAGAAAACAACTTGTCGACGGCGGAGACAACGAGAGAATCAGAACGGCTCTCGAAGAAGTTCCGACCGCGAGCATTTCAACCATTCACAAGTTTTGCGCCGACGCGCTTCGCTCGTATTTCTACGAAATAGGCTTAGACCCGACTTTTAAAATAGCGGACGAGACGATCGCCAACGAATTGCGAAATCGCGCAGCAAACAAGACTTTCGAGCGTCTTTACGACGCGCGCGACGAGAGATTTTTAAGGCTCGTCAGACTGTACCGTTCGCAACGAAGCGACCAAGCGCTAAAAGACTTCGTTTTCAAAATCGCCTCCGCCGCCCTGTCGCGAGTTTCGCCCGAGGAATATTTCAATCAATGCAGAAAAACCCCTACCGAAGCCGATTATCGCGATATTTCCAATGATATAATAGCCGAGTTTAACAGAATCGCGGACGACCTTCTTTCGAGACTTGACAAAGCGGAAAAGGCTTTGACCGACGTCGGAGTCGTCAAAATTACGGCGTACGCCGACCAAATGCGAGCTCTTTTGAAGACGGCGAAGAAAGCCTCGACGCTGCGAGACTTACGCCTCGCGATATCGGCAAAAAAGCCGCGAGCGCCGACCATATCGAACGATCTCGAGGAAAAGGCTATCCTCGAGGAGTTTAAAAAGGCCTACGAAAAACTCGTAACGAAAGGATTCGACGACGTTCTCAATATCGAGGACGAAGAAAGGGCTAAAGAAGAATTTTTCGAATCGGAAAAGACAAACTCCGCCCTCGCCGACCTTGCGGAGGCTTATTTAGACGAATATTCTAAACTAAAAACCGAAGAATCGGTCGTCGATTTCTCCGACCTAGAACATCTCGCTTACAAACTCTTGACCCAATCGCCCGACGCGCTCGCGTCGATAAGAGCCAAATACAAATACGCCTTTTGCGACGAATATCAAGATGTCAACCAAATTCAAGAGAGCATACTCTCGCTCGTCGCCCCGAACAAACTGTTTATGGTCGGCGACGTCAAACAATGCATATACGCTTTCCGCGGTTGCGACCCGTCTATTTTCGCCGACAAGTTCGACGACTTTGAAAAAATAGGAAAACCGTCCGTCCGTCTTTCGGAAAATTTCCGTTCGACGCAAGGAGTTTTAAAAGCCGTGAACAACGTATTCTCCTCGGTTATGACCAAGAATTCGTCGGGCGTCGATTACAAATCTTCGCCTATGCTTTTCGGCGGATTATACCCCGAAAACACGGGCGAGGCGCAGATGATAGTTCTCGTCGGAGACGCCGAAAAAAAACTTCCCCCGAGCGGAGTCTACGACCTCGTCGCGGACGCGAAAGCGGAAGAAAGCGACGACTGCTTTTACGAGGGAGCGATCGTAGGCAAAATCATCGAGGAATGTCTCGGCTCGGAAATTTACGACTTAAAACTTAAAGCCTATCGCAAAGCCGAACCAAAAGACGTCGCCGTGCTTTTGAGAAATTCGACGGGTTTTGCGAGCGAAATCGTCAAAACCCTTTCGAAAATGAACATACCCGTAGCCTCGACGGCGAAAAACCCGATACTTGACTACCCCGAAATTAAACTGCTCGTCGACGTCCTGTCGCTCATCGACTTTTACGCCGACGACGCCCCGCTCGTCGCAACCCTCAAGAGCGCGATCGGCGGATTTAGCGAAGAAGAACTCGCCTCAATCCGCTCGTTTGCCCCCGTTCCCCCGAAAAAATCGGGCGAAAGGGGCGAACCCCTCTCATTTTCCGAGTGTTTCGAACTATATCGCAAAAAAGGCGATAATCTTCCCTTAAAGAAAAAAGCCGCCGACTTTTCGACGTACTTCCAAAAAATTCGACTTTTATCCGAATTTTGCGGAGCTGGAGAATTGCTCTGGAAGATAATTAAAGACACGGGACTCGACCTCGAAATAACCGCCGAAGGACTCGGAAAAACCAAACTCGAAAGAATTCGACGCTTTATCTCCGAGAGCGAAGTAAACGGCGAAAAACTCGGCGTCAAGGACTTTTTAAAGAGAATAGACGATATGGGAGACGAACTGTCGCTCGCCTTTTCGGGCGGCGGTAATTCGGTTTCGATTATGACCGCGCACGCGTCGAAAGGTCTCGAATTTCCCATCGTCATTATCGCGGGACTTGACAAAAATTTTAATATGGCGGAAGAAAAAGAGCCCGTCTTTTTATCTAAAAACCGCGGAATTTCTTCTTATTATTACGACGAGCAAACGATGACGAGGAAAACGACCGTCAAGCGAATCGCTTCCAAACTCGAAACGAGAAGAGAGACGGCGAGAGAAGAACTTCGCCTTCTATACGTCGCAATGACGAGGGCTCAGAGCAAACTATTCCTCGTCTCTTCGGTCGAACCGCCGAAAATAAGAACGGACGAAACGGCGTTGTCCGCAAGGCGTTTCGCCGACTTTTTCTCGGAGAGCGATATGCCGACGATAACGGTCGAACGCTCGGAACTCAAAAGCCAATTTCAATCGGAGAAGGCAAAGACGGTCGAATTCCAATCCCCTCGCCCCTCTCTCGTCCAAGCGATGAAAAATCATTTGGATTTTGTCTATCCTTTCGTTTCCGACTGTTCCCTCCCCGTAAAGCGTTCGGTTACAGAACTTGCGGAGAAAGACAGAGCCGAAACAATACGCGAGACTGAAAGCGGGAAATGCGACGACGTCTTCCCCTTAGACGAACAAACTCTATCCGACGACGCCCGCAAGACGGGAATCGCCTACCACAAGTTCTTGGAACTTTGGAATTTTAAAGAGAAAAATGTCGATAACGAACTTATACGTCAACTTTCGAGCGGCAATCTTTCTCAAGAACAAGCCGACCTTTTAAACGCCGACGCCTTAAAAAAGATAATCGGCAACGACCTTTTCTTAAAACTCGGAGACTTTGAATTAAGAAAAGAACAACCGTTTATCTCCAAACTAAACGCAAAAGAGGTCGGATACGACGCGAGCGCCGACGTTCTCGTTCAAGGCGTCATAGACCTTCTCGCCGTTAAGGGAAACAAAGCGATTATCATCGATTACAAAGCGTCGAGAAAAAACGCCGCGGCTCTTTTGAAAACCTATCGACCTCAGCTCGCGCTCTATAAAAAAGCGATTGAGAAAACCCTTAAACTTTCCGTCGAAAAAACGCTGCTTCTAAACTTGTTCTCGGGCGAATTAATCGAAGTCGACGCCGACGACCGAGACTAATCTACAGCTTAGCCGAAACAAAAAATATATTTAGATGTAAAAACCCCGCCGAAGGAATTCCTTCGGCGGGGTTTTACATTATCAATCGATAAAACGCGGTTTAAGCGATTTTTATTCGAATCCTTCTAAAGTTTCCGACAACCACCTTAAATCGGTCAAAACTCGAGCGGCAAATCAATCGGGATAGCCGTCGGGGTTTTTGGTTTGCCAATTAAGGGCGTCGCGACTCATATCATCCAAAGTCTTTTCGGCTTTGAATCCGATGAGATTGTAAGCAAGGGTCGGGTCTGCGTAACATTCGGCGATGTCTCCCGGACGTCTCGGATCGACGACGTAAGGAATATCCTTGCCGAGCGCTTTCGAAAAGGCTTTAATCATCTCCAAAACGCTGTATCCTCTGCCAGTTCCGAGGTTGACAATAAACAATCCCGATTTGGTCAACAACTTTTTAACGGCGAGAACGTGACCTTTCGCGAGGTCGCAAACGTGAATGTAGTCTCTCACGCCCGTTCCGTCTCTCGTCTCGTAATCGTCGCCGAAGACGTGAACTTCTTTAAGTTTGCCGACCGCGACTTTGGTTATATACGGGCAAAGGTTGTTGGGGATTCCGTTGGGATCTTCGCCGATAAGCCCCGAGGGGTGCGCTCCGATGGGGTTGAAATATCTCAAAATCGCGATATTGAAGTCGGGATCGGCTTTGGCGACGTCTTTCAAAATATACTCTATGAAAAGTTTGGTCGAGCCGTACGGATTGGTCGTCGAGAGGGGGAAGTCTTCGGTTATGGGAACGGTTTTGGGATTGCCGTATACCGTTGCCGACGACGAGAAGACAAAATTCTTGACGTTAAATTCCCTCATCACGTCGATGAGAGCGAGCGCTCCGCCGATATTGTTTTCATAGTACTCGACGGGCTTTTGAACGGACTCTCCGACCGCCTTATATCCGGCGAAGTTAATGACCGCGTCGACGTCGTTTTCCTTGAAAATCTTTCTCATCGCGTCTTTATCCAAGACGTCCGCTTTGTAAAACTTAATCTTTCTGCCGGTTATCGTCTCGACTCTCTTTACGGCTTCCTCTTTGCTGTTGGAAAGATTGTCTACGACGACGACGTCGTAACCGTTCTCTATCAAACTAACGGTCGTGTGACTGCCTATGTAGCCGGCTCCGCCCGCTACGAGTATAACTCCCATATTTTCTCTCCTTTTTCGCGTTTAACGCGTTTATTTCTTTATTATCGTCTCTTCGAGATAGGTATCGTAGTTTACCGGACGGTCGTAAGTTTTTGTTCCGTCGATTTCTATGATACGGTTGCAGACGGTATTCATAAGTTCTCTGTCTTGACTCGTCATCAAAAGACAACCTTTGAAGTTTTCGAGACCGTCGTTCAAAGAAGTAATCGATTCCAAATCCAAGTGGTTGGTCGGCTCGTCCAAAAGCATAAAGTTTCCGCCCTCGAGCATCATCTTCGCGAGCATACATCTAACCTTTTCTCCTCCCGAAATGACCGACGCTTTCTTTTGCGACTCCTCGCCCGTGAACAACATTCTGCCAAGCCAGCCTCTGACAAACTCTTCGTAATGGTCGTAAGAATATCTCGACAGCCAATCGACGAGCGAAAGATCGCAGCCGACGAAAAACTCGTCGTTGTTTTGGGGAAGATAGGTGGGGATTATCGTCTTTCCCCACTTATAATATCCGCTGTCCGCCGTTTCCTTTCCGGTTAATATGTCGAAAAGCATCGTGAGCGCCTTGCTGTTTTTGCCGACGATACCGATTTTTTCGTCGCGGTTGACGGTGAACGTAAGATTCTCGAAATATCCCTCTTTGGTTAAATTCTCGACGAAAAGAATGTCGTTTCCGATTTCTCTGTCGTATTTGAAATTGATATACGGATATTTTCTCGAAGAAACTTTAATGTCGTTGATCGTGAGACTTTCGAGTTCTTTCTTTCTCGAGGTCGCTTGTTTTGACTTGGAAGCGTTCGCCGAGAAACGAGCGATGAACTCTTTGAGCTCTTTTGCCCTCTGCTCGGCTTTCTTGTTTTGCTCCTTTTGTTGGCGAGCCATAAGTTGGCTGGTTTTATACCAGAAATCGTAGTTTCCGAAATAGACGTTAATCTTTCCGAAATCCACGTCGCAAATATAGGTGCAAACCTTATTTAAGAAATATCTGTTGTGCGAAACTATTATTATGGTATTCTCGAAATCTATCAAAAAATTTTCGAGCCATTCGGTCGTCTTTAAGTCGAGGTTGTTGGTCGGCTCGTCCAAAATGAGGACGTCGGGGTTTCCGAAAAGCGCTTGCGCAAGCAAGATCTTAACCTTTTCCTTTCCGTCGAGTTCGCCCATAAGCGAATAAAAATGCTCGGACGGAATATCGAGCGCGTTGAGAAGTTTCTCGGCGTCGCTCTCGGCGTCCCAGCCTCCGAGTTCGGCAAATTCGGTCTCGAGTTCGCCGGCTCTTATTCCATCTTCGTCGGTAAAGTCTTCTTTGGCGTACAACGCGTCCTTCTCGTCCATAACGTCGACGAGCCTCTTGTGACCGAGCATAACCGTCCTAATGACCGTCTCGTCGTTATAGGCGTTTTGATCTTGTTTCAAAACCGACATACGCTCGTTTTTATCGAGAATTATATCTCCCTTTTGAGTTTCGAGTTCTCCCGACAAAAGTCTCAAAAAAGTCGATTTCCCGGCGCCGTTCGCGCCGATGATTCCGTAACAATTGCCCTTCGTAAACTTAATGTTTACGTCTTCAAATAGTTTTCTGCCTCCGAATTGCAGGCTTAATCCGCTAACTTGTAACACTTAAATCTCCCGTGATCGTTTTATTTCTCCGCGTCTCGACCGATAGAAAACTTAATCGACGGTCGAGAGCCTCCCCCCTATTCGTAAAAAACGGGGTTGCCAATTTCGACAACCCCTCGTTTTGGTTTTACTTTTCCGCAACGTCCTTAACGCCGAGGAGTTTTCCCAATTTAACGGCGTCGGACTCTTTGTCCTTGTCGTACGAATAGAAATCCGCCGCGTCGAAATCGTCGCCGGCTTCCTCTTTAGCCGCGTCGTAAGCCGTTTTAAGAGCGGTCATATCTATCGAGTAAAGATAGGAATCGTAATCGGAGGAAGAATATACGCAAACGAAATGATACGCGTCCCCGATCTTGACGACTTCGGGATTATACCAATCGCCGTCGAGCGAGAGGGTATTGATTCTGAAAATATCGTCGTCGGTTATCTCTTCTCCGTTCTCTATCTTGGAAAGGTTGACTTTGCAAACGTTGGAGTCGGAGTTTTTGAAGTAGAGATAATCAACCGAGTTTTCGGTCGAGATAAACAACAAGGTCGACGCTTTGATCGTCGCGTTGTCGGTTAAAATGTTTTCGCCGCGATCGGACGCAATCGAATCGTCGCTCTTTCTGTAATCGTATTTCATAAGTCCGTACGAACTGTCGACGTATAAAGTATGATTGAGCGAACCGTCGGCGGAGAGACGGAAGAAAGCGGCGTCCGCGAAAGCGGCGGTCGTCTTGCCGTTTGCTCTGACGAGCGCAACGGGCGAAGTCGAATCGTCGGCGAGCGAATAATATATCGTTCCGCCGTTCAACGAGTTAAGCGAAGTCGTCGAGAAGTAAAGAGTTCCGCTCTTATGTCTGATAAGATCGACGGTAAGACCGATGAAATCGTTGGTCTCCGTTTTGTCTCCGTCGGGCTTAACGGCGTCTCCCATTCCCGAATATACCTTGCTTTCGGAAACGGTCGCGCCGAGCGTAACCTTATAAAGGTCGTGGTAATCTTCTTCGGTCGTCGAATCGCTCGATCCCGAAACGAGGTCTATCGGCTTGAACGAATAATAAACGCAAGCCGCCGCGTTGTCCTCGTCAAACATAACTTCGGACACGCCGCCCTTCTTGGTATCGGTATCCTCGGTCGAAAATACGAGCTTGCAAGTATCGGCGTCGTAAACGTAAAGGTCGGTAGAATAAACCGCGAGATATACCTTGTCTCCCGACGCGATATATCTGAAGTTGGCGGCGCGATCGAAGTCCTTATCGGCTATTTTCGACGAAGTCTTCGAAGCGTCGAGATTGGTTCTAAAGAAGTTGAGCTTGTCGCTCTTGACCGCTCCGGTCTTGTCCTTTTCGGCGGAGGGAACGGCGTAATAAACGTAATCTCCGTAAATATAGAATCCCGCGTCGTAATCGGACGATACGATAAGTTTGGAAACTATCGTCTCGTACTCGGCGGAATCGCTTCCGTACGCGCTCTTCTTAACTCTTTGCAAAGCGCCCTTGACGACGTCGCCCGTCTTATATTCGGTCGAATAACTCTCGACGCCGTTGATAAAGTAAACGTAATCTTTGGTTTCGGCTACGAATCCGCCGTCGCGATCGATTCCGTTGTCGGCGGCGACCGTCTTGCCGCTCGAACAAGCCGCAAACGTAAACGCGAGACAAACCGCGGCTAACAAGCAAAGTATCTTTTTGCCCATACTAAAAACTCCTTATCGGTTGGCGAGCCTTTGAAAAAAGAACGCGCGCATACCGTTGTTTTTTTCGACATATCGTATTTATGACGACGAGTCGATATATTCCTTTCAATTATATAC
>CAZVPW010000040.1:0-10284 GCA_964629115.1 uncultured Acidiphilium sp.
TGCAAATTTCAAGCAATCTTCCTTGAAAGACGTTCTCATCGAAAGGAGTTCGTCGGAGCGCAAAGTTCCGGCGTAGTATTTGCAAACTACATATCTCGGGAAGAGCGACTCGATCGTAATATGGTCGTGAATCAAAGAATAAAGTTCGGGATCGCTCGTTTTATATTTCTCGATAGCGGCGTACGCTCCGTCGATATATCCGAGATATCCGTCGATCGTCTTTTTCTTCCAGAATTTCTCGGTATTCTCTTTTCCGATCTTATCGTAAATAGTTCCGGGAAGATCGGCGGCGTACTCCGTTTGGAGATACTCGAGGTGAGTTTGCAATTCGTCGAAGAATTCTCTCATCGGTTCGGCGGCGTCTTTAAAGTAGCCTTTAAACCACTTGTCGATGACGTCGTTTACGTTTACGTTAACGTCGAAGAGAGCCTTAGAATCGATATAATCTTTAAGTTTAGTGAAAGCCGTTCCGTTGTTTTGTCCGAGTTGTCCCTCGTTGAACATATAGCTGCGGCTGAGTTGATAGCAGTAACGATATTGATCTACGACCGTGTACCAGTTGTTGTAGGGGAACATAAAGTCGTGGAAATCGGTTCCGTACCACCAGAAGAAGATGTTGTCGGTAACAACGCCCCAGGCGCTCATCGCGTCGGTCAAGAAAGCGTTGTCGGGATCGTAAACGTCTTTCGTGAACATAAACTCGATGGGAGCGATACAAATTCCGACGTTGTCTCTGCAAGTAACCGTTTCGTCTATGGGCGTAACCTTTCCGTTGGCGTCCGTCTTAACGGGGGGATTTACCGTCGATTGATAAGCGAATTGAAGGATTGCGAACTTTCTCTTCATCGTTCCCTCTTCTTGGGCTTTTTGAGTCAAATATTCGTCGACTCTCTCGCCTATATCGTTCAAGAAAGGAATGATAGTGCCGTTTATCGAACCGTATTTTTCGATCGCCTCGGTACAAGCGTCGCAGTTGCAGAAATCGGTGTTGTCTTCTTGCGTAATCGTGATCGCGTCGGCTTCGGGGTTTCTGTCGATATACTCGATCATTTGTTCCATGATCTCGTCTTGCATAGCCTCGTACTCGGCGGCGTCGCCGTGAGCCGTGTAGCAAAGTTGATTTCCGCCGTTAGCGAACCACTTGTCGTGCTCGCTTATATAAGTCGTCGGCGGAAGCCACTTGAAGGAGTTGTGATAGGTGTTTCCTCCGACGGCTACGATGGGATCGTAAGTCGAGTAGCCCATTCCGTACAAGGCGTCGTCGGTCAAGGGGTTTTGCCAGTGTCTGTAATCGAAGTCGGGACGCTCGATAATGTCCATATCGGGCAACGTAGTCGTCGCTCTGTCGTAGCTTATGCAAGAGTCGGCGTACATATCGTATCCGGCGACTTCGCGCAAGAATGCGATGGCGCCCATTTGATAGCCGTGTTTATACGGAGCGACGATAAAGACGGAGTCTCCCGCGCTCTTAACGTAATATCCGCAAATTCCGAGGTCGTCGGAAGGCATCGTAAGTCCGGCGTCTTCGAAAGCCGAGTTCGCGCCGACGTAGATATACTTGGCGTCCGCGGAGTAAACGGCGGAATCGGAGTCCTCGTAAAGAACTACTTCAACGCCCGTTCCCGAAGCCGCTTTCAAGTGTTGAGCGATGAACTTCGCCGCTTTCGAGGCTTGTTCTTCGGCGCTTGCGATGACTATTTTATAATCGGTCTTTCCGCCCGAAATAAACTTTCTGTTCGTTTCGGTAACTTTTACCTTGTGAAGAGTTCCTTCGACATATTCGCTCGTCTTGTCGTCGGTAACCGAACCGATTGCGCCGGACGGATCGCTATCGCTATTCGAAGGTTTTTGAGAACACGCGACGGCTGAAAACAAAAGGGTCGCCGCGATTAAAAGAGATAAAATCTTTTTCATATATTTCCTCCCGTAAACTTTTTCCGTCCTTAGGCGGTAACCGTGACGGTCCATTTCTTTATCGTCGCGTTTCCGGTCTCGTCAATAGCCAAGATACGGAAAGAATACTTGCCGACGTGAGCAAACTTGAACGAATTTCCGTTTACTCTGACGATCTTGCCGTTAGGATTGAGGACGGTTATCGTAATCGCGATATTTTCCGCGGAAGCGATGTCGTCCGAAACGACGTAAGACGGAAGACGATAAACGTCGCCCTTCTTGCAAACCGAATCTCCGCCGTTAAGCGTAATCGTCGGCGCGACGCCGTCGGATACGTTAATCATATATTGGAACGATCTGCTTCTTCCCCACCAACCGATTTCCTCGGCTCTGTAGGATACCTTGTATTGACCGTATTCGGTAAGTCTGATAGAAATGTCGGAGGCGGCCGAAACTTTGTCGAGTTTGACTCCGTCTTTATCGGTCGCTATCTCGCCGTTGGGTTTGTAAACGGTCATAACGACGTCGGTCTTGGGAGCCAAAACGTCGAACGCGTAAACTCTGGGAATCGAGATAACGTCGTTTATGTCGTAAGATCCGCCGTAAGTTCCGTCGACGTAAATTACGGGCGACGTGAAGTCGGTCTTAAACGAGTTGAACGAGTGAAGAGAAATTTCTCTAACGTTATATTTAGCGCCTGCGGCGGCGTCCAAAGCGGTAACCGTAAGGTTTACTTTTTCGCTCGAAAATCCGACGAACGGATAGCCGTTGTCTTTGGTATCGGCGACGACCTTAACGTTTCCGATCGCAAACGCTCCGTCGAGATAGGAAACCTCGGTCGAAACGCCGCTCTTATCCGCTAAAGTAAACGAGAGAAGAGCCGATTGAGAACCCGAAACCATATAGGTCTTTCCGTCGATAATTTCAAGAGTCATCGAAACGGCGTTGTCGGCGTCGGCGACGTCCGAGAGGGTAAATCTCAATCCTCTGAAGTCGGTCGCGTCGGGAATCGTGGAAACCTTAATGCTGAAAGTGTTGGCTACGAGCGAGTTAACGAAACTCCAACTCGAATCGCCGTCGGCGGTTGCCTCTATCGTCGCATAACTGGTTACGTCGACGTTTACGTCGCCGTAGAAATACTTAGATACGTCTACGAGATAACTTTCGGGATCTTCCTCTTCGGCGATTCTCGCCTTGACTACGGGAACCTCGACGGTAAGTCCTTCGATTCCGTCCGCAACGTAAGTTATAGTTATTTTGTCTCCGTCGTTTAAAACCGAGGGAGCGTAAGTCTCGCCGGTCGTTACGACGACGTCTCCCGACGCGTCGACGATTTTCGCCGAGCAAAGTTTCTTAACGAGAACGCCCGTCGAATAGTCTTCGGCAAAATACTCGTTCAAATCGTACTCGTATCCGTCGATCATCGCAATCGGAAGAACGGGCTTTTCGGCAAAGACGGGGGCGTCGGACGCGGTAACGTTCAAAACGACCTCTCGTTCGGTCTTTCTTCCGAGATAGTCGACGGCGGTATAAACGACTTTCCACTCGCCTACTCTGTCGAGTTTGACTTTGCCGTCGACCGCTTCAACCTCTTCTCCGTCGAAGATTGCCTTCGCGGTAACTTCGAGATTTCCCGATCCGCCGCTCGCTTGAGCGTCTTTAACGTCGACGTATTGTCCGTAAACAAAATCGCCGTATTCGGGAAGGTCGATAACGATATCGGGAACGGTCTTGCCGACGTCGATTGTCAAGGTCTTGGTCGTAGCGTTTCCGTAATTGTCGGTAGCCGTGTAAACTACCGTATATCTTCCGTCGTACTTAGGAATAAATCCGCCGTTTTTAACTTCGACGGTAAGAGAAGACTCGAGACCGTAAGAATAAACTACCTTTCTCTCGACGTTAACTTTGCCCGAATATTCGTCCAAAGCGATAGCGTCGGGAATGGGATAAAACTCGTTCAAAGCGCCCGCGGGCATCTTGTCGTAAGTCGTCTCGATCTCCAAGTTGGGGCCTTCGACGTCGGTTACGGTCGTTTGAGCGAAATCGAGACCGTAAACGCTCGTTACGCAGATGTTGGCGGTTTGAGAGGAATAGCCGAGCGCCGAAACGCTGAGTCTTGCTTTTCCGCTCTTGAATCCGCTCCAAGTATTGGAGAAATATTTGGTGTCGTCAAAATCGGCGACGATGGCTCCGTTCGCGTTGAGAACCTTCGATTCCGCATCGTAAGAGAGCCTCAAAGCTCTGTCGGAAGGGACAACCGTCTCGAGAGACGAGTCATTTTGAGCCGTAAAGGACATTCCGACGCAAGTACCCCATTGATTTTCGACGTGCAATCTATCGCCTTCGGTACCCGTGAGTTTTTGACCGTTGGCGCCCGCTCTCGAATAAGAAAGGGTATCCGATCCCGGCCAAGTGTTCTGTACGACTCTGCCTATCTCGAACGTGAAATAAATTTCGGGATAAACGGCGTCGGTAAAGGTAAATCTCAAACGGTCTACGTCCGCGACGCCCAATGTGTCGGGGATAATAAACATACTCAAAAGAGTGTCGTTGTGCGTGAGGTTTTTAACGTTGATAGGTTCGTTGAAGAGAGCCGTTTCGTTCTCCGCGACGCGAAGCAAATATCCCTCGTTGTTCTTCGAAGAACCGTATTTCTCGCTCTTTCCGACCGTAGCCGACGATTTTGCGCCGACGGTTACGAACGGAGCGTCGATTTTGAAAGTCTTCTCCGTAGAGGCGATTTTGCCATTTGCTTGCGCGACAAAAGATATAACGTATTCGCCGGCGGTATCCGCGACGAACGAGCTTCCGCTCAAGTTTCTTCCGTCGGGCGTTCTTACGCTTGCTACCGCGTCGACCGATACGCCGTCAATGACGACGCTTGCCGCGGGAAAAGTCACCGTTTGACCAAACGAAGGAACTTCGAATTCGGCTATCGTCCAACCCTCTCCTACCGTCGATTCGATTTTCGGAGCGTTGTCGGCTAAAGCCTTTTTGATCATGCTCGCGCCGCCGTATCCCGCGGATCCGACCGCGATAGCGGCGAGCAAACAAGCGAGACGACGCGTTGTTTTTGCGTTTTTCATCTTTTTCTCCTTTAGATTTTTTATGCCTTTAAGCGAATTTTTGCCGCGAGGCGGCAAAAACCCGTACGGGTTTTTCGTCTTTTTCGGGGCTTTTCGCCCCTTTTTATTAAAGTTTAAGTCGACCTTTAGCCTTTTAATCCTCCGACCGTCAAGTCTCCGAGCAAACGCTTGTGGAAGCAACAGAAGAAGACGAGAATGGGAATCATAAGCATAACGGACGCCGTCAAACGTACGGGCGTTTGATTGTAATACGCGGTGTTGTCGGTAACGATTCTCAAAATACCGTACGCGACCGTATATTTGGTCGGCAAGTAAATAAGCGGCGTTTGAGCGTCGTTCCAATAACCTATAAAGTTAATGATGAATATCGTCCAGAATATCGACTTGACGAGAGGCAAACCGACTTTGAACAAAACTTGATAGTTGTTCGCTCCGTCTATCTCCGCCGCTTCGGCGTACGCCTTGGGCTGAGACGCGAAAGCCTCGTAAAAAACGAGGAAGTACATTCCGAGGAAGTTGGCTTGCATTAGCCAAAGACCCCAAATCTCGTCGTAGAATCCGAAAAATTTAGCGGTCGCTATCTCCGCCGGCAAACTTCCGACGACGGGGATTATCATAGTGATCAATACGACGGCGTACGCAACCTTCGAGAACTTGTACTTAAACTTAGCGCAGCAATACGCCACGACGCAAGTTATAAAAGTTTTGACAGCCGCGCATCCGACCGAATACAAAACCGACCACATAAGCATTTCGGGAATACCTACCGGCCAGCTGTTTCCGGTTAGCGGATCGCTTGCGGGATAAGTAAACCTCAAAACAGCCAGTTCGTGGAACATGAACGTCTTCGGAAAATCGTACGAACTCGTCAAATATGCGTTTTCATCTTTTAAGGAGGTTATAACCGCCCAGAAAAGAAGACCGACCAAAACGAGAACGTAAGCGACCAAAACGACGAGCATTATCGCGAAAAGCGGCGAAAACTTATTCTTTCTCGGTTGGATTTTAGATTTTTTTAATTTTAAAGTCTTTTCCATTTTAATCCTCCGAGTATCCGAATTTCTCGAGCGCCCATTTCGCCAAAAGGGTAAGCGGAACGGCTATGGCGGTTAACAAAAGACCGAGAGCCGAAAGTTTCGGATATTCCGCTTCGTTAACAGCTTGTTTCGCTTTAACGTACAAATAGTATCCGAACGTCCACATATCGTCGGGAGCCGATTCGTTGTAAAAAGAGAACAAGTTAAGTTGGTTCGTGAAGATTCCGGCGACGCCGATAATCAAAAAGGTCGAAGCCGTGCCGTATACCGACGGGAAAACAATGTGTAAGAATTTTTTAAATCCCGTCGCTCCGTCGAGTTCGCCCGCCTCTATCATCTCGTGGGAAATTCCCGACATCGCATTCGAATACATCAAAACCGACGTTCCGAATCCGATAAACAAGTTATAGAAGATTATCGTTCCGAATCTCGTATCGAAGTTGGATAACAATCCCTCCATTTTAATATTGAACAAATTCTTCAATATATCCACGAACGCTCTGTCTACGAATAATTTGTAAACGGTACTAACGGCGACGGCGGAAAGTATCGACGGCAAAAAGAGGAATACTCTGAATCCGTCCGCAAAGGGCATCTTTTCCGATATATAGAAAGAAAAGAAAAGTCCGAGCGGAATGCCGACAACGAGCGACCACGCGTAAGATACGAGCGAGTTTTTAAGTAAAATCAAAAAGTAGTTCGACGCCGTCATTTCGGCGAAGAGATCTTTAAACGCCTTGAGCGACAATTCGACCTTGTTGCCGTAAACGTCGATATATTGAAACGCGTAAAGGAAAGACCTCGCGTTTACTCCGATATAGAAAATCAAGAATTGCGCGACCGGCAAAGCCATAAGGGAAACGTAAAAAATCAAATTTTTACGTTCCCTGCTTGTTATACGGCTTTGTCTGATCGATCCTTGATTACGGATCTTTTCTTTCATTAAATATTAACCCCAGAAAGTTTTCGATTTCATGTTTTGATACAAACCGTCGAAGTAGTTCTCGGGGTTGTATTTGGTAGGTTCGTCCTTGAACGCTCTCACGGGATTTTGCTTTAAATTATCTCCGATTTTCGATTGATAAAGTCCGCTGGTGGCGTCGTCTTTGAAAAGAGTTTGGTTGTTGACGAAGATACTGTTGGCGGCGTAGGGGAAGACGATGTCGGAGTTCTCAACGTAATTGATGAGAGATCTTCCGTAAGTCGACAATTGAGCCTTGTCCGCGTCGGTCAAAGTATATTTCATCGCTTTGAGAGTGTTGGTCGTAACGGAGAACTCTCTCAAAGATTCGTCGGTATTGAGGAATTGCATGAAGTCGATAACGACGTCTTTCTTCCAACCTTCGACGGTCGATTTAGCGAATCCGCACGCTTGAAGAGTGCTGTATACGGTAGATCCGTTGTCGTTGTCGGCATCGGCTTTCGGCAAAGGCATCCAACCGATCTTTCTGTTAGATCTCGAGTACTCGTCGCCGTTGGACGAAGCCATGTCCTCAAAAACCGCTTTAGCTTCGTTTTCCCACCAAGCGCCGTCTACGAGCATGCCGATCTTCTTTTGATTGGTTATAGTATATCCATAGCTCAAGAAGGCTCTTTGAGCGGCGGTGTGCGAGAATCCGTTATCGAAAGAAGATTGTTCGTGCCAATAATGCTCTCCGTCTCCGGCGGTTTTAGTTATAAGTTTGTTAATAAAAGTCAAAGCCTCGTAGTTACCCTTTCTTCTGGCAAGTTCGTAACCGTTTGCGGAAGTGATGGTAGTAGGCTCGGCGTCGAGAACGAATTCTCCGTTAACGACGCGTCCGAGAGTGGTCGCCACTCCGTCGTTCGTATAAGTCAAACGAAGTTGCTCGGCTCCCTCGGCTTGCGCGACGAGGGCGTGAGTCAAACCGACGAGCTGCTTATCGGCGTATTGTCCGCTCCAGATCAACGGGGTCGACGAAATTTTCATATATTCGCAAAGGAAGAAGAAATCGTCGTAAGTTACGGGAAGACCGTCGTCGTCCGTTCCCTTTTGTCCGTCGGGACCAGCGCTCTTAAGCGAAGCGTTGGACGTGAAGTTCTTGTCGAGCGCTTTGTTTACGAAATCGGCGTCGTCTCTGATATAGTATCCCATTTCGTCGAAAAGTTCGATGTTGTAGGCGAATCCGAAATATCCGGCGTAGTGAGGAACGGCGTAATATTTACCGTCGACGTTATAATACTCTTCCATTTCCTCGTAAACCTTGTCGCCGACTTTCTTTCCGGTTTCATACGGGTTGTCCTTCGTGTAAACGTCGGTCAAATCGAGCAAGGCGTCCTCGTTTATAAAGGTACGATAGTCGACCGCGTCGTGGAAATAGATATCGTACGCGTTGGATTTTACCGTACTTGCGGTAAATCCGGTCTTTTGCGCGGTAACCTTGATTTGAATTCCGGTCTTACCGTCATAGCTGTCGTTTTTGTGAATTTCTTCGTAACGAGCTTTAGCTTTGTAAAGCCATTCGGAGCCGTATCCGCCGTCGTATACCCAAACGTTGAGTTGGGCTTTGCTATTGTCAATGGACTCTTGCCCGGAAGTAACGGGCGGAGTAGCGACGCTACACGCGGTCGCTCCCGCGAGCATCGCTACGGCGAGAATCGACGTAAAAAGTTTCTTAAGTTTGTTTTTCATTTTATTTCCTCCTACTTGAAGTCGTATCAAGTATAGCGCTTTAGGTAAAGCAATACAATATTAAAAGTTTGCGCAACCATACAATTTTATGGTATTTTTAATATCAAATCGTTTCACTTGACAATTTTTTTTCGCCGCGCTAAACTTATGAAAAAAGAGGTAAAAAAGGATAAAAACGGGGCTTTTATCCGCAAATCGACGCCGTTTAAACGAGCGCGATGAAGAAAACGCCGCAAATCGAAGGAGGAAACATGTACACGTTAGGATTGCCGAGAAAAACGAGAAAGTGTTCTTTTCATATCAAATTCGGTTCGTATAAGTATATGCACGACCATAAAGATTTCTGGGAATTTATGCTTATAACGTCGGGAAACTACGTCCACAGAATAAACGGCGAGAGCATAAAACTCGAGCCGAAGACCCTTTGCGTCATCAGACCTTTCGACACGCACAGCATAATCGCCGAAAAAGAAAAATCCTCTTCGCACGTCAACGTGTGCGTCAGCGAGACCTTCCTAAAAGAAATTCTCGCTCTTTCTTCGGGAAATATGTACGACGAATTATATAATTGTAAAAAACCCATATCATTCGCCCTCTCGCCGTTGGAAGCAGACGAGCTCGTAAAAGAATCCAATTCTATATTATTGAAAGACAAACACAACTCTGGAGACGCGATTTTGGCGATGATTCTTTCGATATTTAAAATTATGCTTCTCAACGGTTCGAAAGAAGACGAAGTAAAGCCGTCGTATGGAAAAATCGTTCTTCAATTGATAAATTTAATCTCGAATCCCGACAACTTGCAAAAGAGTCTCAAAGAGATTATCGCTATGACGAAATATTCGTACAATCACGCCAACCGCGTTTTTCTCAACGAAACCAAACAATCGCTTTTCAGTTATCTTCACGTTCAAAAAATGCTCTACGCTCGAAGGCTCTTGACGACGACCGATTACACGCTCGACACCATAGCTCAAAAACTCGGTTACTCCACGGCGTACGCCTTTTCCTCGTCGTTCAAAAAACTCGTCGGGGTCTCGCCGTCGATTTACGCGAAAACGCACCAAAGCGATTACGTCGTAGTCTCGGGGGACAACGAGTCGACTCCGGACGATATTTAAAAAACGGACGGCGTAAGATTTTTCTTCCGCCGTCGTTTTCCGTCTATATAGGCTTTCGTTCGCCGTCGTTTTGCGGCGGTATAGGCTTTCGCTCGACGACGTTTTCCGTCTATACAGCAAAAAAAATTCTCCTCGCAAAAGATGGTTTTAGTTAGGGATTTTTCTAATTAACATCTTAAGAGGTAAAAAAAAGAACCATACTCAAGAGTCATTAGCTCAAGGGTATGGTTTTTTCGTTGTTTTATTTATTTTATGGTAAGAAAACCGTTGATAAAGGCATCAGGGAATATAAATTGTTTTTCTACGTTTTGACCATTAATGATAAAAGCAACTCTCAAATATTTCTTATGTTTATCCATCCAAGTAATTTTACCGTCACCAAACTTTTTATGATTTACATTAATTCCTATGGTAACAGGTGCAAGAATCGTAGCCCAGTCTAGTCCTGTAGGTTTATCCTCTGCTTTAGTCGTTGTGTGGATAGATGTTTTAGTTGA
>CAZVPW010000041.1:0-9813 GCA_964629115.1 uncultured Acidiphilium sp.
CGAATATTCCGACGCACTCGTAAGCGTCGGGCGAGTCTCCCCGCGCCGCCTTGCCGACGTTAACCCCGAGCGTAACGACCCAAGCGAACTCCAAAATGACGAGAGTAGGTTCCGAAAGCGCCTCTATAAGTCGTTTAAAAAGGGATTTCTTCTTTTTTCGTCGCAAGACGTTCGCTCCGCCGACGCTCCTCGCTCTGTCCGCGTCGGACGAGTTTATTCCCGTCCGAACGTTCGAACGCAGCGTTTTTTCGAGATCTTCTATCTTTATCGAATGGGCGTTCATCGTCACCTCGCCGTAATTTCTATATAATGTATATTCCCAAAATTCCGTTTTATGCCGACGCGTCGACTTAGCCGAATAGGGATATATTTTAAAAAGCCGTCGACCCTAACGCCGCTTTGTCTTTATTTTTGGCTCAATATATAAAAACGCTTGAAATCGAAGGGCAAAAGCGCTATTATTTATATGCAATAAACATAAGCGAGGCTCGCCAAATGAGCGAATTTTTAACAGTAGACATCGAAGGCTACAAAGCCGATTTACCCATTCTTCCGCTTTCGAGCGGAATCAACATCGCCTTTTTCAATCTTCACGGCAATGTTAAGATGACCGAGCACTGCGGTAAAAAGCTTGCCGAACGTTTGGACGGGTGCGACGTCCTCGTCACCGCCGAATCAAAGGGATTGCAACTCTGCCACGTCTGCGCCAGAGAACTCGGACACGATTTTTACGCCGTCGCGAGAAAATCCAAAAAACTCTATATGCAAGACGGAATCGACGTGGAATACGGTTCGTCGATCACCACGGGCAAGCCTCAAAAACTCTACTTGTCTCGCCACGATATGAATTTGTTAAAAGGGAAAAGAGTCGGCATCGTCGACGACGTCGTCTCGACGGGCGAGAGCCTTGCCGGACTTGAAAAACTCGTCGAAAAAGCGGGCGGAATTGTCGTTAAACGCGCGTTCGTACTCGCCGAGGGCGACGCCGCGAAAAGAGAAAACGTAACCTTCCTCGCGACCATTCCTCTCCTTTAAGTTATGAGAAAGTTCGGCGTAAATTCAAACGCGTTGAAAATCGTCGCTTGCGCGTCGATGTTTATCGACCACATGGGTCTTCTCTTCTTCCCGAACGACGTCGTTTTTCGAGCGATCGGAAGACTCGCCGCCCCTCTTTTCGCCTTTTGCATAGGCGTCGGAGCAATGAAAACCCGTTCGAAACTTAAATATTTTTTGAGAGTGTTTATTCTCGGTTTGTTGTGCCAATCGGCGTACGTCGCGCTCGAACTCCTCTCGTTTGGAAAAATTCGACCGAATTCCGATTGTTTTTATCTAAACATTCTCCTAACTTTCTCGTTGTCGATCGCGATTTGCTCGGCTTATCTCTCGGCGGACGAGAGCGCCAAGCGCGGCGACAAACCGTCGGCCGTATCTCTGCGTTACGCCTTGTTTGTCGCGTCGATAGCGTTTGCTTTCGCGTTTGATTACTTTTGCTCGGTTTCGCATAAACTCGTCGGAATAAACGTCTCCTTAGACTACGGTCTCATCGGAGTTCTTCTCCCCTTGACGGCGGCGATAACGGCGAACGATTTACAAAAACAAAAAGCCGTTTTCACGGTCGGGGTCGTAATTTTCACGTCGATTTGCGCATCTTCCTTTTCTTACGCAGTCTTCGCTTTGGCGTCGCTGCCGTTTATCTGGGCGTATAACGGCGAACGCGGAAAACTTAACCTTAAGTACGCTTTTTATCTGTTTTACCCCCCTTCATCTCGCGGCTTTATATCTCGCGAACATAATCGTAAACCTTTTGCAAAGCGCCCCTCTTTAAGCAATTCGGCGGTCGAACGGCGGTTTGACCGCCTCTTTTTACGCCTTTTCCGACCGCTCGCCGGGTCTCGAAATAATTACGCTTGACAAATATCGCGCGATATATTAAAATTAGATGACAAAAAGAAAAAATTTTCGGGATAGAATATATGCAAGACGAACAATTAGTCGAAAAACTGAAAGACAGACGCCGCTCCGCTCGCCTTAAAGCTTTGAAAGCGCTCGCTAAACAAGAAGATTTTATAGACGGGGATTTCGCGGAACTCAACGCCAACGTTCAACACAGAACTCTTTATTCTTGCTTTGACGCGACCCCGTCTCTCGCGGCGTATAGACTTGCGAAAAACGGATTCCCCGTTATTTCAATCGTCGACTACGCGTCCTTATCGGGAGCGAAAGAACTTGACCAAGCCACCGAGATTTTGAAAACGGCGCACTATACGGGCGCAGAGGTCGAATGTCTTGACGAAAATGGAAATCAAAGAACCTTGCTTTCGATAGGAATCCCTCGCAAAAATATCAAGCCCTTCAATTTTGATTTGTTCTTTTACAGAAAACTCAAGAACGACTACGCCGATTCCCTCGTCGTCGCGCTCAACGCTCGCTTTAAGAAATACCAAATAAAATTCGACGCGCCGAAACGCGATTTTTTCAAGACAACGGGAACCGAAGACATATATTATTTGCTTGCCGAGGCAATCGTCGCGAAATTTAACGACGCCGCGCAAATAACCGAGTTTCTCGTAAACGAACTTTCTCTCGACCTTTCCGAAAGAGAACTCGACAGACTCGAGGATTTGTCAAACGCCTATTACGTCAACGACCTCGCGACTGCGCTTTTGAGAAAGTTCAAGATAAAACTCCCCCAAAGAAAGTATAAACGGGTTTCGGATTTTGTCTCGACGAGCGATTCTTACGGCGGAATATCTTGTTTAAAACTCGGCGAGGACCTCGACGAAACTATAAGCTTCGCCAAAAACAATCGCATAAAATGCGTATTTTTCGACTCAGACAAACTCGCGGCGAACGCGTCTCCGAGCGAAATTTACGACAAGTGCATCGAAAACGGACTCCTTCCGCTCGCGAGAGTCGTTTTGGCTCGTCCGAGAAAGAAACTCGAGCACAAGTTCGAAAACCGAGAACTTGCCGACAAATATAACGAGACGGCTTTTGCCGTAATCGGACACGAAATTTCCTCTTCGATAGACGTCGGAGACGGTCTTTTCTCTCCTCGTTCCATTGAAAACACGCCCGACTTAAAGGATAGAATTCGACTTTTCTCGAGAATCGTTTCGAGAACGTCTCTTCCTTGTTCGGCTCGCAAATGCCCTTCGGGAACAAACTCAAAAGCATGCGAGAATTGCGAGAACCGCAAAGACTAAAAAAGAAACGCCGTCGCGTTTTCACCGAGCAAAACAACGAACAACCGCCTCTTTGCGAGACGCAAAACAACAAAAAAACCGTCGCTTTAACGACGGTTTTTTAAATCAATTTTCTTTTTCGATCGCAAATCTGCGTTTGAATAAATTACGGCATGACAATCGTCAAAGTTCCGGCAAAGTTTATCTTGCCTTCCTCGCTTACGATTCCAAATTCGCCTTCGTCGCTATAAAAGGGCATGAACCAACTCGTAGCCTCGCTTTCGTCGCTTATATCAATGCCGAAAGTCTCCAAAACTTCGGCGTAAGTCGCTCCGCGCTCAAAGACTTGCTCGCCAACTTCCGAGCCGTTTACGTTGACCTTAACGACGACTTTTTTGGATACTCCGCGTACGATCGGCAAAGACGACGATCCCATACCCATTCCGCCGCCGAAAAGCGACGACGTAATATAATCGAAGTCAAAATAAATATCGGTTTCGTTCGGATTTACGAGAGTAAACTCGATCGGATATTTATCCGTATCGACCGCCCCTTGCTTGATATACCAATCGTAGTCGTCGGCGTTAAAAACGGTCAACGCCAACAATTCGGAAAGTTTTCTCGTCTTTCCCGAAAGGCTAAGCGCGGGCATTTCCGCCGCGTAACGTCTTACCCCGTATTCGTCGCGAGCAAACTCAAACAAAACCGCCGTTTGATAAGCATAACCGTAAACAATCGCGTCGGCGTCCATTTCGCCATCGATAAACGCTATTCCGTCGCTTATTTCGAGAGGCTTTATTCCTAAACTTTGAATCCACATATAATCGTCGAACAAAACTTCGGCTTTTGCAAGAACGGAGCCGAGAGTCAACGCGGAATTCAACTCGTCGCCCTCGAATTTTACGATTTCGGTCGTCGGCATCGCCTCGCCCGCAGTCTCGGAAATATTGACCTTGACGGCTACGACGGGAAGAATTTGAATTTCGATAGAATTCCAAAAAATCCCTTGAACAAAATCCCCGAGTTCGGAAGACGCCTTCGTTCCGTTTATATAAACGACGCGCGAACCGCTTATAAATCCGTTAGACAATATCTGCTTATATATATTGTCCAACGCGTAAACTCCGCTGTCTCCGTCCGCGTCCGTTCCGAAAACTCTGTCGTTTATCGCCGACGCGTCGCAATCGCTCAACGTTCCGCAACCCTTGTCGTAAGTTTTCCAACTAACGGTTATCTTGTAATTAGAAGCGATTAACGATTTGCTCACGGCGTATACCGTCTCTCCGCTAAGTCTCGTTTGAGCGGGCAAGGGAGCAAGGCTGTCGTTCTCGCCCGAATATCCGTCGGTAAAGAAGAGAAAGTCGGATTTCGAAAGATCGTCGATTCCGAGAACTTCTACCGCTTTTTCGAGAGCGGTCGCTCCGACGTACGGATATTTATAAACGACGGCGTCGTTATCCGCCCCGTAAACTTCTATGTTGCCGTAAGTTTTTCCGTCGCTTTCCGTAAACGAACAATCGAAAATCGCGAGGGCTTCGTCGACAAATCCGACCAGCGAATAAGACGCGTCGTCAAAATCGGGGGCGTTTCCCGTTATATCCTTAAACAAATCGTCAAAGAACAACGGAGCGTTATAACTCTTTTGCCCCGTTTTTCCGTTTAAAAGAACGTACGACGCCGTATAACTTATTTCTCCCAATCGAGCGTCGACGGCAATCAAACGGTCGCCGCCGCGAACGACGTACTCCGAACCGACGACCTCGCCGTCCTTATACCAAACCCAATCGACGGCGTCTCCCGTCTCGAGACTTTTCGCGGTTAAAAACATATTTGCGTCGAAAGCGTTGTCATAAGAAATCTTTGCTCCGCCGGCGTAAAACGCGAGCGCGTAATCGTACGTCGTTTTGTCGTTTTCAGATTCGCTCTCCGACTCCTTATCGGTATCCGCGACGCTCTCGCTTTGCTTATCCGACTCCGTTATTCCGTCCGACCCATATTCAAAGTCGCTTTCAAGCCCCGATTCTCCGCTATCCGATGCCGAAACCGATTCCGACAAATCGACCTTATCCGAATCGGACGTCGACTGACTCGTTCCGCCCGAACAGGACGCGAACGCGCAAAACGACGCCAAAACGGCGACGATCGCTATCAAAATTTTTCTTGTTTTATTCATAATCTCCTCCAAATCAATCGCTTTTACAACGCGCCGTAAATCTCGTTAACGATAAAACCGCCGCCTTGAGGCGACGGTTTTCGATTATCTCCGTTCGTCGACTCGAGTGCGACTTTTAATGCGGACGCAAACTCAGTTTGCTTCGTCCTCTCCCTCTTCGTCGAGCATTTTCTCGTATTCGGCAAAAACTCCGTCGATAATTCTATCGTCCGTAACGACGTCGAATCTCGCGCCGTCCTCTCCCTCTTCGATAACCGAAAAGACGAGAGCTTCGTCCTCTTCCATTCCCTCGAAAAGTTCGACCGGTTGCATTATGGCGTAAAATCCGCCCTCGAAATCAACCCCGGCAATTTGAGTGAAATCTACCTCTTCTCCGTCGGGCGTCGCGAGGGTTATGACTTCCTCGTCTTCTTCCTCTTCGGCAATGCTCTTATCTTCGAATTCGTTCATTTTTTTCTCCTTCTAAACGGTTAGTTAATATCTCGCGCTCGAAATTATTCGCCGCGCGCTTTTTATAGTATAGCGCAAAAACGCCGATTTAGCAATACTTTTTCCAAAATTTCTCTTGTCCGCCGCCTCGGAGAGCCAATTCCTCGCCTCGCTCCTCTTCCGACCGCCGCTTAAAACTTCGCGTCGGCGCTCTTCCCCTAATCCGAGTTTACCCTCTTTTCGACGTCGCGCTCGCTATCCTTCTCGTTCGCAATCCTCTCCGTTCGAACAAAAAAATCGCGGTCGGAGCGACCGCGTTTTTTATTGGGGTTTAATCGTTTTAGCCGTTGGCTTGCGCTTTCAACGCCGCCTTATAGGCTTTAAGATCGTTTTCGGCTTTGGTTATATCCTCGGCGTGAGCGCTTTCGAAAGACGCGAAGAATCCGTCTTTTGCGGCGTTCGCCTTGTTCTCTATCTCTTGAGCCTTGGCGGTAAGTTGAGAAGTTATCTCGGTCGGCAAACTATCTTTTATGGATTTGAGGGTCTCCTCAAATGCTCTCGCCGACGCTATCGCTTGACTCCACGTTTCGTTCGCGGAATTTCCGAGCGCGACGAGTTGATCGTATAACCTGTCGTAATTCTCTTCCTTAACTCGAAGATTGGCTTGCGCTTGAATCTTTTCTTCTCCGTCGACGGTTATCGACGCGACGATTTTTCTCTCTTTCAAAACTTCGGCTTTCGCGTCGCGCATTGCGGCGAGAAGTTTTTGATATTGCGAATCGGGAGAAACGAGAAGGTTATAGCGAGCCTCGTCCATGGCGGTTATCGCGGCGTCGTATTCTTTCAAAGCGGCTTCGTATCCTTTATACATAACCGCGTAAAGTCCGCCGGCGGCTTCGATTATCTTGCCAGTCTCCTCTCTCTCGACGATAGATATCTTATGTTCTTTTGCCTTAAAGTAAGCGTCGCGCATTTCTTGCGTCAAAAGTTCTGCCGTTTCGATTCTACCGAGTTTGATTATCGCGACGAGTTGCTCGTCGGTCTTCCCTTCGAGTTCGGCTTCGGTATAAGTCGAATTGGCGAGAGCGAGTTTTTTCAATTCCTCGGTCTTGGCGGCTTCGACTTGGGCGACGGCGGCGGTAATGCCTTTGTCGTCAAGGTACGATTTTACCTTTTTCGCGGCTTTATCGTAAATCTTCTTGGCTTCTTTTTCGCTTCCGGATACCGAAATCTTTACGTTTCCGTCGGCGACGACGGCTTCGCCCTTGACGAGATAACCCGAATCGATCGCTATGGACACGACGAGTTGAGCCGCTTCGTCCGCGGTTTTTCCGACGAACGTTTCGCCGACCAATACAACGGCTCCGTCGTCGTTCAGAGCGGTAGCGGATACGACCTTGTTGTCTTTATCCAATATAAATTCGACGCTCGGATTGATATCGACGGTCATTCTCGTCGCCTTATCGTCGTTTTTACAGCCCGTAAACGAGCAGACGGCGAACAGCGTAGCCGCGGATAAGATGAGAGCAGTTAGTTTTCTTTTCATTGTAGTCTCCTTATTATCGTATTTTTTACCCCGTATTCGAGGGGTAGCGCAATTATAACCTAAAAAATCTCTCGCGTCAATACCTTTTGAAAAATTTTTATTCGCCTAGCGCGCGCTTTTGTTAAAACTGTCCATTTTTTTGACGAAAAGTTCGCGAACCTCGCGACAATCGCCCCGTTAAAGCGACAAATCGACATTCGTTCTTTTCATAAAACGCCGATTCGAAAAGCGCTCGACAAAAACGGTCGAAAAATACGTCGTCGAGAGTGCAAAAAAAGGCAAGCCCGTTTTGGGCTCGCCGTTTTTCCGCTATGGATTCGCCGCGCGTCTTTTCAAACGGCGATTATTTTTTGTTAACGACGTTCATATGCGCAACGACGACCTTTTCTCTCTTCATACTCTTAAAAACACTTCCGAGAGAACACGCCCCGAGGAAATCGTCTCCGAACACGTCGAAAATATTTCCGCAGAGGACAAATTCGGGCAGTTTTCCGACGAGTTTGCCGCCCTTATATAAGAACGCGAGTTGAGCGGGCAAACTCATATTGCCGTCGGGAGTCATATCTCCGCCGGACGACATATCGAGATAAATCGCCTCGCCGTCTCCGACGAGATCCTCGATTTTATCAGCCGTTACGTCGACGTCCAATCCGACCGCGGACGCGCCAGGCGCTCCGACGTATTCGGCTTCGGCGCAACCGGCGTTCTCAATCCCATACTTATCCGCGGTAAGTTTTGTCGAAAGCAATTTCTCCATAACTCCGTTTTTGACGAGATACGATCTATAATCATTGTTGACGACGCCCTCGACGTCGAAAAACGGAAAAAGAAGCCGTTCGGATGGGTCTCGGTTTAAACAAACGCTCAATTTATCGCCGAAAACCTTGCTTTTCAACTTTCCGTTCAACAAAGAAGCGTTGGAACAATAAGCGTCGGCGACAAAGTGAGAGAGCGCGTATGAAAAATAGCTCGCGCTCATTATTACGGGGACCTTATCGGCGGCGACGTGTCCGACGGGGGTTAAAAAAGCGTCGAGCTTGGTCTTTACGTCGGCGACGAAATCGTCTCCTATCAAGGCGTCGTCTTCGACGTCTATTCCGCCGTCCATAATGTTCGCCGAGTCTTTGGCTTTAAACGAGATTCCGAACGAGATAGAAGACGCCGCGTAGTCCAACTTTCTTCCGTCCGTCGACTCGTACGACGTTTCGAGTTCGCTCAAGTACGCCTTGCCGCTTATGATAAACGCGGGATTTTGCTCGGAAATCTTTTTGGCGGTATCGTCGACATACCCCATAAAATCTTCGGCTTTGATTATGTCTTTTTTTACGTTAATCGACTTATTGAACGGTTTATTCGGAATATCCGGATAGGAAATTCCTCGGGAAAGATTTCGAATCGCCTCAGCCTTTAAATCCTCGATCGACGCCGAGCCCTTTTTTCCGGCGACGCCGATTTTGCCGCCGTCGTATACTCTGACCGTCACGGAAGACTTGTTCTTTACGCGAAGCGAATCGACGGTTCCGCCCGTCAAATTGACGCAAGCCGATTTCGATTTTCTCTTTATCGTTTCTATTCTCATTTTACTGTACCCCCATTTTCTTTACTCTCATATAGGGTCCGCCAAAACCGACCGGCAAGGGGAACTGCTCCATCTTTCCGCATCCGCCCGTCGCAAAGGACATTATTTTGACGTCCTTGCTCAATCCGTCGACGAGCGAAAGGGTCTCGAAAACGTCGCCCGTTATAACCGCGATCTTGACCGGATCTCCGATTTTGCCGTCTGTTATTTCATACGCGATCGTCGGCGCTATGGTAAAGGAACTGAGCCCCGACCCGTGACTGACGCCTTTTATAAAATAACCTTTCTCAATTCCCCCGACGAGCTCATCGAAAGTCTTGTCTCCGCCGTCTACGATCGTGCTCGTCATTCGAACGATGGGCTCGAATTCGCAACTTACCGCCCTCGCGTTTCCCGTCGGTTTTTCGCCGAGTTCGACCGCCGTCGTCGCGCTGTGAAGTCTGCCGGCAAGCAATCCGTTTTTTATCAAATAGGTTTTAGAACTCTTAGTCCCCTCGTCGTCGTAGGGAACGTAACCCGAACCGTCGAGTCCGCCGCCGTCGTATATGGAAAGTATATCGCTTCCGACTTTTTTGCCGATCGTCCATTCTCTCTTCATAGTCTCGTCGCCGAGCATAAAATCGGCTTCGCTCTTATGACCAAAAGACTCGTGGGCAAAAATACCCGTGGCAAGGGGTGAAAGAATGACGGGATATTCGCCCGGAGTTTCGAGTTTTTTTGCTTTGAGAAGAAAGTTCTCCCCCTCGTCCAAAAACTCCTTGAGCTTCTTTCTGTCGACCAAGAGGTCGGAAAATTTCGTCTTGCAATCGGAAAAGGCGTCCGAAAAACGATTTTCGCCGTTCGCAAGCATTACGCCGAACGAAAATCCGCAAGTTTGGTAGTCGTATTCTATATCCGCGCC
>CAZVPW010000042.1:0-9752 GCA_964629115.1 uncultured Acidiphilium sp.
AACCGGCGACCTCTTGAATGCCATTCAAGCGCTCTACCAACTGAGCTATACCCCCGCGGCTTTTTAATAATATCATATTTTTTTCGATTTTGCAAGCGTTTGATTGACTTGTTTTTTTATTATTGATAAAATTATTGAGCAAAATCAAAATTACGGGTGAAAAATAATGACGATAAATTTTTTGGGAGACAGCATAACCGCCGGGGCGGGCGCGAGTCGACCGTCGAAAAGATATACGACGCTTCTCTGCGAGGATCTCGGGGCAAAAGAGAATAATCTCGGAATCGGCGGAACGAGAATGGCAAAGCAAATTCCTTGCGACTACCTTCCCGAATCCGGCGAGGATTTTTGCGCGAGGATATCGGGTATAGACGCAAACGCCGATTTTACTTTCGTGTTCGGCGGAACGAACGATTACGGTCACGGAAACGCTCCGTTTGGCGTCGTCGGCGATAAGACGAGCGACACCTTTTGCGGCGCCGTATGGTTTTTAGGAAAAAGCCTAATCGACCTCTGCGGCAAGGATAAAGTTTGTTTTATCTTGCCAATGCCGAGATTGAACGAGGATAACCCTTTCGGCGAGGGGGATAAAAGGGAGCCGGGGAAAACGCTCGAAGAGTACAGAAAGGCGATTAAAGAGGTTATAGGCGGACTTTCGATAGACGTCCTCGATTTGTCGGATTCTTTTCCGCTCCCCAAAACAAGCCCGTCCGAATTGACCGTCGACGGATTGCATCCGAACGACGAGGGTCACGCTTTGCTTGCGAAAAGACTTGAAGAATACTTAAATAAAAAAGGATTGATTGGTTAAATTGTTTTATAAAAAAACCGACTGTTCGCGTTTTTGAGCGAGCCGTCGGCTTTTTTTTGCAATGTTTAGATTCTTAAACTTTAAAGTTCAAACTTTTGGAATTTTAAATTTGCGTATACGGGCAAACCGTCTTTCATTCTTCTTTCGGGTTCTCCGTTGATAAGGGGAAGAGCATATTTGACGAATTCGTCGGTAAGATTGGTTCCGTCTTCGGTTATCCATTCGAGGGGAACGGTCTTTTCGGCGTTTGCCGCGAGAGACAAAGGAGCGGCGGCGTATTCGATTCGATAGGTTTCGCCGTCTTTTCTTTTAAAAGCTATCATCTTGTCGGTTTCTCCCGAAACGGCTTGCTTGACGGCTTGGCGTCCCGATTCGAAAGATTCTTCGACGTCTGTTTCAGACGCGCAGTGAGCCGCGCATCTTTGCAAGATGCCGAGTTCAATCGCCTTGCATTTCAAGCCCAAACTTTTGACCTTTTCTTTGAGCGTTCCGCAAACCCCGCCAAGTTGAGAGTGTCCGAAAACGTCGGTTTGAGCCCCGTCGTCGCCGACGTATTTACCGTCCGAGAAACGTATGCCTTCGGATACGGCGACAACGCATATCTTCTTTCTGTCGACTACTTTTTTGACGTCGTTCAAGAATTTGTCGTAAGAAAACGCGACTTCGGGAAGATAAATCAAATCGGCGCCGTAGCCTCCGACTTCGGCAAGTTTGCTCGACGCGGCGAGCCACCCGGCGTTTCTGCCCATAATCTCGACGATTATAACGAGCGGCGTTCCGTAAATTACGGCGTCGCGGTTTATCTCCATAATCGAGTTCGCTATGTATTTCGCCGCGCTTCCGTAGCCCGGACAGTGGTCGGTTCCGCAAAGGTCGTTGTCTATGGTCTTGGGGATTCCGATAACGTTGACGTCGTAGCCCGACTTTTGCATATACTTGGATATTTTATCGCAAGTGTCCATACTGTCGTTGCCGCCGTTATAGAAGAAATATCGAACGTCGTATTTTTTGAAAACATCGAGTATGCGTTTATAGTCGACGTCGTTTTCGTCGGGGTTTTTAAGTTTATATCTAACCGAGCCGAACGCCGACGCCGGGGTGTTTTTCAAAGCGAGAAGTTCTTCTCGTTCCTCTTTGGTTACGTCGAAAAAATCCTCGTTCAAAACGCCTTTTATTCCGTGATTTGCGCAGAGTACGCCCGTGACGAGTTCTTCGTCGAGCGCTTGAATCAACCCGCCGGCTATGCTCGCGTTGATTACCGTCGTAGGTCCGCCCGATTGGGCGAACACGCATCTTCCTTTCAAATTCTTCATGATCTTAGCAGAGTTTGGACGCCATTTCGTAAAGGTCGCGTCTGATGGCTTTGGGGGCGGAGAGGGCTTCGGTTATATCGAGGTCGATAATCTCGTTCGCCTTGATTCCGATAACTCTGTTGGTCTTTCCCTCGATTAAGAGTTCGGTCGCTCTCGTTCCGAATCGAGCGGCGAGCATTCTGTCCGCCATGGTCGGAGCGCCGCCTCTTTGAATGTGTCCTAAGGTCGTGACTTTAACGTCGGCTCCGCTTAAGACCGAAACGAGAGTTTTGATTTCGGTCTCGTTGCCGGCGCCTTCGGCGAGGACGATTATGTTGGAAGTCTTGCCTCTCTCTTTGCTCTTTTTGATGTCGTCGGCAATCGCTCTGACGTCGTAGGGAATTTCGGGAACGAGAATATATTCGGCTCCGCCGCAAATGCCCGAGTAGAGCGCGATATCTCCGCAACGTCTGCCCATAACCTTGATAAGCGAGACTCTGTCGTGCGAAGTCATAGTGTCTCTGAGGTTGTTGATAGCCCAAAGAACGGTGTTTACAGCCGTGTCGAAACCGAGAGTGTAGTCGGTGTATGCGAGGTCGTTGTCGATGGTTCCGGGGATTCCGACGACGTTAATTCCGTTTTCGTCCGAAAGGAGTTTTGCTCCCGTAAACGAGCCGTCTCCGCCGATTACGACGAGACCCTCGATGCCGAGCACTTTGAGGTTGTCGGCGGCTTTTTTTCTCGTTTCGGGGAATTTGAAGTCAAGGCATCTCGCCGTCTTCAAAATCGTTCCGCCTTTTTGAACGATATCGCAAACCGAGTGGGTCGTCATTTGGAAAATCTTGTTGTTGACAAGTCCTTGATAGCCTCTGTCGACGCCGTATACTTCGAGTCCGCTGTTAATCGCGCTTCTGACGCACGCTCTGATCGCCGCGTTCATTCCGGGGGCGTCGCCGCCGCTCGTTAAAATTGCTATTTTTTTCATAAGTTTGCCTCCTTGAAAAGTCTGCTCATTTTCTCTTTTTCTATTTCTTTATTTAAACGTCAAACGGAGAAGAATTTAATGTCTTCGGGCTCGACGATCGATAAAAGTTCGTTTACGAGTCCCTTGCAATTTCTTACCGTTTGCGACATTTTATAGGTTTTGCCGTCTATCTTAAAACATACCGTGATGTCTCCGGGATAGGTCGAAAGTATATCTATAAGTTCGTCTTTAAACTCTTTTGTGTCCTCTCTAAGAATTATTCCGAGATAGTCGCGCTTGGGTTTTTCTTTCGGCGCGTCGCTTCGGGTTTCGGTTTCGTCGACCCGTTCGCATTTGTCGACGACGATCGACGCCCTGTCGTCTTTAAGTTGGAGTTTTCCGCGAATTTTGACGACTTGCTCGGGTTGGAGCATATCTTTGTATTTTTCGTGCGTTCTCGGGAAAAATACGCATTCGATAGCTCCGTAAGAGTCTTCGACGGTCGCGAAAGTCATATTTGCTCCCGATCTCGTCGTAATCTTGTCCGCGGCGGAAATTATTCCTCCGAGGTATACGGGCATATCGTTTTTAACGTCGGTGTATATCTTGTTTCCGTCCTCGTCTTCTTCGACGTTTGCGAGCGCTTCGGTCGTGAAGGTGCAGTCGGCGAATTTGCTTTTAAATCCGTCCAACGGATGACCCGAGACGTATACGCCCGTGACGTTTTTCTCAAGCGAAAGTTTGGTCTTGTTGTCGAACTCGGGAACGTCCGGATATACGACCTCGAAAGCCGTATCTTCCTCGATAAGGCTGCCGAACAAACTTATCTGAGCGCTTTCGCGTTGCTTTGCGATTATGGTCACTCGGTCGATTAAGTCCTCGTATATGGCGATTAACTGCGCTCTGTTCTTGCCGAACGAGTCGAACGCTCCGGCGTAGATTAAGTTTTCCACGAGACGCTTGTTCAAAACTTTTGATTCGCATCTTGTCGCAAAATTTTCAAAAGAAAGGTACTTGCCGTTCTTTTCCCTCTCGGCGACGATAGAGTCGATCGCCGCGAGTCCGATGCCTTTTATAGCCGCGAGACCGTATCGAATTTTCTTGTCCTTAACGCTGAAATATCCGACGCTTTCGTTGATGTCGGGCGGAAGAACTTTTATGCCCTCGTCCTTTGCGTAAGAAATGTAGTTCTTAATTTCGTCGATATTCGTTATTCTGTTGTTGAGGACCGCCGTTAAAAATTCGGCTTCGTAATAACATTTGAGATACGCCGTTTGATAGGTGACGAGCGAATAGGCGGCGGCGTGAGATTTGTTGAAGGCATATTTTGCGAAGTCCTTCATTTCGTCCCAAATTTTGTGGGCGACATCTTCGGGAACTCCGCGCTTTAAACAGCCGTCGATCGCCGTCGAGACTTTGCCGTGTTTGTCGACCGTTTCGGGCTTTCCGTGAATGAAGACGATCTCTTCTTTCACCATGTCGTCGACTTTCTTTTTTCCCATCATTCTTCGAACCATATCGGCTTGACCGAGGGTATAGCCGGCGAGCGCTTGAACGATTTTCATAACTTGCTCTTGGTATACGATACAGCCGTAAGTCTGTTTTAAGATAGGCTCGAGCAAGGGGTGGGCGAAAGTCACGAGTTCGGGGTTATGCTTGCATTTAACGAATCTCGGTATCGAATCCATCGGTCCGGGTCGGTACAGAGAAACCGCCGCGACTATATCTTCTATGCACGTCGGGCGAAGTTCTTTCATGAACTTTTGGAATCCCGCCGATTCTATCTGGAATATCGCCTTGGTGTTTCCCGAGGAGAGAAGTTCGAAAACTTTTGGGTCGTCGTAAGTCGATTTGTCGAAATCGATTTCGACGCCGTGGTTTTCCTTGATATAGTCGATCGCCATTTTAATATCGGACAAGTTTCGAAGTCCGAGGAAGTCCATTTTAAGGAATCCGAGGTGTTCGAGTTCTACGCCCGTATATTGACTCGTGATATCTTCGCCGTTTCTTCCGAGCGGCATTTTTTGGTCGAGAATGTCGGCTCCGATTATAACTCCGCAAGCGTGCGTGCTCGCTTGTCTCGGACTATCTTCGAGTTTAGCCGCGATGTCGACGACTCTCTTTATTTCGGGCGACTCGTTGTACATATTGACGAGTTCGGGGACGGAGAAGTCGACCCCGTAGTCCTTGGCTCCCTCTTTGGGGTGGTATTGTCCGAAAACTTTAAGAATGATATTCGGGCGTTTTAAGTCGAATTCGTCTCCCTTGGCGTTTTTGCGAACCAATTTGTTTGGCATCGCTTTCGTGACCTTGTCCGCTTCCGAATAGGAAACTTTCAAGACTCTCGCGACGTCTTTTATGGCGTTTTTCGCCGCCATTGTGCCGAAGGTTACGATTTTGCAAACTCGGTTGGCGCCGTATTTTTGTCTAACGTACTCGATGACCTCTTGTCGTCTGCTATCTTCGAAGTCGACGTCGAAGTCGGGAGCCGAGACTCTTTCGGGGTTTAAGAAACGCTCGAAATACAAATCGTATTTAAGCGGGTCTATATTGGTTATTCCTATAAGATATGCGACGATAGAACCTGCGCCCGAACCTCTTCCGGGGCCGACCGAAATACCCATATTCCTCGCGGCGTTTATATAGTCCCAAACGATAAGGAAATATTCGATGAATCCTTGCTTTTCAATGACGGCGAGTTCGCTTTCGATACGGTCTCTGATTTCTTGAGTTTCTTGTCCGTATTTTTTCTTGACTCCGTCGTCGATGAGTTTTCTTATATAAGTTTTGGGGTCGTCGCCCGTCTCGGGGTAGTAATGGGGGAACATATATCGCCCGTATACGAAGCCGAAATTACACTTTTCGGCGACTTCCAAGGTGTTTGCGAGAGCCTCTTCGTCGTCGGGGAAAATCTCTTGCATTTCCTCGTACGATTTCAAGTAAAACTCGTCGTTGGGGAATCTCAGACGTTTGGGGTCGTCGTAATCGGCGCCCATTTGAACGCACATAAGAACGTCTTGAGAGACGGCGTCAGATCGCTCGAGATAGTGAACGTCGTTCGTCGCGACGAGTTTGACCCCGTATTTTTTAGCGTAAATTCTCAAGTATTTATTGACTTCGAGTTGTTCTTCGAGGCGGTGATTTTGAATTTCGAGATAAAAGTCGTCTTTGAAGAGGTCTTTAAACCAAACGACCAGCCTTTCTGCTTCTTCGAAGTCTCTGTTTAAAATGGCTTGCGGAATGTCGCCGGCAAGACACGCCGAGAGGCAAACGAGACCCTCGCTGTGTTCGGCGAGAGTTTTTAAGTCGATTCGCGGCTTATAGTAAAAACCGTCTCTGAACGCTATGGCGTTTAAAAGGGAAATGTTTTTGTAACCCTCTTCGTTTTTGCAGAGCAACACGAGGTGGTTGAGTTTTGTCTTTCCGCTCTTAACGGTCAAGTCGTCGCAGACGTAAAATTCCGTTCCGATTATAGCCTTGATTCCCTCTTTTTCGCAAGAATCGAAAAAGTTGACCGCGCCGTACATATTGCCGTGGTCGGTTATGGCGAGAGCGGGCATGCCGAGGGCCTTGGCTTTTTTGGGCGCCACGGCAATTTTCGTCGCTCCGTCTAATATGCTATATTCGGTGTGAACGTGTAAGTGAACAAAATTTCCCATTGTTTCTCTTGGTCGGTTTCCTTTCGTTTCGGTTTTTGCCGTCTTTTTTTGGCTTGCGGATTTTGTCCGCCGATAAGTCGATTATCAGACTTTTTTAGTCCATAAAGTTGATTATTATCTCGTTTTGGACGAAGAGATATTCGTCTTTGATTCGAATTCTTTCGTCGTCGATTTCGAGATATTTTTCCTCGGCTTTTATCTTTTTCGCGTATTTGTCTTTGAAGTTTGCGTTAAAACGCTTTTTGAATTCGGCGAGCGAAACTCCGTCCGCCGTACGGAGAGCGAGCATTATAAACTCGAATTCTCTCTCGTCTCCCTCGATTGATTCGGAGAAGATTTCCGCGACTTTGTCGCGCGTAATGCAAGCGACGTATTCGTCGATTTTTTCGGTATTCGTAAATCGCCTTTCGTCTATAAACGAGGACGCCGAAACGCCGAATCCGATATATTCGCCGCGGTTCCAATAATTTTTATTGTGTTTGGAAGAGTATCCCTTTTTGCAAAAATTGGAGACTTCGTATCTTTCGTATCCTTTTTGAGCGAGATAATCGCACAAGAAGTCGTAAAGGTCGGCGGTTTCGTCGTCGCTCGGCAGTTCTCCGTTGAGATATCTGCCGTACATAGGCGTGCCCTCCTCGGGTTTTAAGGCGTAGGACGAGATATGGGTCGCTTGATATTCGACAGCCAAATCTATCGCGTCTTTGACGTCTTCTTTGGTTTGGTTTGCGAGACCGAACATTATGTCGACGCTGAAATTTTTGCCCTTGAGCAAACTCGCCGCCCTTTCGAAATCGGCTTTCGTATGACTTCTGCCGATGTTTTCGAGAAGTCTGTCGTTGGCGGTTTGAAGTCCGACGCTAAATCTGTTTATTCCGATTTTCTCGTACGTTTGAAGTTTTTTCTCGTCGAGAGTTCCGGGGTTTATCTCTATGGTTATTTCGGCGTTCGGGGTTACGTTATAGAAATTTTTAAGTTGCCTCATAGCCCCGAGAATATACTTGGGGTCGACGAAAGAAGGCGTTCCGCCGCCGAAATATACGGTGTCGAAAACCTTGTCTTTTAAAGCCGAGCTTCTCCCTTTCATCTCTTTGTAGAGACAAGCGAAATAAATGTCGATTTTGGACGTCTCCTTTGGGTACGAAGCAAAGTCGCAATATGCGCATTTGCTCTTGCAAAAGGGAACGTGAACGTAAATTCCCGCCATAAAAACCTCTTTATAAGTCGATTGTTTGCAGTTTTTGTATCGTTGCGAGCGGAGAGAAGATTATTTTCCGTCCGAACTGTCGATTTTCAAAATGGACATAAACGCCTCGCTCGGAACTTCGACCGAGCCCAATTGGCGCATCTTCTTCTTGCCCTCTTTTTGTTTTTCGAGAAGTTTCTTCTTTCTCGTTATGTCTCCGCCGTAACATTTGGCGAGAACGTCTTTTCTGAGCGCTTTGACCGTCTCTCTCGCGATGACTTTGCCTCCGATCGCCGCTTGAATGGGTATCTCGAAGAGTTGGCGCGGAATGACTTCTTTGAGTCTTTCCGCCAAGGCTCTGCCTCGAGCGTACGCCTTGTCCTTATGGGCGATTATGGAGAGAGCGTCGCAGACCTCGCCGTTTAAAAGCATATCGAGTTTGACGAGTTCGCTCCTTTGATATCCGTCTAGTTCGTAATCGAAAGAGGCGTAACCTCTCGTTCTGCTCTTCAACCCGTCGAAGAAGTCGAAGATGATCTCGTTGAGGGGAAGTCTGTAATTGAGTTTGACGCGCTTTGCGTCGAGATAGGTCATATCGGTGAAAACGCCGCGCTTATCTTGGCAAAGTTCCATTATGGCTCCGACGTATTCGGGCGGAGCAAAGACGTTTGCGTTTATCATAGGTTCTTCGGCGTAATCGATATACGTCGCGTCGGGGAATTTGCTCGGGTTGTCGACGATTATCGTTTCGCCGTCGGTCTTTCGAACGTGATAGGAAACCGACGGGGCGGTAGTGATTATGTCGATATCGAACTCGCGCTCGATTCTTTCTTGGATAATTTCCATATGCAAGAGCCCGAGAAATCCGCATCTAAATCCGAATCCGAGAGCGTCCGAGTTGTCCGGCTCGAAAGAAAGAGCGGCGTCGTTGAGTTTCAACTTGCAGAGCGCGTCTTTGAGGTCGTTGAATTTCGAACCGTCTAACGGATATATTCCGGAGAATACGACGGGTTGAACGTTTTTATATCCGGGCAGAGGTTCGGGAGCCGGTCTGTTTGCGTCGGTAATGGTGTCTCCGACCGCGATGTCCTCGATGCTCTTAATGCTCGCCGCGATATACCCGACCTCTCCCGCGGAGAGGAATTTCTTGGGTTTTAAGGTCGGGCTGAAAACGCCGACTTCGGTGACGTCGAATTGTTTGGAACCGTTAAAGGTCTTAATTCTCGTTCCAACCGAAACCGTTCCGTCTTTGATTCGGACGAAACATATAACTCCTTTGAAGTTGTCGTAATAACTGTCGAAAACGAGGGCTTTCAAAGGCGCGTCGTCGTCGCCTTTCGGCGGCGGAACGAGTTCGACTATTTGCTCCAAAACTTGGTCGATGTTGATTCCGTTTTTCGCGGAAATTCTCGGCGCGTTCGAGCCGTCCAAGCCGATGACGTCCTCTATTTCTTTCGCCGTCTCGTCGGGGTTGGCGGAGGCGAGGTCGATCTTGTTGATTACGGGAACGATTTCAAGATCGTTATCAAGCGCGAGATAGCAGTTCGCCAGCGTTTGAGCTTCGATTCCTTGAGTCGCGTCGACGATGAGAATCGCTCCTTCGCACGCGGCGAGAGAACGGGAAACTTCGTATGTAAAGTCGACGTGTCCGGGGGTGTCGATGAGATTGAAAACGTAATCCTTTCTGTCCTTGGCTTTATATCCCATTCTGACCGGAGTAAGTTTGATGGTTATGCCGCGTTCTCTCTCCAAATCCATAGAGTCGAGAAGTTGGTCTTCCATATCTCTTTCGGCGACTTGTCCCGTAAGTTCGATTATTCTGTCGGCAAGGGTAGACTTGCCG
>CAZVPW010000043.1:0-9628 GCA_964629115.1 uncultured Acidiphilium sp.
AAGGTAGAAAACGGCAACGATGACCAATTATAAGGCTATTTTAGACTATTATCATAAGGGAAATACGACGACGCAAATCGCTAAGCTTTGCGAATGTTCGCGTACAACCGTTTTGAAAACGATTAAAAGAGCCAAAGAGTGCGGTATCGAGTTGCCGTTAGACTATAAAATATCCGATTTAGAGTTGTTAAAAACGCTTTATCCCAAGCGCGTACGTCGGGCGGAGTACGAAGCTCCCGATTTTTACGAGTTAGAAAAAGATAAAAAGAAGAGAAAACTTACGATTTTCGTTATGTGGCGCAGATATTACAAAAGAACGTTGGCGGCAGGGAAGAAACCCTATGGAAAATCGCAGTTTTTCAAAATGTTTAAGAAGTATAAGTCGCTATACGGGGCGTTTAAGTTTAAGTCGACGGAAACGATGAAAAAGGCGTATTCGTTCGCGTGGGAAGCGTCTTATTTTGCAAAAGGGAAGAGAATGCTTACCATGCAAGAGGCTTGGGAAAAGCTTGTTTTGTGGTGCAAAACAATGCGATTAGATCCTCGTAAGTTGTAGATTTTTAAAAAATCAAGTTCGCCAAAGCGGCTTTTCTCCTTAGCACGAAAAAAGTTGGCGATCTTGGCGAACTTCCCTAAAAGCGGCTGTTTTTTGATGAAAAACCGTCGATTTTTACGTATTTTCGCTGTTTCAAGTTCGCCAAGTCAGTTGGCGAACTTGAAGCGAAAAGTTTCGTCAAACCGCGATTAGACAAAGATATTTGATATTGTTCACGGCAATGGTCGCCGTTAAAAAAGTTCTATTTAAGATAAATTTTCAAAAACAATATCAAAACTGATGATTTTCTCCCAAAAATACACTATAATAAATTAGATTTAGATTCTCAAGAGAATACAACTAGGTTAAAGCAAGAGTTAGAAAACAAAAAGGTAGTAATTTGTTTTGGGAAAAAGGCTAAATATGTTGTTAGTAAAATAAATTTGAGTGGAAAGATAATTAACATAATACACATTGGTCAAAAGAGTTTAAATTGTATAAAAGTTGATATTGCTAATAATGAAATAAAGCATGACGACATAAAAGGGACAAGTAAAAGACTCGAAGTTATTGCAGAAGAAATCATAGAAAATGTAAAGGGGTATCTTTATTGACACTCCTTTTTTTATGCAAAAAACGTTAAGTTCGTTTCCAAAGGTATCTATATAATCTTGTAAAGTTTGAGAGAGAAAATTATAGAAATCTTTTTCTAGAAAAACGGTTAAGTCGAAAATCCTTCGCGCCTATACAATAACGTAAGAGCTAAGAAATAAAATTTCTGAACTTTTACAAGGGAAAGTGTTAAGTATAAAAACTTTCGTACCTATATAAAAGCGTAAGGGATAGAAAATAAAATTTCTAAAACTTTTATAAGGAAAAACGTTAAATCAAATAATTTTCAAACCTAAGGCGAAAATGGAGGCTGCTCGAAAATGAAAAAAATCATAGCGTGTTTTTTGGCGACGGTTTGCCTTTTTGCTCTGACAGTGGGGTGCGAAATGAGCGAAAATCAAGAAAGTACGGACGATAACAACAAAACGCATATAGTTTCGCAAGGATATACGGAATTGACTCTTTCCGAACTTTCCGGCGAAAACACTTACGGAATAAGCGTAGAACTCGATCCCCATTTTCTATCGCAAAACCTCGCCAAAGGCTTGGTTAAGGAAGAGGATTGGGAATTGATTAGAAAAAGGGTTTCCCAAATGGAGATATCTCGTTTTAGGGTTATGCTTTTGCCGTCTTGGATAGAGCCCTTTAACGATAACGACGATCCGAATACTATAAATTGGGACAATCTTACCGTAGACAGTCAAGAAATGAAGAGTTTATTCAAAGTTCTCGACCTCGCCCAAGAAAACGGAATAGACGTCAACTTAACCCTTTGGGGAGTCGAGAACAACGTCGCCCTTTACGACAACGACACGATGAACGCTATCCGCGGCGAGGGCGGACATTTCCTCGCTCGCGGCAACAATTCGTCAAATTGGGTTATGGCGGCGGCTAACCCCGAGGAACTCGCCGAGAATTTCTCTATTTACGTTCAATATCTCGTAAATAAAAAGGGATATACGAGCATAAAGGAAATAACGCCTATCAACGAGCCCGATTGGTCGTATCTGTTAAACGACAAGGTCGAGTTTGAGAATTACAAGAAACTCTGTCTTGCGATAGATAGAAGATTCAAGGCGGACGGCATAAGGGATAAAGTAAAATTTAACCTTTCGGACAATACCGACCGCGCCGTTTCGTGGCTTGAAAAGACGGCGACCGAACTCGACGACATAGCGGACGTTTACAATTCCCACACTTATATTTTCGGTTACGAAACCCCTAATTCGGTCATGAAAGAATGGGAGACGGAAAATCTCAACAACGTAAGAAGTTTGGGCAAAAAACACGTCGTCGGCGAGTTTGGATCCAACCAAACTCAAGGTTCGGCAAGACAAACTGACGTCGACAAGTTTAAAAGGGGAGTTCTCCTTGCTCGTCAAGCGCTCAATTTTTACAACGCGGGAGCGTCGGGCGTTAGCTACTGGGTATTGTTCGACCAGTATTACAGCAGAACCGACCCGTACGATTCGATGATGCAACTCGGTTTGTGGAAGAGTACGAAACTTTCCTACGTAACCGATAAGAAGTATTACGACGCGATGAAAGAGGATTACGAGGTTCGCGATCAGTATTACGCGTACGCTCTCTTGTCCAAATATATCAAGAGGGGAGCCGAAGTTTATCCGATTGAATGCGGCGACGAATTTATCGCCGGAACGGCGTTTAAGGGCGAAAACGGCAAATGGACTTACGTCTTCGCGAACGGAAGCGAAAACGGTCGCAAATACGCTTTGCATAATCCCAAGGCGTATACATCGTTCGAAAAGTTCGTTTACGAGCAAGGCGGACTTCCGTCTACCGACGATTTATTGTCGTCGAGCGGGGTCGTTTCGGTCAAAAATCAAGTTCTCGAATTCGAACTTTCCGCAAATTCCGTGGTCGTGTTTAACGAAATCTAACCGAAAGTTTAAAAACGAACCGAAATACAATTTAATATTATCGCGGACGGAAACTCGTTTGTAAAAACGGGTTTCCGTTTTTGAGTATCGTTTTTTATACGAGGGGTTTCGGTTGAAACGAAGCGCGGATATAGGGGCAAAAAATTGAGATAATCGACTTATAGCCGTGTGTTTGTCGATTGTTCGCCGCGTAAAGCATCAGTTTTTCGGCGGTGAAAACCAATCGAAAAAAAAGGGATTTCGACATTTTTTCGGGTAAAAACTTTCTAAAAACCCAATTTTTAGCAAAATATCACATAAAACAATTGAATTTTCGCGGAGGATATAGTAGAATATACGGGAAGGTATAAAATATTATTTTTGACCGATAATCGGTTTTAAGGCGCTTCGCGACCTCAATCGCGACGGCGGTTTTTTTCGATTAAACGGTCTATACGGAGATTTTATGGGACTTATCCGATACATTCTAAACACCGATTCGAGAATCAGTTTAAAGAAAATCGACTCTCAAGCGGACAAAATTATCGCTCTTGCGCCGAAATACGAAAGTATGACCGACGCTCAACTCAAAGAGCAGACCGACGTCTTGAAGGGAAGACTTAGCGGAGGAGAAACTCTCGAACAGATTATGTACGACGCGTTCGCCGTCGTCAGAGAAGCGGCGTATAGAGTATTGCGTATGCGCCACTACAAAGTTCAGTTGATGGGCGGAATATGCGTTCACCAAGGCAGAGTCGCCGAACTTAAAACGGGCGAAGGAAAGACGCTTATGGCGACTCTTCCGGCATACCTCAACGCTCTTTCCGGCAAAGGCGTTCACATCGTTACGGTCAACGATTATCTCGCAAAGCGCGACGCCGAGTGGATGGGCAAGGTATATAAATTCTTAGGTCTTACCGTCGGCGTGAACGTTCACGGAATGAACGACGACCAAAAGCGCGCGGCGTATAACTGCGATATAACTTACGGAACAAACAACGAGTTCGGATTCGATTACCTCAGAGACAACCTCAAGGTCAAACTCTCCGATATGGTTCAAAGAGAACTCAATTTCGCTATCGTCGACGAGATCGACTCGATTTTGATAGACGAGGCGAGAACTCCGCTTATCATTTCGGGCAGAGGCGAGAAGTCGTCCGATCTTTACGTCGAATGTAACAGATTCGTCAAGACGCTCAAAGCCGACGAGGATTACGTCGTCGACGCCCAAGATAAAACAGTTCAAATAACCGAGCAAGGCGCCGAGAAAGCCGAGAGATTCTTCAATATCGAGAACCTCGCGGATATCGACAACGGCGAACTCAACCACCATATACAACAAGCGCTCAAAGCGCACTTCATCTTTAAGAGAGACTCCGATTATCTCGTGTCCGACGGCGAAATTATCATCGTCGACGAGTTTACCGGTCGTCTTATGATCGGAAGAAGATATTCCGAGGGACTTCACCAAGCGATCGAGGCAAAGGAAAACGTCGCGATTAGAAACGAGAACAAAACTTACGCGACCATCACTTTCCAAAACTATTTCAGACTCTATCATAAACTTTCGGGTATGACCGGAACGGCTAAGACTGAGGAAGAGGAGTTCAGAACCATTTACGGGCTCGACGTTTTGGAAATTCCCACCAACAAACCCGTTCAGAGAATGGATTTGCCCGATGTTATTTACTCGACCGAAAGAGGAAAGATTAAGGCTATAATAAACGCCATAATCGACTGTCACGAAAAGGGACAACCCGTTCTCGTCGGTACGGTTACGGTAGAAAAATCCGAAGAGATTTCGAGATGGCTTTTGAAAAACAAAGTCAAACACAACATATTGAACGCCAAAAACCATAAAAAGGAAGCCGAGATAATCGCGCAAGCCGGAAAGAAGGGAGCGGTCACGATCGCGACCAACATGGCGGGCCGCGGAACGGATATTTTGCTCGGCGGAAACCCCGAATTTATGGCTAAGCAAGCGCTTATGAAAGACGGCGTTTCCGACGACGTCATCGAACTTGCGACGTCTTTCGTTCAAGACGTATCCGACGAAGTCAAGGCGGTCAGAGAGAAATACAACGAGCTTCTCGCCGATTTCAAGCAGGAGACCGACAAGGAGAAAGAGGAAGTCGTTTCGCTCGGCGGATTGTTTATTCTCGGCACCGAGCGACATGAGTCGAGACGTATCGACAACCAATTGCGAGGCAGAAGCGGACGTCAGGGAGACCCCGGTTGCTCGTTGTTCTTCATTTCGCTCGAGGACGACCTCGCGAGAAGATTCGGCGGAGAGAGGCTCAAGGGAATTTACAACGCGTTTAAGGTCGAAGAGGATACTCCTCTTCAATCCAAAATGCTTTCGCGTTCGATTGAAAACGCGCAGAGAACGATCGAGGGAAGAAACTTCGGCATAAGAAAACACGTCATTCAGTACGACGACGTAATGAACGTTCAAAGAACGGTTATGTACGGCGAAAGAATGAAAGTATTGAAAGGCGAAGACGTTCACCAAGACGTATTGAACCTTATTCCCGATTTCGTCGCCGAGATAGTAAATTCCAACGTCAATAAGGGCAACGACCCGACGACGTGGGATAAGGATAAACTCAACAAAGCATTGGAAGACAAAGCTCTTCCGAGAGAGACCGAGTTTATAACCCAAGAAATTCTCGAAAATTGGGATTACGATTGCATTTTGGAGAAAACGATCGATAAGGTTATCGAACTTTACGACGAGAAGATCGCCGCGTATAAGGAAGACGGGGTCGATTACAACGAATTCGAGAGATATATATTCCTCAAGGTCGTCGACAATAAGTGGATCGACCATATCGACGCGATGGATAGGTTGAAGAGGGGCATTTCTCTCCGCGGCTACGCCAACGAAGATCCCGTTATAGCGTACAAAAAAGAGGGTCTCGAGATGTTCGAGGAAATGACGGCGAGCATACAAGAAGAGGTCGTCGCGATTTTGTTGAAATCCGAGATAAAGAAAGTTCCGCAAAAAGAGGAGAAAAAAGACCTCGTCGAGAACGGCGGAAGTAAAAACGCCTCGACCGAACCCATCGTCAAGGCAAAAACGGTCGGAAGAAACGATCCGTGCCCTTGCGGAAGCGGCAAGAAGTTTAAAAACTGCTGCGGCAAATAATCGATACGGATATGGAAAAAGAAGCGCTTAATAAATTAAGTTACGGACTTTTCGTCTTAACGACGACGGACGGAGAAAAGAAAAACGGTTGCGTCGTAAACACGGTCATTCAGACGACGTCCTCTCCGCTCGGCGTCGGCGTCTGCGTCAACAAGGCTAATTATACTTGCGAGACGATAATGAAAACGGGCGTCTTCGCGGCGTCTACGATAAGCGAGAAAGCGAAATTTTCGCTTATCGAGAGATTCGGCTTTGCGTCCGGGAGAAACGTAGACAAATTCGAGGGATTCGACGGATATGCTCTTTCCGACGACGGAGTTTGTTACGTTACGGAGGGAACCAACTCGTATATCGTCGTAAAAGTCGAAAAAACGATTGATTTGGGGTCGCATATAACGTTCGTCGGTTCGGTCGCGGACGCGAAAGTTTTATCCGACGATCGCTCGGCGACGTACGCTTATTATTTAGACAATATAAAGCCGCGCCCGACGGCGAAAACGACCGAAAAAACGGTGTGGAGATGCAAGATTTGCGGATATGAATACGAGGGCGAGCAATTGCCCGAGGACTACGTTTGTCCGTTATGTTTGCATCCGGCGTCCGATTTTGAAAAAGAATAAAATACGAAAAAAACAAGCCGAAACGGTGCGATTGTCGCCCGTTTCGGCTTGTTTTTACGTCGTTGCGGTTGCTTTTTGCTTTTTGTCCTTGTGAGATTTTACCGCCCCTCGTTATTGCGAGGCTTTCCGCGCCCCTCGTTAGAGCGCGGTTTTGTCCGCCCTTTCGTCCTTGCGAGGCTTTAATCGCGCTTGTCTTTGCGAGGTTTCGACAGAAACCGAAGCAATCTCATACGAGCGTTACTTTATATATTTGTCATTAGAGTTGTCGCGAAATGCCACTATTTATAAAAATAGGTGTTTAAAATGAGTTGGATTTTATAAAATTTCTATAAATTTCACCCACTTAAAATAGAGTTTTTTTATAAAAATTTTAATCTTAATTTTCATTTCGTGACAACTCTATTGCGAGGCTCCTCGGAGCCGAAGCAATCTCAAACTCGCGGCATATTCAAGCGAGATTGCTTCGTCGCATTCGCTCCTCGCAATGACCTAAAAAGAATGGGGATTGCCGCGCTGCTTCGCCCTTGAAAAGAGAAAGGAAACAACGCGCAATGACCGACAAAAATAACGCGCAACGACAAAGAAAAAAGGACGCGACGACAATGCGAAAAGAAACGCCGTCTTGACGAAACGCTTGACAAATCCGACCGACGTATTATATTATTATTTCGTATAAAAATAATAGAAGGGCGCAAAAAAATAAAGGAAAACAAGCCAAAAAAAACAATGCCCGGAAAAAGGAGATTATTATGGTTAGATACGACGTATACGAAGAAAAAGTTAGAGGACTTTACAAGACTTTAGAAGAGGCAGGATACTCTCTTTGACGTCGACAATCTCAGAATTAAATTAAAAGATCTCGAAAGCGAACTTGAAAAACCCGAAGTTTGGTCGGATATTGAAAAATCCAAACATTTGAGCCGCGAAGCGCAGAGCATAAGAAATAAACTCGACGTTTTCGATAGGGCTCGCAAGACCGTTTCCGACGCCGAAGTTATGATAACTCTCGCCGAGGAAGAGGACGACGAAAGCGTTTTGGCGGAGGTCGAGACCGATCTCGTCGAAGCCGAAAAAGAAATCGAAGAGATAAGACTCAGAGCGCTTTTGAAAGGCAAATACGACAACTGTGACGCGATTTTGACCTTGCACGCCGGAGCCGGCGGCACGGAAGCGTGCGATTGGACGGAAATGCTTTACAGAATGTATATCTGTTACGCCGAAAAACACGGATATAAAATAACCGAGTACGATCGGCTCGACGGCGACGGCGCCGGTTTGAAATCGGTATGCTTTAAGGTCGAGGGAGACAACGCTTACGGTTACCTCAAAGCCGAAAAAGGTATCCACAGACTCGTTAGAATTTCGCCGTTCGACGCCAACGCGAGAAGACAAACTTCCTTTTCTTCCGTCGACGTAATGCCCGACATTCAAGAAGAGGGAGATATCGAAATTCGGCCCGAAGAGATTAAGGTCGACACTTATCGTTCGTCGGGCGCCGGCGGTCAACACGTCAACAAGACCGAATCGGCGATTAGAATAACTCACCTTGCGACGGGTATCGTCGTAGCTTGCCAAAACGAGCGCAGCCAAGTTCAAAACAAAGAGCAGGCTATGCGTATGCTCAAGAATAAACTCTTGGAAAAACGCGAAGAAGAGCGTATGAAAGAGGCGAGCGAAATTAAGGGCGAAGTCAAGAAAATCGAGTGGGGAAGTCAAATTCGAAGCTACGTATTCTGTCCGTATACTATGGTAAAAGACCATAGAACGGGTTCGGAGACCGGAAACGTTAGCGCCGTTATGGACGGAGAAATCGACCAATTTATCATTGATTTTCTTAAAAAGAGTTAATTTATAATGTATTCCGATTTGAAAAAGACGTTTTCCGTCAAGGAAAACGCGTTGATACTCGCGATCGAATCGTCTTGCGACGAGACGTGCGCGGCGGTTATAAGAGGGGGCAGAGAAATTCTGTCCTCTAAAATAATGAGTTCGGCGACCGAGCACGTTCGCTTTGGCGGAGTCGTGCCGGAAATCGCGTCGAGAGCGCACGCGTCCGCCGTTTCGCTCGTCGTGAAAGAGGCGGTCGAAGCCGCCGGCATTTCCCTTTCGGATATAGACGCGGTCGCCGCGACTTACGGAGCCGGTTTGCTGGGGGCTCTTCTCGTTGGAGTGTCTTACGCGAAAACGCTCGCTTATTCGCTCGGCGTTCCGCTTATCGCCGTCTCGCACATCAGAGGACATCTTGCGGCGGCGTATTTGTCGGACAAGACCTTGGAGCCGCCGTTCGTGTCGCTCCTCGCGAGCGGCGGTCATACCGCCGTAATCGTAGTAAAGGACTACGACGACTTTGAAATCCTCGGTTCGACTTTGGACGACGCCGTCGGCGAGGCTTTCGATAAGGTCGCGAGAGTTCTCGGGTTGAATTATCCGGGCGGGCCTAACGTCGAAAGGCTTGCAAAAGAGGGAAAAAACCTTATAAAACTTCCTAAAATGCTCAAAGGCGAGGGCGGTTACAATTTCTCGTATAGCGGACTTAAAACCGCCGTGATAAATTATGCCCACGGCGTCGAGCAAAGGGGAGAAGTTCTTCCGAGAGCCGATCTCGCTTGTTCTTTTCAATGCGCCGCGCTCGATATTTTGGTTCAAAAGGCTATAGAGGCAGCCGAAGAACGTCGCGTAAATACCATAACCGTCGGCGGCGGAGTCGCCGCAAACGGATATCTCAGAGAAAAGTTGACCGAGGCTTGCGCCGTCAAGGGAATCAAACTCGTGTTGCCCGAAAAAGTTCTCTGCACGGATAACGCCGCGATGATCGGAGCCGAGGGGTATATAC
>CAZVPW010000044.1:0-9572 GCA_964629115.1 uncultured Acidiphilium sp.
AATGTATCCCGTGTCCGAACATTCCTTGCAGACGTAACGCGGACGAAGATCTTCGTCCGAAACGCCGAGCGACGATTTGATTTTTCGGAGTTCTTCGTTTTTTTGAGCGATGATTTTCTCGGTTTTAAGAACGGCGTTTTCGTCGCCGGAGAAGAGAGCCTTGCTCTTTTCGAGTCGAGCAGCGTTTAAGGCGTTGAGCGTCGCGACGTAAGTTTTATCCGAGAGGAGCAAGTCTTTAATTCGTTCGGGACGAGATTGAGCCTCGCGACGTCTCTCTTCGTAAACGGCGTTAGCCGCTTTTATGATTGAATAGTCGAATATCATAGTCGGTTAAAAGTCGATATCGTCGATGTCGTCGATAAGGGCGTCGATTTCCTCCTTGGTATAGTCGCGGGTTTTGAGCGCCGACGAATTTTTGTCTTTGCGTTGAATGGGTATCTTTTCGATCGAGAAGACGCCGTCGGATTTCCAACTCGATAAAACGGCGTTGACGTAAGCCGACGGGTTGGATTTGCCCGTCGAAAGTTTGAACGCCTCGGCGATCATATCGTCCGAGAAATTCCAATTTCGCCAAGTTTTTAAGTTTTGTCTATCCCAATCGGTCGGGCGTCTGTCGACTCCGCAAAGAGAGAGGAGAGACCGGATAAACTCGTCGTCGCGAGAAACGGATTTGAAATATTCCCCGATCGATTTTAGGGTTATAAGCCCCTTTTTGTAAAGTTTCTCGATCGTTTGATTCATTTCTTCGAGCGAACGTTTGTTCTTTTTAAAACAGTAGGTTGCGACGAAGAGCAAGGCGTCCTCGTCGTAGCCCATGTTAATCCACGGAACGACGTAATTGTCCGAAACGGGGTCGATCACCTCGACGTAAACGGACAAGGCGCGGCAAACCGAGCGCGCGAGTTCTTTGGTTTGGTTTTTGGTGTTATAGTAGTCGGCGATTTCCTTTTCGGAGAATTTTTTGTCGGCGTATAAACGCTCGATTTCCGCGTCGAGTTTTTCAATCGTTTTGGCTTTCGAAATCTTCGAGACAAAGGCGATCGCGTCGATATCGTAGAGGAGTTTTTTGTTCCATTTTTCAAAGAGTTTTAAGTCTTCGATTTGCGGTTTTTTATTGGGGAATATTTTTTTCATAAGCGAAGCGAATTCTCCCGAACGCAAGGCGTAATCGGACAATTCTTTTTCGATTTTCGCCGTCGTGTCGACCCCTCGCGCGATAAAGTCGTTCGCGACCTTCAACACGTACTTGCTACCGATCGATCCGCCCTTTAAATCGACGCAATATTTGACGATCATAAGGAGCGCTTCGGGTTTTATGGAATTGTTTTCCATCAATGAAAAATAGGCGGCGAATTCGTTGGTCGTTATCATTCTTTCGGGAATGAGGACTTGCAAAGCCTTGTTGAATTCTCCGTATTTTTCAAAGTTGTATTTTTTGGGCTTAGACGACGATAAGGGAAGGTATTTTACGAGAAAAGGCTCCTCGGAAACGACGTTCAAAACGCCGAGTTCCTCCCAAAATTTAAAGCAATCGCGCGCTTCGTCTCGGTCTATTCCGACGCTTTCGCAAAATTTCGGAAAGGTTATTTCTTCGTCGCTCGATTGGCACAGAAAAAGACCGTAAAGATAAACTTTTACGGCGTTTCCCGTCGCTTCGGGAAGATACGACGCGATAAACTTGTTGTCTATAACCGTCGACGAATTTGTCGCGGCTTCTTTAGTGAAAGAACAGAATCCCATATTTTTCTCCAAGTCAAAATATCTTAATTTATTTTTTAAAAAAAATCAAGCGAAAAGGGGATTGAATTTTTCAAATCCCACATCTTGCGTTTTACTTTTGCTTTGAACGCAAGCCTCGGGCTCGTCTTTTTTGAGTTTTTCGGCGAAAAAAATCAGCCGAGACGTATTTCTCGGCGTCGTGCTTTGCGGCAAATGTCGAGAAAGGCGACTTTTTTTGCAAAAAAATTAAAAAAATACGCCATATCGGTCGCAAAAATCAAAAAAATGTTGTATAATATAAACGAAATATTTAAATATATTACGTAGCGGAAATCCGATAGTCGGATTTTACGGAGATTGAATGATACGAGCATCATCGTTTTTTACGCCCGTTTCGCTTTGGGAGGGATTTGATTATTCTCAACCGACCAAGGCGACAATGCTTAACGAAATACGTTACGACAACGTCGTTCACAGAGAGTATTTCTTTTCGGGCAGAACCGTCGGAGCCGAAAGGGTAAGAATTTTCGGCGCTTTTTTCACGCCCGACGACGGAGAGGTTAAGGACTGCGTTTTGTATATTCCCGACGTCGACGAGAAGAGAAGTTACGAAGACGTTATGAGTTTTGTCAAGATAGGTTTCGCCGTCTTGATGATAGACGTATACGGAAAGAGAGACGGCGTTTCAAATTACACGGTTTATCCCGAATCCGTTCTTTACGCAAATTACGAATTTCGCGGAAGACATATGGATTTCGTCGATCAAAGCGCAAAAGAGACGTGTTGGTACGAATGGGCTGCGGTTGCGAGATACGCCTTGACTTTCATAACCGAACTTTGCCCGAACGTCGAAAAGGTCGGACTCATAGGCGTCAAGACGGGAGCGAACGTCGGTTGGCAACTCGCCGCGGCGGACAAGCGAGTCAAATGCGCCGTTCTTATGTTCGGAGCGGGTTGGTCGGCGTATAAGGGTATTCCGAAGTTTTCCGACGGAGACGTTCAAATGAACGATGAGAGGAGAAAATACATCGCCGCGGTAGACGCCCACGCTTACGCTCAGTACGTCGAATGTCCGGTTATGTTTTTGACGGCGACAAACAGCGAGAAATACGATTTCGACAGATCTCTCGACACTCTTTCGAGAATTTCCAAAGGCGTCGACGTTTATTTCAATTTTGCCCCCGGATTTAACGAATATTTGGACGGCTACTGCAAGAAGGACGCCGAACTGTTTATGCTCAAACAATTCGGCAGAACGGCGACCGTTTTCCCGTCCGCGCCCGAACTGACGATAGAGGGAGACGGAAACTACCTTTCGCTTACGTTAAAATATTCGACGGCGATAAAAGTCGAGTCGGCAAAGGTCTATATCAACGAGGGAGTGTTGAATCCCTCGCTTAGAAACTGGAACTTCTGTAATTTCTCTAAAGATTTGGACGACGACAAAAAACTTTTCGAATACGTCGTTAACGGCGGAGCTCAAAACGCTTTCGCTTTTGCCGTCGTCAGGTACAAAAACGGGGTTACGCTCAGTTCCAAGCTCGCGTATAAAAAGACGGACGGAACTTCGGGAAAAAGAGCCAACTTGATTTTCTCGAGCAAAGACGGATTGGACGGAATAACTTTCTACGATAAAAACGCCGAAAACGAAAAGGGAATTTTCGTCGACGACGACAGATTTATTCAACTTGCGAAAGGAGCGAACGGAATTTACGGCGCGTACGGCCATTGCGGCTTGATCAGTTACAAGTTTAGCGAACCGTCGTGCAAAGCCGACGAAAATTCAATTTTAAAACTCGATTTTTTCGCTTCGGAATTTTGCGTCGTAAAACTCGCGTTTATGGTCGGATCTCCGACCGAAGGAGTCGTGGATTACGTCTATTCGTTTGATTTGAAGAGCGGAGACATTTGGCAAAATATGACGATAAAGATGGGCGAGTTTAAGTCGCGAGACGGAATGAGTATTCGAGACTTCGACAAGATTTTCGCCCTTCGAATCGAATCTAACGGCAAGTACGCTGTCAATAACATTTTGTTGATTTAAATGAAAAACGATTATCGCGTCTCCGACCGAGAGATAAGAAAAAGGCTTCTCGGCGGAGAAAAGGAAAAGAGATACGGAGTCGCCGACGTCGCGCTGTCGATCGTCGTAATCCTTCTCGTGTGTCTGTCGTTCGTTCGCAGTTTTTGGCTTGCGCCCGTGAAGATATCGGGATTGTCGATGAACGCGACGATTGACGACGGGGATTGGCTTTTGACGGACAAGTTGAAAGAAGTCGAGCGAGGAGACGTGGTCGTCGTCAAAATAGACGGAGCGACCAACTATATTAAAAGAGTCGTTGCGATGCCGGGAGATTCGATTAAGATAATTGACGAAAAAGTGTACGTCAAGGAAAAAGGACGAGACGATTTCCGTCTTTTGGACGAACCTTACGCGTATTTTTGCGGAGACAAGAGCGCGTCGATAACCGACTACGCGGAGCGAGAACTGAACGACAACGAGTTCTTCTTCTTGGGAGACAACCGTCGAAACAGTTACGACTGCAGAAAAATGGGACCGATGTCGATCGACAGAGTCGTCGGGGTCGTTCCTAATTGGGCGATTAAGATAAAAGGAATGACGACGGCGTATTTTGACGTCGTCGAAGGAATAAGGGATACGGTAAGAAACTACCTAAACATTAGGAATAAACTAACGCGGAGATAAAAATATGAAGAAAATAATAATTTCATCGGACACCACTTGCGATTTACCTCAAAAATATATCGACGAACACTCGATTTCGTTATGCCCCATAAGCGTAATTTTGGGAAGCGAGGAACGCAGAGACACCGTCGATTTAACCGCCGAACAAGTTTTGGATTACGTCAAAGAAACGGGCGTGTTGCCAAAGACTTCGGCGACTGGGATATACGCCTATAAGGAATATTTCGAAAAATTGCTCGAAAAGGGCGAAAGGGTAATTCATTTCTGCATTTCGTCCAAATCCTCGTCGTGCTATTCGAACGCGGTCGCCGCCGCGTCCGAACTCGAAGGGGTTTCGGTTATCGATTCTTATTCGCTCTCTTCCGGTCAAGGGATTCAAGTTATGAAAGCCGTCGACTTGCTCGACGAGGGAAAAGACGCGGACCAAATCGTAGAGACAATCGAGAGTCTTAAGGACAAGGCTCAAATATCTTTTGTCGTCGATACTCTCGATTTTCTTCACAAGGGCGGAAGATGTTCTTCGGTCGCTATGGCGGCGTCAAAAGTTCTTAAAATTCACCCGTCCATCGAAATGAAAGACGGAACGCTCGGGGTCAAGAAAAAATACGTCGGCAACCTCGCTCGTTCGTTCTCTCAATATATCAAGGATTTGTCCGACGAGTTTCCCAATTACGATTCCAAGAGATGTTTCATAACTCACAGTCCGTCGGAAGATAAGTACGTCGATTTGTGCGTCGAGAAGGTTAAGGAATGCTTTAAATTCGACGAGATAATAGACGCGAAAGCCGGAAGCACGGTCACCAGCCACTGCGGATACAATACCATAGGAGTTATTTTTTACTTGAAATGATAAACGTCTATAAGGAAAGCGATTACGAGGAGGCTTATAAACTCAAGAAAAAACTTCTCGTCGCGTATTTTATCGTTCTCGGGCTGGGAATAGCGGCGTGCGCGACGCTGTTCGTCTTGTTTTTGAGGTTGCCGTACTTGAGTTCCCCGACGTTGCGATCTCAAAGAAACTTGTATCTCTTTATTATCTGCGTTATCTCGGGCGTAGAGGTCGTCTTTTCGTATATTTACCTCGGGATACCGTATAAGAGAGCCAGAAGCAGATTCTTTTTGCTTGACGACGTAAAAAACGGCAAAAAGGAACTCAACGAGGGAACTTTTCTTCAGAACGAGGAATACGTTACCGAGGTCGGAAACGTAGATTACAGAGTTATGGTCGTTCTCGAATGGTCGGAAAAGACGCAAGAGTATATGAGAAGAAACGTTCTCGTAGACAAGGAAAAGCCTCTCCCGAACTTAAAAACGAGCGATATAATAGTCTATACGACTTATTCTAACGTCCTTCTTTCTTACGGGCTTAAAAGCGAAGAAGAAGCGTTTGATATTTAAAAGCGGAAAAAATCATCTAAGGAGAAATATATGTCAAAAAACAGAAAAGACGTCCCCGAACGTCTCAAATGGAGACTTACGGACGTATTTAAGGATCAAAAGGAATTCGACGATCTTTTAGACGCCGTATCGAAAAAAGCCGATCTCTCGGGTTACGAGGGAAAATTGTCTGACGAAAAGACTTTGCTCAAAGTATTGAAAGAAATGGACGAGATTGACAAGGATCTCGAAAAATTAGACGTTTACGCCTATATGAAAAAAGATCTCGACGCCAGAGATTCCGAGGCGCAAGCGCTTTTGTCAAGGGTTGAAAACGTCATCGTGTCGTATAGCGCGAGCATATCTTATATGACTCCCGAACTCACGGCTCTTCCCGACGAATATCTCCAAAAAATAATCGCTAATCCCGATTTTAAGGATTACGACTATATGCTTTCGTGTCTTTTGAAGAAAAAGAAACACGTTTTGTCCAAAGAAACCGAGAACGCCCTCGCTATGGGCGGACAAATGTTCGGCGGTTTTCACGATATTTTCTCGATGATAGACAACGCCGATATGCCGTTCCCGACAATCGAGGTAGACGGCAAGCCCGTCAAGGTCACTCACGGAGTATACGGATTGTTGCTTCAATCGGAAGACAGATCGGTTAGAGAGAAAGCTTTTAAAGCCTATTACGGCGCTTATATTTCTCTTTCCAACACTATTGCCGCGACGTATATAGGAAACGTAAACAAGGACGTTTTCCTCGCGAAGGTCAGAAAGTACGACAGTTGTCTCGAACAAGCGCTCGCCAACGAAGACGTTCCGTTGGAAGTTTACGAGAATCTTCTTAAGTGCGTAAGAGACGGTCTTCCGCTCATGCACAGATATATTTACGACAGAAAGAAGGCGTTCGGTCTCGACGAACTGCGTATGTACGATATTTACGCTCCTCTCGTTAAGAACAGCGATTTGACGCTCGATTACGAGGAAGCATTTAAACTCGTCAAGAAAGGACTCGCGCCCCTCGGCGAAGATTACGGCAAACTCTTGCAAACGGCTCACGACGAGGGCTGGATAGACGTCGAGGAGACCGACGGAAAGAGAAGCGGAGCGTATAGCATAGGCGTTTACGCCATATCGCACCCTTACGTTCTCCTCAACTATCAACCGACCGTCCACGACGTGTTTACGATCGCCCACGAACTTGGACACGCCATGCACTCGTATAAATCGGCGGCGGCTCAACCGAAGGCGAAAGCCGATTATAAGATTTTCGTCGCCGAGGTCGCGAGCACGGTTAACGAAGTCTTGCTTTTGAAATATCTTCTTAAAAATACCGAAAACAAAGACCTTAAAAAGTATCTTTGCTCGTATTATATGGATATGATAAGAACGACTCTTTTCCGCCAGACTATGCTTGCGGGAGTATACGGATTGTTGCTTCAATCGGAAGACAGATCGGTTAGAGAGAAAGCTTTTAAAGCCTATTACGGCGCTTATATTTCTCTTTCCAACACTATTGCCGCGACGTATATAGGAAACGTAAACAAGGACGTTTTCCTCGCGAAGGTCAGAAAGTACGACAGTTGTCTCGAACAAGCGCTCGCCAACGAAGACGTTCCGTTGGAAGTTTACGAGAATCTTCTTAAGTGCGTAAGAGACGGTCTTCCGCTCATGCACAGATATATTTACGACAGAAAGAAGGCGTTCGGTCTCGACGAACTGCGTATGTACGATATTTACGCTCCTCTCGTTAAGAACAGCGATTTGACGCTCGATTACGAGGAAGCATTTAAACTCGTCAAGAAAGGACTCGCGCCCCTCGGCGAAGATTACGGCAAACTCTTGCAAACGGCTCACGACGAGGGCTGGATAGACGTCGAGGAGACCGACGGAAAGAGAAGCGGAGCGTATAGCATAGGCGTTTACGCCATATCGCACCCTTACGTTCTCCTCAACTATCAACCGACCGTCCACGACGTGTTTACGATCGCCCACGAACTTGGACACGCCATGCACTCGTATAAATCGGCGGCGGCTCAACCGAAGGCGAAAGCCGATTATAAGATTTTCGTCGCCGAGGTCGCGAGCACGGTTAACGAAGTCTTGCTTTTGAAATATCTTCTTAAAAATACCGAAAACAAAGACCTTAAAAAGTATCTTTGCTCGTATTATATGGATATGATAAGAACGACTCTTTTCCGCCAGACTATGCTTGCGGAGTTCGAGTATATCGCTCACGACGCCGCGGAAAAAGGCGTTCCGCTCACAAAAGATTTCCTCAATTCAAAATATTTGGAACTCAACAAGGTGTACTACGGCGACGGAATAGTTTCCGACGACGAGATTGCGTACGAGTGGGCAAGAATTCCTCATTTCTACACTTCGTTCTACGTTTATAAATACGCGACGGGAATTATCAGCGCCATATCGATCGCCGAGGGAATTTACAACGAGGGAGACAAAGCCGTCGAAGACTACTTTAAATTCTTGTCTTCGGGCGGATCGGACAGCCCGGTAGAACTTTTGAAACTCGCCGGAGTCGACCTTACGAAAAAAGACGCCTTCGAGGCTGCGATGAAATCGTTCGAGGAAACCCTCGAGGAGTTTGAAAGAATTTAACAGAGGATAAATTATGCCGCAAGTAAAAACCAACGCGATGCCGTATAGTCTCGAAGCCGAACAGTCGGTTTTGGGATCTATACTCATCGATATGGAATTGCAATTCGAGATAATATCAAAACTCAAAGAGAGCGATTTTTATCTCGAATCGCACAAACTTATTTTCGCGTCCATGCTCGACGTGTTCGGCGGAAACGTTCCGGTCGATCTCGTCACGTTGTCGGACGCGATGGAAAAGTCGGCGACGTTGGAAAAGGCGGGCGGAATAGACTATTTGACGAGCCTTGCCAGAATGACGCCGTCGGCGGCGAATTACGCTTATTATCTCGATATCGTAAAGAGAGACGGTTCTTTGAGAAAACTCATAAGAAGCGCCGATAAGATAGCCGAAGACGCGAGAAACTCGAGCGACCACGTCAAGTCGGTCGCCTTTGCCGAAAAATGCGTTTACGATATTTCCGAGGAACTCGACACGAGTTCGCTCGCCAATTTGAATTTGTCGATTAACGGCGTCTTGGAAAAGTTTGAGAACATACAAAAGGACAAAGATTATTTCCAAGGCTTGAAGACGGGATTTACCGGACTCGACAAGTTGACGAACGGCTTACACGCGGGAAATCTCATTATTCTCGCTGCCAGACCGTCTATCGGTAAAACTACGTTTGCGATGAATATCGTCGAGAATATCGCGATAAGAGAAAAAGCCGTTTGCGCCGTTTTCGCCCTAGAAATGACCCAAGCCGAACTCGGACAGAGAATGATGTGCTCGGTTGCGAAAGTGTCCAACAAAAAGGCGTTGTCGGGCGAACTCGACGACGACGATTGGCAAAGACTTTGGCAAGCGAAAAAGGTCTTGGCGGACACGAGAATTTTCGTCGACGACACGTCGATGACGACGTGCGCGGAAATACTTTCCAAGTGCAGAAGATTGAAGAGCAGAGAAGGTCGTCTCGACCTCGTCGTCGTCGACCATATTCAACTTATGAACGCTCAAAAACAGAGCGACAGCCGTCAACAAGAGGTTTCGGAGATTTCCAGAGGTCTTAAAATGATCGCGAAGGAACTCGATATTCCCGTCATTGCGCTTTCGCAGTTGTCCCGTTTGGTCACGGGCAGAAAGGGACAAGAACTCATTCTTTCCGAC
>CAZVPW010000045.1:0-9557 GCA_964629115.1 uncultured Acidiphilium sp.
GGAATAAGGTTTTCGATTTTTTACTTTTAAGGCTTTTACTTAATATCGAGCGCAAAATCGACGAAGAACGGGGCTTTACGGTTGATTTTTCTTTTTAACTTTGCTATAATCATAAAAATCGTCGTCGAAAAAATCGGTTTCAAATCGAGAGCGGTTTACGCGGTCGTATGCCGTCGCGTCGATTTTCTTGCGTTGAAACCAAATGAGACGATCGAAAAGGAATTGAGGAAAAATGGATTTTAGAATTAACGGAAACCGTTTTGAAAAAGACGGAAAACCGATAAAAATTATATCGGGTGCAGTTCATTATTTTAGAAATTTACCCGATTCGTGGGACGATATTTTCGATAAAATGATAGCGTGCGGGTTTAATACCGTCGAGACCTATTGCGCGTGGAACGTTCACGAGAGGGAAAAGGGCAAATTTGATTTTAGCGGCAGATTCGATATATCGTTGTTTTTGAAAAAGGCGCAAGATCGCGGATTGATGGCGATAGTTCGCCCCGGACCTTATATTTGCGCCGAATGGGAATTTGGCGGATTGCCTTGGTGGTTGCTTGCCGAAAAAGATATGGAGATACGCTGTTCTAACGAAAAGTATATCTTTTATTTTAAAAGATATCTCGACGAGTTGTTTGCCAGAGTGAGACCGTTTTTATGTTCGAACGGGGGCAACGCGATTATGGCGCAGCTTGAAAACGAGTACGGTTATTACGGAGACGATAAGCGTTATTTATCGGATTTAAAAGAGATTTATCGAGCCAAAGGAATCGACTGCATCTTATTTACGTCCGACGGAACGTCGAAAGGGGATTTGTTGGACGGTTTTGTCGACGGATGTTTGCCGACGCTTAACTTCGGCTCTCGCGTCGACGAAAACTTTAAAGCGCACGACGAGTTATTTCCCGACGTTCCCAAAATGTGTATGGAAATGTGGAACGGATGGTTCGACGCGTGGGGAGACGATATTCATCACGCGACCGACGCTAACGAGTACGCAAAAACGGTTGACGATATGTTGAGTCGAGGAGGTTTTAACGCATATATGTTTATAGGCGGAACCAATTTCGGTTTTACGAGCGGCGCAAATCATAACGAGAAATTTGCTCCCGACGTCACGAGTTACGATTACGACGCCTTGCTTACCGAGTCGGGCGACGTAACGGAGAAATATCTCGCCGTTCGCGAGGTTATAAAAAAGCGCGTCGGCGCCGAACTTCCGCCGATACCGAAAAACAGAGAAAAGGCGTCGTACGGAAAGGTTAAATCGGTCGGATACAGAAGACTATTCGACGCTCTTGACGTCTTGTCTACGCCGGTATATAGCGAAGTTCCGAAAACTATGGAAGATTTGGGCTTTGGATACGGATACGTCGTCTACAAGACTCGATTGAACAGAGATTACGTCGACGCGATGATTTCCTTCGACGATATAGGGGATAGGGCTCAAATTTACGTCAACGATCGATTTATTTCGAACGTATACGTTAACGATTCGGATTATTCCGCTAAATTTTCCGCAAAAGCAGGAGACTTTTTATACGTTATTTGCGAAAATATGGGAAGAACCAATTTCGGTTCGAAAATGATGCGTAAAAAAGGTATCGTCGGCAGATGCTTGTTTGATTACAGAATTCATTTCCATTGGGAGTCGCGTCATTTGCCGATGGATAATTTGGAAAAGCTTGATTTTGAGTCGGGAGAATGTCTCCAAGGCGAAGTTTTTCATAAGTTTTTGTTTAACGTCGATGGAAAACCGAAAGATACGTTCCTTCGAACGGACAATTTTAAAAAGGGTTTTGCGACGATAAACGGATTTAATTTGGGAAGATATTGGGAAGTCGGCCCTCAAAAAACTCTTTACGTCCCGTCGTCGGTATTAAAAGAAGGCGAAAACGAACTGATTATATTTGAGAGCGACGGGTTGAAAGGCGAGGCGGAAGTCGAATTTGCCGATTGTTGCGACCTCGGCAAGACAAAACTTGGCGAGTAAGTTTTTTTGTTTGTCGTATTTGCGAGGTTCAAAGCAGCGAAGCGCTCTCGTAGGCTCGGCGAGAATTAAGCGAGATTGCTTCGGTTCTTATTAAAACCTCGCAATGACGACAAAAACGCCTCGTAGCGAGGAGCGAAGCGGCGCGGCGTTTGCGCGTTTATTCCGTCGCATGGGGCGAAGCCCTCTCGGATATTTTGCAAAAATCAAAAAAAACGTTGACAAATCGCGCGTCGTCGGTTATAATGAACTTACTGAATCGATGAGTTTTCGGAGAGTAAGTCGTCAACCGCATATTTTTCGCGACCATAGCGGCATTATAGACTTTTAACGCATACTCATCGACGAGTATGCGTTTTTTTTCGCGTTTTATCAATAATAAAAGGAGGATCGCTATGAGAATTGCGGTTGTCGGAATTGTAATCGAGAAAGATAGAAGTTCTGCCGGGGCGGTAAATTCGGTTTTGTCCGATTACGGAGATTATATCGTCGGAAGAATGGGAGTTCCCGACAGAGCCAACGAGGCTTTCGTTATAAGCGTTATAGTAAAAGCTTCGATCGAAGTTATTTCGGCGATGACGGGAAAACTCGGCAAAATACCGAACGTCGCCGTAAAATCCGCGGTTACCTCGATTGAAGTCGAGTGAAACTTTTAACAATCAAATCCGCTTTTGCGGTAAAAAAAGGCTCTTTTAGAGCAAGGAGAAAATATTATGAGAAAATTATTGTCGTTACTTTTGGCGGTCGTTTTATCTTTTGCCTTCGTCGCGTGCTCCGGCGGTTCTTCCGACGGAGATTCATCGGTTGCCGACAAAACTTTTAAGATCGGCGTCGTCGACGGAGCGCCCGCTTTGGCGGTCGCGAATTTATGCGGCGGATTCGACTATGAGAAGGACGGAGTAAAGATTTCCACGGACGTCGAAATTGTCGCCGGGGCTCAAAACATAACCGCCGGACTTGCCAACGGCTCGTTCGATATGGCTATCGCCCCTTTGAATCTCGCGGCTACTCTTTACAATAAGTCTAAGAACCTCGATATAAAATTGGCTTCCGTAAACGTCTTCGGCGTTCTTTATATGGTAGGAGCGAATAAAATCGAAGACTTAGACGAGTTGAAAGGCGAAGTCGTTTACGTCGTCGGAGCCGGCGGAACGCCCGAGGTTGTCTTGAAAAATATTCTCGACGCGAACGGTGTAAAACGCGCGGACGGAATTCCCGACGTCGTCGCGGAGGACACCGTCTATATCAACGCCGTTAACGACGCTCCGACCGTAATCGCCGCGTTGAAGACAAACAAAACCAAGTTTGCCGTTTTGGGCGAACCGGTCGTAACGCAAGCTATGGAAAAGACCGGAGCGGTTCTCGCTCTCGACTTGCAATCCGAATGGGCTAAGGTTCATAGCGGCGTCAGATTTGTTCAAGCGGGATTGGCGGTAAAGGGAGAACTCACCGTATATGACGATTATTTGACCAAACTCATTGAAAAGATGGGTGGGAACAAACAGTTTTTATACGACGATTCGAATGCCGCTATGGACGCTATTCGTTTAAAAGGAAGCGCGCTTCAAACGGTTCTTACGAGGGAGACGATAGACAGATGTCTTATAGGAGCGGAAAGGGCTAACGGATTGAAAGCCGACGTCGAAGCGTTCTTGACGGCTCTCGGAGCCTCTTCCTACGGCGGAACTTTGCCCGGAGAAGATTTCTATCTTTAAGCGTAGATGGAAAAAATTGTTAAAGACTCTCTCGCGGCGCTCGCGTCGGTATGTTTTTTCGTTATTATTTGGACGGCGATGTCGTTAAGCGTCGCAAGCGAATTTATCGCGCCGTCGCCGATTGTCGTCGCAAAAGAGTTTGTTTCGATTTTCTCGGGAGAAAAACTGAGCGCGACAATAGGCGCTATTGTCGGGACGTTTGAGAGAACCGTACAAGGATATTTTTCGGCTTTGCTTGCGGCTCTTCTCGCCGCCGTGGTCGCCGATAGGTTTTCTCTTTTCGAAAAGGCGTTCTATCCGATTGTCGCAATTGCGAGAGCAATGCCGACGATGTCGATAATATTGCTCGTTCTAATTTGGCTAAAACCGACCAAAAGTCCGATTTTGATCTCTTTTCTCGTGATTTTTCCGATGCTTTATTCCGCCGTACTCGGCGCTTTAAAGAATAGAGATAGGTCTATCGGGGAAATGGCGAAGTCGTACGGAGTTAACAAGGCGAAACTCTTTTTCGAAGCGACGCTTCCGAACGTCGCGGAGGCTTTGTTTCCGCAAATTTCGTCGACTCTCGCGTTTGCGGTTAAATTGACCGTGTCGGGCGAGGCGTTGGCGAATTCTTCGCTCAGCCTCGGAAGAGAAATGTACGTCGCTCAAGTAAATTTGGAAACGGCGAGGTTGCTCGCATATACGTTGGTCGCGGTGTTGTTGTCGATAGCCGTCGAACTTGTTTTAAAGTTTTTCGGATTTGCGACGAAAAAGGTTGTTTATGGATATAATCGTAGAAAAACTGAACAAGCGCTTTTGGGGTGAAAACGGCAATCAAATTGTCGTTTTCGATGATTTTTCCGCCCGCTTCGAAGGCGGGAAAGTTACGGCGATAATGGGAAAATCGGGCGTTGGAAAGACGACTCTTTTAAACTGCGTCGGAGGTTTGACCGAGTATTCGGGGAAAATAATCGGCGAGGGAAAAACGGCGTACGTCTTTCAAGACGATAGATTGATTCCAAATAAAACGGTTTTCGGAAACGTCGAGTTTGTCATCGATGAAAAAGACCCCAAGAAAAGGGCGGCAAAGGTAACCGACGTTTTGAGAGAGGTCGAACTGATTGACAAGGCGACGAGTTTTCCGAGCGAACTCTCGGGCGGACAAAAAAAGCGAGTTTCAATCGCGAGGGCGTTTGCGAGCGGAAGGGAGATTCTCCTTTTGGACGAACCGTTCTCATCTCTCGACAGAGGTTTGAAAAAGCGTCTGATCGACGCCTTTTGCGATTTGTTTGACAAAAGCGGCAAGACGGCTCTTTTCGTTACGCACGACGTCGACGAGGCGTTGGCTTTGGCGGATATAATAGTCGTCATAGACGAGCGAGGCGTTTGCTTTAAAGAGGAGATAAAGAGTCGTAGAAAAGGAAGAGGCCAAACGAGCGACGAGCACGACGCCGTCAGAAGAAAATTAATCGAAGTTCTCGAAAAGGTATAAAAAAATTTAATCGGTCGAAAATAATATCGTCAACCCCGAATTTGTGTTTTACATACAATAAAGTAGGGGCTGCGCCTAAAAAATAACGAGGACCGATTATGATAAAGAGAGGAGACCTTTATTACGCCGATCTAAGCCCCGTGGTCGGAAGCGAGCAAGGCGGAGTCAGACCCGTTTTGGTCGTTCAAAACGACGTCGGAAATAAGTATAGCCCGACGATAATCGCGGCGGCGGTGACGAGTAAGTTGACCAAAGCGAGATTACCGACTCATATAGAACTCGACGCGTCCGTATACGGGCTTAATAAAAACTCGATCGTTCTGCTCGAGCAGATAAGAACGCTCGACAAGAGGCGGTTGAAAGAAAAAATAGGAGAGTTGCCGTTTACGACTATGCAAAAGGTAAACGGGGCTTTGTTGATAAGTCTCGGTTTTGCCGAAAAAAGCGTGTAAAACGCCGTCCGCGAATTAAGGAAGCGGACGGCGTTTTTTTAACGAAAAAGATAAATCGCTTTACAAAATTAACCGAAAGTGATAAGATAAAGAAAAACAACGGCATAGAGGAAATTTTGATATGCAAGACGTTATACGTAGGATAAAAAAATATAAACAACTTTTTTCGATAACGAGCGACGAACTTTCAAAGCGAAGCGGAATTCCGCTCGGAACGCTCAATAAGATTCTGTCGGCGTCGACGAAGAGTATAAAAACGGAGACTTTGTCGGCGATTGCCAAGGGGTTGGACGTATCGGTTTCCGATTTGGTCGGAAAAGAGAAGCGGGATACGGCAAAATCTTATTCGGCTCCCGAGCCGATTTTATCCTATTGTCGAGTCGCCGCAATAACAAACGATCTCGTCGTCGGAGACGTCGAAAAAAACGTCGAGAATATTATCGAAAAAATAGAGGCTTGTTCTTCCAAACGGGCGAAAGTCATAGTTTTCCCCGAACTTTCTTTGTCAGGGTATACGGTCGGAGATCTTTTATATTCCGACGTCTTGTTGAACGCTTGCGAGAAAGGTTTGATGAAAATCGCCGAATCTACCGCCGGAAACGACGCTCTCGTTTTCGTCGGGGTTCCGCTTAAAAATTCGGGTAAAATCTATAACTGCGCCGCGGTTGCTCATAGGGGGAAAATCCTCGGAGTCGTTCCCAAGACCTTTTTGCCGTCGTATAACGAATTTTACGAAAAGAGATACTTTTCGTCTTCGGTCGACGCTCCCGATACCATTCGGTTGGGCGGACAAGAATATCCGTTCGGGGCAGATTTGATTTTTAGGAATAAGTATTATCCCAAAATGAAAGTCGCCGCGGAAATATGCGAGGATTTATGGGCGGCGAAGTCTCCCTCTCAAGATTACGCGGTCGCCGGGGCGAACGTTATAGTCAACTTGTCCGCTAGCGACGAGATAGTGGGAAAAGCGGAATACCGCAGACAACTTGTCTCTACGCAATCGGCAAAGTGCGCGTGCGCTTACGTTTATTGCGACGCCGGGGTCGGCGAATCGACGACCGATATGGTTTTTGCCGGGCATAATTTTATAACCGAAAACGGTAAAATACTTGCCGAAAGCGAGGCGTTTGGCGTTGGAGAGGCTATCGCGGACGTCGATGTAGATTTTTTGGAGAGCGAGCGAAGCAAATCGTTCAATTTTCCGTTCGAGAGCAAGGAGTTTAGGATAATCGAATTCGCGTGTTTGTTGAACGGAGATAAAGTCGAACGCGCTTACGATAAGAAGCCTTTCGAGCCGAGCGACGAGAAAGACTTGAAAAAGAGAACGAATCTCATTCTCGAAATTCAATCGGAGGGTTTGGCGAGAAGAATGGTTCGCTCCCGCTCCAAAGCGCTCGTCGTCGGTCTTTCGGGAGGGCTTGACAGTACGCTCGCCTTGCTCGTCGCGGTCAAGGCGATCGATAAACTCGGAGCGAAGAGAAAGGACGTCGTAGCGATAAGCATGCCGTGTTTCGGAACGACGGATAGGACCAAGAGCAACGCTCGAATTCTCGCCGAACAAACGGGAGTTACTTATAAGGAGATTGATATAACCGATTCGACTCGCTCGCACTTTAAAGACATAGGGCAAGACGAGAACGAAACGAACGCCTCTTTTGAAAACGCGCAAGCGAGGGAGAGGACGCAAGTTTTGATGGATACGGCGAATAAGATAGGCGGACTCGTCGTCGGAACGGGAGATTTGTCCGAACTCGCTCTCGGTTGGGCGACGTATAACGGCGACCATATGTCTATGTACGGCGTCAACGCGTCGCTGCCCAAAACGTTGGTCAGAAGCGTAGTCGCTTCGGTCGCGTCGGCGAGTCGAGGAAAAATGAAAAAAACGTTGCTCGATATTCTCGCCACGCCCGTAAGCCCCGAACTCATTCCGCCGAAAGACGGAGAGATAAGCCAAAAAACCGAGGACATCGTCGGACCTTACGAACTTCACGACTTTTTCCTTTATCACTTTATACGTTCGGGATTTTCCCCGTCGAAAATTTTTAAAATCGCCGAGAAGACTTTTGCCGACGATTACGATTCTAAGACGGTATACAAATGGCTCGAGACCTTTGTCAAGAGGTTTTTCGCTCAACAGTTTAAGCGCTCGTGTCTTCCCGACGGGGCAAAGGTTGGAAGCGTCGCCTTGTCGCCTCGCGGCGATTGGAGAATGCCGAGCGATTGCTCTCCCGATTTGTGGCTTGCCGATTTAAGAAAGGTCAAACCCTAACGGCGAACGCTTTCTTTTAAAACGACGAAAAAATTCGACGCCCTAACGGTCGGGCGTCGGCGGAAAAGCGCATAGAAAAACTCGGCTTTGTCGCCGAGTTTTTTGGTTTAAAAATTAGAATTTGAGTTTTCTCGCCATAAGCGTTCCCATTACGGAAGCCATCATCAAACCTCTCGTCCAACCCGACGAATCGCCGAGGCAGTGGAGATTTTTAATGTTGGTGTTGAAATCGTCGTCCATTTTTATCTTGTTCGAATAGAACTTGAGTTCGGGCGAATAGAGAAGGGTTTCGGGGCTTGCGAAGCCGGGGACGACCTTGTCGAGTTGCTCGATGAAACGGAGAATGTTCGTGAGCGTTCTGTAAGGCATTGCCGCCGTAATGTCTCCCGCGACGGCGTCGGGGAGAGTGGGTTTAACGTTCGATTGGTCGAGTTCCTTTTGCCAAGTTCTCTTTCCGTCGATAATGTCGCCGTAACGTTGAACGAGAATGTGTCCGTCTCCGAGCATATTCGTGAGTTCGCCGATTTTCTTAGCGTATTCTATCGGTTGGTTAAACGGATAGGTAAAGTTGTGGGAGCAGAGAATGGAAAGGTTGGTATTGTTGGACTTCTTGTCCTTAAACGAGTGTCCGTTTACGACGGCGAGGTTGTCGTCGTAGTTTTCTTGGGCTACGTATCCGCCGGGGTTTTGACAGAAAGTTCTGACCTTGTTTTTAAACGGAGAGGGGTAACCGATGAGTTTGGATTCGTACAACACTTTGTTGACTTCTTCCATAACCTCGTTTCTGACCTCGACTCTAACGCCTATGTCGACGGTCGAGGGTTGATGTTCGATTCCGTGAGCCGTGCACATTGTTTCGAGCCATTCGGCTCCGCGTCTGCCGGTCGCGACGATAACTTTCTTGGCGAAAAATTCTTCTTCTTTGCCCTTGATGTTGACGATTGCGCCTTTACATTCGTCTCCGTCGATAATGACGTTCGAGCAATCGGCGTTAAAGTACATTTCTACGCCGTTGTTGAGAAGATATTGTTCGATTGCGTAATAAATATCTTGCGCTTTTTCGGTTCCGAGGTGGCGAATCGGGCAGTCGACCAATTTAAGTCCGGCTCCGATGGCTTTTCTGCGGATTTGTTTTATTTCTTCGGGGTGGTCAATTCCTTCGATTTTAGTATCCGCGCCGAATTCGAGGTAGATTCCGTCGACGTAAGAAATGGCTTCTTGAACGGCGTCGTGTCCGATTTGGTCGGGAAGAGCGCCGCCGACGTAACTCGATAAGGAGAGTTTGCCGTCCGAAAAGGCTCCGGCTCCCGAGAATCCCGTCGTGATCGCGCAATTTTTACAGTTCATACAACGTCCGGTTTTGGACTTGGGGCAAACTCTTTTCTCGATTGCCGCGCCTTTTTCGACGATTGCTATTTTTCCCTTGTATCCTATTCTGACGAGCTCGAGCGCGGTAAATATTCCCGCGGGACCCGCTCCGATAATGAGTACGTCTGCGTTCATTTTCGTTTCCTCCTAAAGTTGTCGTAAAGAAGTTTACGTCATATTATAACACGTTTAAAAAATTTTGTAAAGAAAAATCGCGCCGCGAAAGGACCGATAAAAAGTTTTATAATATGTGCGAAAGGTAAAAAGCCTCAAAAACAACACTTGAATG
>CAZVPW010000046.1:0-9488 GCA_964629115.1 uncultured Acidiphilium sp.
GCCTTTTACTCTGCAAAAATAAAAAAAGAAGGGCCGTTTAGCGGCAAAAACCGCTAAACGGCGACCTTTAAAATCATCGGCGTCATTCCTCGTCGTAGCCCTCTCTCGAACAAACAGGCTTGCTCTCCGTCGGGGGCTTTTCTCTGAGCGAGACCAAAATCGCGTCGTCGCCGATGCGTTCGACGCATTTGAAATTGATTATCAATTCGCCCGAAAAGAAGAATCCGTTCTTTCTGCCCGGAACGATAAAAGCCTTGACCTTTCCGTCCGGATAAGTCAAAACGAGGTCGGTAATTTTTCCCAAATCTCGCCCGTCCGCAACGTTGATAACCTTCTTTTTCTTTAAATCGTTAAGATTATATTCCATTTTTTAACCTCCGTAAATTATACTCGGGTTAATCGCAAAATATGAACCTCACTCGGAAATTCTCGCCTTTACGCTTTTGAGAGCGCTCTTTTCGAGCCTCGATACTTGCGCTTGCGAAAGCCCGATCTCGGACGATATCTCGGTTTGAGTCTTGCCGACGTAATATCTCAAATAAACTATTTTCTTTTCCCTATCGCTAAGCGTCGACAGAGCCGTGTCGAGAGATACTTTTTCAGTCCATCTCTCGTCGGTGTTTTTTTCGTCCCCTATTTGATCCATAACAAGCAAAGGATCGCCGTCCGAGCCGTAGGCTTGATCGTAAAGGGATATGGGATCGGAAAGAGCGTCCAATGCGTAAACCACCTCCCGTTCGGGAATCGAGAGGGTGTCGGCAATTTCCGCCATCGACGCTACGTCGTCCTTTCTAGCCTCGATTTCTTGTCGCGCTTGCAAGGCTCGATACGCCGTATCTCGTATACTTCTCGCAACGCGCAAACCGTTACAACCCCTAATCGCGCGTTTTACTTCTCCAATAATCATTGGAACGACTTTCGTTTGTCGAAACGCTCGATTTACGCTCGAATTTGCGTCCGATTTCGCTTGAAAAAGACGTGTTTTTTCGATTAGCCGCGTCGCATCGTTGTCTTTGCGTTTTTTAAATCGAAATTAAAAACTTATTCTTATCGCCGACGTTCTGAATCCGTTAGTCGTCGTAAGATACAGTCCGGATATGGAGTTGAGTTTTTTTATCCTTATAATCTCTTTCGCGGTCGTCAAATACCCTCTCGGAAATTTTGCCGAAACGCCGCAGCCGACGCGAGCTTCGGACGGAGTGTTGATAAGAACACATTCCGCGCCCTTTTTTCTCATCTCCTCGACAAATTCGACGGTCTGCGTCCTCGATCGAAAGACTGCCAAACAGTAAGTCATTATTCTTCTCCTCGGTATTAAAGAACTTTTTGGCTAATATACATATATAAGCAAAGATTTTTATCCAATTAAAATAACGGAGCGATTTATGATTTATTTCGACAACGCCGCGACAGGCGGTTTTAAACCCTCGAAAGTTTACGAAGCGGTAGACTACGCCTTAAAAAACCTAAACGCAAACGCCGGACGAAGCGGACACAAACTCTCGATTGCCGCGGCGGAGGCTCTTTATTCGGCTCGAAAAACTCTCGCAGATTTTTTCGGAGCGTCTTCGCCCGAAAAAGTCGCGTTTGCGCCGTCGTGCACTTACGCGTTAAACCAGGCGATTTTCGGACTCTTTCGTCCGGACTCGACGGTTATCGCGACCGTTAGCGAGCATAACGCCGTATTGCGACCGCTTTTCGAACTTAAAAGGCGCGGACTTATTAAACTGAAAATCATCGAGCCGCAAACGTCGGTAGTCGTTGCGGACGACGTAAAAAAAGTTTTTTCGAGCGACGTAAGTCTCGTGTGCGTCAACGGCGTTTCTAACGTCACCGGCGCGGAGAACGACGTTTCGGGTATCGGAGAATTTCTCGCGAACACGGACGCTCTTTTTCTCGTCGACGGCGCTCAAATGGCGGGACATTTGCCGATTAATGTCGATAATCAACTTATAGACGCGCTTTGCGTTCCCTCTCACAAGGGATTACTCGGCGTTGTCGGGAGCGGAGCGCTTCTCTTGAGCTCCAGAGCGAAAATTCGTCCGACCGTCTTTGGCGGCGTGGGATTCGATTCGTTTAACGAAGATATGCCCGAATATCTGCCCGAAAGACTCGAAGCCGGCACTCTTAACCTTCCGTCCATTCTCTCGCTAAAAGAGGGAATAAAAAGCCTTGAAAACAACGCCGGATACGTCGCGAACCATTTGAAGGGACTAACCGAATTCTTTATATCCGAGTTGTCCGCGAGACCGTTCGTCAAAATATATTCGATTCCCAATTCAAGCGGAATCGTCGCGTTCGAACACAAAGAAATTTCTTCCCAACGCCTTGCCGAGATTCTTTCGGAAAAATACGACGTAGCCGTCCGCGGAGGTTTTCACTGCGCTCCTCTCTTTCATAAGTTTCTCAAAACCGAAAAACTCGGTCTTGTCAGAGCGAGCCTCTCTCCATATAACACGCGAAAGGAAATTAACTTTTTTCTCTATGCCCTCGACCAGATTTCGCTTGCCGTTTGAAAACCGCGCAAGGTCTCCGCTTGCGACCGACGCGGCGTAAAACAAATACCGAAACGGTCGCAAATAAACGATTATTTCTTTTTTAGTCGTTTGACGATTTTTTCGAGCATTTTGTTCTGTTCTTGATTTAAAGCCGGGGAAATCATCGCGCTAAAGTCGTCGATATCCTTATCCGTAAGCGTACCGTTAGCTCGCCCTTTTTCGGCTTCTTTCAAAATCGCGCGCATAACGTCGTCGCCGCTCTTGCCCTCGTATTGACGCGAAAAAGACGCGAGATAATCGTTTAAATCGACCTTATCGCGTCCCTTCTTCTCCTCCGGTTGAAAATCGCTGAAACTTTTCATAAATCGCCTCCGTCAAAACTATTTTATGAGCGGAAGCAAAAAAATGCGACAAATAAAGGATGTAAATATGAATTTTCTACCTTTGGTTTTGATTCTCGGATTAGTCTATCTCGGAAAAAACGATAATCTTCGGCAACTCTTGCCCAAACTCGACATACCGTCTTTCGCTCCTCTTCTAAAGATTTTAGGCGTCGACGATAAAACGATTTCTACGCTCTCCTCCGAAGCATTTTCAAAACTTCTCGAGGGGGATGTCGATTTAAGGACGGTTTTACCGACCGCTATTTCGCTTTTTAGCGAAAACTCGACGAAAAAGCCCGACGGAAATAATCCGTCGGGCGATAAAGCCGTCGGCGAAGAAACCGAATTCGAGATAACTGACAACTATTTTGAACCGATAAAAAACGCCATACCGGACGACGTCTCGTCCGATTTAAGTTGTTTTTTTAATTAGCCGCGGATTTGTTTTAATCCTTTATAATCAACAATCAACCGCGTTTTTTCACTAAACCCTTAATCCTATTACGCAAATCCTTATTTGCCAGTATAACAACAACCGTAATCAACAATGCGACGCAAAGCGAGAGAGATCCATTGACAAACAATTCTGTAAATTGATTGTCAAAACTCAACCTAAGCGCATCCATTACAAACAAAGCTAAGATAAATACGCCCGTAAGCAATAAGTTCTTTATTATTTGAGGCTTAGCCGAAGACTTGAATACTTTTTTATACAAGACGTATGGTTCCATAGTATGGCAAACGGTTAAATTAGTTATAACGGTTGCGACGCATACGCCAACAACCCCATATTCTTCGCCCCAGATATTGCCAAATAAGACCACGAATAAGATAGAGAGAACAATATTAATACTGCCCTCGATCAGAGGTCTCCATCTATCCTCGTAAAATGTTCCCGTAGCATCCTTAAACAAGATATAGGATTGCCGCATAAATTTCACGAAATAATTTAAGGTAATAGCGAACGAAATGATGCGACTTAATTGAAGATTTTCTCCCAGCATAAGTTCAACTAGGTTATCAATTATTGCATAGTATCCCACAAAGAAAATCACGCCTAATATGTAATTTACCGCATAGAATGTAGAAAAATAATTTTTCAAAGCATCTTTATTTTCTACATACGCATGTCCAATAATTGATGTTAACGGAGTGAAAAATAAAGAAATAACCGAGGTAACGGCAATCGCTATCGTACTATAATTAGAGTATTTACCCAAAACGACCACGCCAATAAATGCGGATATTATAATACTGCTTGTCGAATCTACAAGAATTCCTCCTATTCGTTGTAAAAACAAGGCTTTAATGTTACGCATTATATCTTGTTTCGTCGTCTTATCCACCTTTTGCGGCGACATCGCAACTATGTTGGCATACTTTTTCCTTGTAACAAGCTCGGTAATTCCCCATTGCAATAGTACGGTAAATATTTTACAAACAAGGTACAACTCGTAAGACGAAGTCTGTCTAACAACAACCGCTTGTAAAACATATTGTAACGCTACTCCGCTTGAAGATATAGCGGTTGCTACATAGTTGTTTTTATATGCGTTAATAAGCGACAACTTCGAATTAAACGCATAAGTCAAAACCACCGAAATTAAAGTTATAAAAAAAGTACTATATATATTAACGTCTAATTGAGCATAGTCTTTTGCGATATATGGTATAAATGGCATTAAGACTACTCCGACAACTAATATTATGCCTCCAATAATCCAATAAACTTTTGAAAAAAGCTGATATAACGCGGCTACTTTTTCATCGTTTTTTTCAACAATAGGCGTATACATACAAAAGACTATTGCGGTTCCAACGCCCAACTCAGCCACGGATAAGAAACCTAAAATGCTAACATATAGAGAATCCAACCCATTTACTTCGTTTCCTATATACCGTATTAAATATCGCCTTGCAATTAAAGACGTAGCAAGTATTAAAAATCTGAAAAAAATTGAAACGGCAATATTCAATATGCTTTTTTTTCTGTCCATAATTATCCTTTTGCTTCAACCCTTTTTTCGGGGAAAACGTTAATTCAAAGTTCTACAAGCTTTTTTTGAATCACCCCGAATCATAATTGCAAAAATATAAATAAAAGCCATAATCAACAAATAATTTATGTTAACAATACCGGCTATAAATCCGTCGTAAGAGCCCCTTGGAGCTTTCAACAATGACATAAACATATATAACTTAATAGACGACGAAAGCCAATTCTTGCTATTTATATTTGTTATTTTTTTGAAAAGCCACCCATATATAAAACTCCCAATAAAAACTCCTATATATCCAAAATCCGCATATAATGCCGCAACAAACGACGAACCCGTTCCATGCCCGTTCAGAAATTGCGTCTCCATTGACAAATATGAAATGATGGCGTCAAACGAGTGGGATTCTAGCGCAAATTGAACAGAATGTCTTGCGGGAATGCTGTCTAAATCAAACAGATTGAAAAGCGTTCCGTATTTAAAATAATTTAGCGTCTCGCCAAATGAGTAAAAACGCCATTTTGGTATTTCTACGGCATACTCATAGCCATACTTAATTACCTTTGAAGATGCCCCAATATTGACAAAGAAATCAACTATGGCTTCTCCAAACGACGAAAATTCCACTTCGCGTCCCGTCCGTATATACTCATACAAAAATAGAAACGCAAGCAAAAACGGGACCGCAATCAACATCATTATAATCAATTTTTTTGGCGCCCATACGTCATGCCCTCTATCCGTATAATTTCGATACAAGCAATAACACAAAATAAAAATGACATTGTAAACCAATCCGCCTCTCGAACCGGTAAACAATAATAAACAAGCATACGCCAAATAACTTCCGATCACGAAAACCGATTCCCTTTTAGTTGGGAATGTCGCCAAAAAAACACATAAAGCAATCGGAGCAAAGTCTCCGACCTCAACTATAATCGAAGGTAAAATGGGGGTAAATGACGTGTAATACGCAACATACCCGTAAGCCACGACAAATCTGACCGTATCTATAGTATTAAACATTAAGATACAGAATGATACCCCATAAACCAATTTGGAAGCCTGTTTAATCTTTGCAACCATTACGGGAGCCGATTTTTCTTCGCCTATCGCATCAAACTTAGCCGCATTGCTTTTGGTTGCGGTAAAAACATACCCTAACAAAATAGATATTAAGCTAACAAACAAACAAATATGAGCATGCGTTACTGCATCTTTTCCAAATTGAAGATAATACTTCTTATCAAAAAAAAGTTCTGCAATATCTCCCGACATCAAATAGATAAAGAACGATACCAAAAAGAAAAGAAAAAACCCGTTTGCATTAATATTTTTCAAACAGATAAAGAATAGGATCATAATCGAGCCAACAGACAAAATCGTCCAAATATCTGCTCCAAATGCCCACAACAAGCCAACCGCTATTAGAAAAACAACTATTTCAATCAGTTGCTTTATGCCAATTTTTACACTTTCAATTTTCATCTTTTCATCGCTCATTTTCTATCTATCCGCAGAGAAAATGCTCAAACCTCCCTAAGCCTATATACCTTTTCGTAATTTTCCGCCATCGTTTTTGATGAAAACCTATTTGCCCTTTTTAATACGGCTTTTCCGTGTTTTTCTCTCATATTGCAATTTAGATAATATATCTCAAAAGCTTTTGCAATGGACTCGGAATTAGGTTGGACAAGTATCGAACAATTATCGTCCAACATATCGGGGATACCACCCACATTGCTCGCAACAATGGGAAGCCCCGTTCCCATTGCTTCTACTATAGACATTGGCACTCCCTCATATAATGATGGTAACGTGAAAATATCCATATCGCGCAAATACAAGTGAACATTGGATTGCAATCCATAAAACTTTACGCTATTAGACAGCCCTTTTTCAAAAACAATCTGTTCAATCTGTTTTCTTCGCTCTCCATCGCCAATGAGATGCAGTTGGCTATTTGGATATTTTTTATTAAAAATCTCAAATGCAGATATTAAACCTATATGATTTTTACCCTCTAAAAAGCTGCCTACATGAACGATGCGAAACGCCTTTTCTATATCATAACAAGCCTTTGGTCTGCAGTTTTCCAAATTTATTCCATTAAGAATAACCGGTACGGTCATAGGCTCTAACTTGTATTCGTCGATAATAGTTTTCTTAACCTCTTCGCTCAACGCTACCGGAGTGACGTTAAAGCGCTTATAAAAAAACTTATTCAGCGTGCGAGATGTTTTAGACATTTCTTTTATCGCAATGCTATGAACCGTATGAACTACCCTTATTCCTAATCTCGCAGCTACCGGGAATACGTATTTTGTCGTATAAATATGCGTGTGAACAACATCGGGTTTCTCTTGTTTAAGAAGTCTATTTAGCTTGCCAAACAACGAAAAATCAAATCCGTCTTTTTTATCCAAATATCTTATATCGATTCCTTCTTTTGCAAACCGTTCCGTTATTGGAGTCTGCTTATTGTATAAACTGACGACTATAATCTCGTGCCCCATTCTCTTCAGTTCATAAACAAGGTTTTCACACATTATTTCGGCTCCGCCTAATCCAAAGAAAGGCATAACCTGTATAATCTTCATTTGATTTAACCTCCATCGCCGCAGAATTTTTCTTATATATCCGCCGCGCCAATGTATAACGATAATATAACGATTTACGATTCCCCTCGATTATCTAGTCGACATTTAACAGCTTTTGCCGGCGCTCCAACAGCCACCATGTATGGCTCTATACTTTTTGTCACAACGCATCCGGCTCCAATAACAACCCCGTCTCCAATGGATACGCCGGGCATAATAATTACTCTCCTACCTATCCAAACGTCATTTCCTATTATTACGGGTTGAGTTTCGCTACTACCTTGATCAATCATCGGAATATCCGCGCGATCATGCTTATGACCGCTTGTATAAATTACCACTTCCGGTCCCATCATCACGTTGTCGCCAATCGTAACCGGTCCGTACACTTCGCAATCAATCCCTATTCCGGAATTATTTCCAATTTTCAACCCCGGAGTAAAAAAAGCGTTTCTTTCAATATTTACGTTAGACCCAAACGACGCGGCTATCCTTTTTCCCCAAAAGCCGCGTATTTTCTTAGCCCAAGAAGAGCGTTGACTAATCGGCAACCATTTCGCCGTCAATTCATATAACACAAAAAGAATCTTCGTTTTTTTCGTCCACATATTTATTGAGTCCAGAAATTATCTTAATTTATAAAAGTCGTTCGACAATAGTTTCTATTGCTTTACTTGGTAGGAATTGTTCGCTTTTTTGAAGGCAGTTCATTTTTAAACCGTTGATTTCTCCGAATCGCTCCGAAGCATAGCGTAACTTTTGCTCCAGATTGTCGACGTTTTTGAACTCATAACCAATACCGGTAACATAATCGTCTACGACGTCGTTGAAGTTCTCCCACATTGAGCTAATCACGGGAATGCCCGCCGCGTAAGCGTCTATGATTGTTCCGGGAATACCTTCGGTATAAAATCTCGTTGGAAACAGCAAAGCAAAATAGTTCTTTAACGCTTCCGCGCTTTTATCAAACGGAACCAAGCCGCAATATTTAACATAATCCGGCATATTCGCTTTTAACTTCTCAAACCATTCGTTTTGCAAAGGATCTATCTGTCCGTATATATCCAGCGTATAAACTATTTTCCCGTTTTCGGAGTTGATTTTTTTTACTGCTTCGACGGCATCTTCAATCCCTTTTTCTTTCATAACGCGCGAAAATGTACAGAGTCTGAACGGAGCTTCTTTTTGATATACAAGTTCGCTCTCCGTAATAGGCGTTAAATCCTTAAAGTTTGGCATAATAAAAACATTTCCGAACCCTTGCGATTCTAACGCTTGCTTCATCTTATTCGTCTCGACATAAATACCGTCAAATTTTTTTAGCGATCTTGCAAGCCCCTTTTTAGTCTCCGTCGCCTTGGGAAGCCAGCCGCCGATTACAACATAATGTATCTTTCTTTTTCTAAAAAAAATCTTTAAAAAAGGCAGTATTCGTCCAAAAATGCGCAATCCGTTATGAGCTGGCAAAATAATCGCATTAGAAGAACGTTTCATAGCTTTCCATGCGTATATCGGGGCTTTTATCAATGTTTTTATTCCGCCGTGCGTATCAAACTGAAGAACCTCGGTTTCCCCATATTTCTTGATTAGTTCGTTCGTAACGATTTTTGTTTTTACCGTCTGTCCGTCCAAATACTCCAGCCCATACGCATAGTGCCCAATCACCGACGCCTTTTTCATTCTTATAATCTCCAGTATTTCAAGCCAGACTCTTTCAACTCGTCAACCGTGTAAATACCCTTCACGTCTATAAGAACCTTTTCCGTATCCGATGACTCTTTAAACAATTTTTTAATATCGTTAAGACTAAGTTGTTTAAATTCATTGTGAGCAACCGCAACTATAACGCAATCGGCATCCTTAACATCTTCAAGGTTCGTAAGAGCAACGCCGTATTCGCGCATAGCGTCTCTTTCGTTTGCCCAAGGATCGACGACAGCGGGAACTATCTCATACTCTGCAAGACGTTTAATAATATCGTCAACCTTGCTATTTCTGGTATCGGGGCAG
>CAZVPW010000047.1:0-8843 GCA_964629115.1 uncultured Acidiphilium sp.
GCCTTACTCGCTCCAACCTCGGGAACTATCGCCGCGTCGAATTGAAGTTCGCCGTCAGCAAGGAACTCGGGGCAAATTTCGTGGAATTTCTCGACCGCCGCCGTTACCTTGTCGACGTCGGCGTGCTTTGCCGAACCCTTTGTCGAGTGGGATATAAACGCGATTCTCGGAGTTATTCCGGCAATCGCGACGGCGCTTTGAGCCGAAGATTGAGCGATATACGCAAGTTGCTCGCTCGTCGGATTTTGGTTGAGACCCGAGTCGGCGTAAATGTAGCAACCGTCCTCGCAGTACTTATTTCCGCCCTCGGGCGCGATCATGAGGAAATACGCCGAAACGATAGGCGTTCCCTTTGCCGTCTTAATGACTTGAAGACCGGGACGAAGAGTGTTTGCGGTCGAGTGGCAAGCGCCGGAAACCATTCCGTCGACGTCGCCGACTTTCAACATAAGCGCTCCGTACATAGTGTAATCTTTAGCAAGGGTTTCTCTCGCGAGTTCCAAGGTCATTCCCTTCTCCTTGCGAAGTTCGTAAAGGAGATTGGCGTATTCCTCGGTCTTTTCGTAAGTCTTCGGGTCGATTATCGAAACGCCCGAAAGATCGACGTCGGGGTTGTTTTTCTTGATTTCGTCGGGATTGCCGAGAAGAGTAATTCTCGCGACGCCCTCTTTGACCGATACGGCGGCTGCTTCGACCACGCGTTTGTCCTCCCCTTCCGGGAGAACGATGTGTTTGTTGAGTTTTACGGCTCTTTGCTTAATGCCGTCGAGAACTTTTGACATATCGCTCCTTTTCCGAACGAGAGCAAACCCAAGGTTTCCCCCGTCCGAACGACCAACCGAGAAAATCTCTTTCAAACAATTGATATTTTTGCTCGGTTAGTATAAAATATAATTATAGTTTTATACTTGCATTATACACCAAAAAAAATTAAATATCAATCGATAGGAGCGCATTTTGAAAATTTGTTTCGCCGTTTGCGAATATAACCCGTTTCACAACGGACACGCTTATCATTTGCAATATATAAAAGAAAATATTCGACCCGACTACCTCGTTATCGTAATGAGCGGAAACTTCGTCCAACGAGGAGATATAGCCGTTTGCGACAAATACGCGAGAGCGACGTGGGCAATCAAAGCCGGGGCGGACGCGGTCATAGAACTTCCGACCGTTTTTGCGACGGCAAACGCCGAAATCTTCGCGAAGGGAGCGATCAAACTTATGGACGCCGTATCGGGCGAGCGCTCCTTGTGTTTCGGTTCGGAAAGCGGCGACAAAAAAACCTTCTTGGCGACGGCTTCGGCTCTCCTCGACGAAAGCAAGGAATTTAAACGACTCTTTAAAGAAGAACTCAAAACTGGAACGACGACGATAAAAGCGAAATGCTCGGCTTTAGAAAAAATGGGGATCGAAAACCTCGATTTCAACCTTTTAAAAAGCCCGAATAACATTCTCGGCGTCGAATACGTCAAGGCTATACTCAATCGCGGCGGAAAAATCGAGATATGTCCGATTAAAAGACAAGGTCGCGGATACGACGATTTAACTCTCGAAAAAGGATTGTCTTCGGCGTCCGCAATCAGAGCCGCCGTCGCCGACGGAAAATTCAAGAAGACCAAAGCGACGATGCCGAGTTTCGTCTACAAAGATTTGCCGAAAAACTTGCCAAGCGCCGACGATTTGATTTTTTACTCGTCTTTAAAGACTTCTAAAAAGCAATTCGCCGAAATTCTCGATTGCAGCGAGGGTCTCGAAAACAGAATAAAAGCCTTGACGAGAGATTGCGAAAACCTCGAATGTCTCAAAACCAAACTTAAAACCAAACGTTATACCTACTCGAGACTATCGAGAATACTTCTGTCCGCCGCCCTCGGAATCGACAAACAAACGGTCGAACGCTGTCTGTCCTCCGAGTTATATCTCAAAATTTTGGCGATCGATAAAAACAAAACCGAACTTTTGTCCTACCTCGAAAAAAACTCGGCTTTTCCGATAATCGCTCGCAAAAGCGACGCCGACAAACTTTCCGGCGTCGCGAAAGAATGTTTTCAAAAAGACGTTTTCGCCCTTTCGGTATACGATTTCGTCGCAAAAACCAAAACTAACGAATACGAAATGAAACTCGTTTAAAAAGAGCCCCGAGCCTTAGCTCGGGGTCATTTTTTTCAGATTAAGTTACGCTCGGTTATTTTAGCGGTCTCGCCTTGCGCTTACCGATTTAAACGGTCTCAGCCTTACGCGTTCATACGCTTCCCCGCTCGGCGCCGCGTGGAAATTTATCCGCTCTCAAACGTTTAATCTTTTTAACTCGGATATAATCTTTTCTCTCAATTCGCCAATCGATTCGTCGTTGCGAACAACCGAGATAAAACCGTTTTTTTCTCTTTCGTCCGAGCGTTCGAAAATTCGGTAATCAAACTGTGTTTTTATGACTTTATCGACTTCGGCGGCGGTTTTCAAGTCTCGATTAATCACGGCTTCTCTTCTTTTTTCCTCGCGTCTTAAAATAATGAAAACACGATCGAACAAATTCTCGTAACCGCCCTCGAACAGAAGAGGAACTTCGGCGAAAAACGTCAATTCGGAATTTTCCGCCCGTCTCTCGATCTCCGCCATAATTTTCGAATGGGTAAATTCGTTTAATTTTTTTAGACTATTCTCGTCCGCAAACGCAATCGAAGCAAGCGCTCGTCTATCCAAGACGAGTTTGCCGTTTTCGATTTTTTCGCTTAGCCCGAATCTCTCGTTTATTTGACGAACGAAATCCTCGTCTTCGAGCATTTCGCGGTACACGTCGTCGGCGGACGCGGTGGGATATCCAAGTTCCGCGATAATCTTCGTCGCCGAACTTTTTCCGCTTCCGATTCCGCCGGTCACGGCGATTTTCATTTTATTTTTTCGCATCGAACCACCTATCCCCAATCTCGGTTTCGACCGAAAGCGGAACGGAGAATTTAACAACCGATTCCATTTTTTCCTTCAAAATCGACAAGACTTCTTCGGCTTCGTCCGCCGGGGCGTCGACAATGAGTTCGTCGTGCGCTTGCAAGATGAGTTTTGACTTCAATCGACGGGCTTTCATTTCCGACCAAACTTCGAGCATAGCCATTTTTATTATATCGGCGGCAGCGCCTTGAAGAGGCATATTCATCGCCGCCCTTTCTCCGAACGATCTTAAATTATAGTTCGGGGAGTTGATTTCTCTGATATATCTTCTTCTGCCCGTAAAAGTGGCGACATATCCGTTTTCTCTCGCAAAATTTACGTTTTGCTCCATATACTCCTTGACGCTCGGATACATTTCAAAATATTTTTTAATATATTCTCCCGCTTTTTTGGGCGAAATCTTTAACTGCTCGGAAAGCCCGAAATCGGATATGCCGTAAATAATGCCGAAGTTTACCGCTTTCGCGCTTCTACGTTCTTCGCTCGTCACCTCGGAAACGGGAACGCCGAAAACTTGCGACGCGGTCGTCGCGTGGATATCCTCGCCCGAGTTGAAAGCGTCGATAAGACGCTTGCAGCCGCTGAAATGAGCCAACAATCTCAATTCTATCTGAGAATAATCCGCGCCGACGATTTTACCGCCCTCAAACGACGAGACGAAGAGTTTTCTAATCTCTCTCCCCTCGGGTTCTCTCACGGGAATGTTTTGCAAATTCGGCTCTTTAGAGGAAAGTCTCCCGGTCGCCGTGAGCGTTTGATTGAAACAAGTTCGAACGAGACCGGTTCCCTTTTCTATCAACGGCTCGAATCCCTTTATATAAGTCGAATAAATTTTTTGTATTTGTCTGTAACGGAGAATTTCGGGAACAATCGGGTGTTGATCTCGAATACTTTCGAGTATTTCGGCGTTTGTGGAATAACCCGTCTTCTTCTTTTTCCCGGGTTTGAGCCCGAGTTTTTCAAACAATATAACTCCGAGTTGTTTTGGGCTGTTTACGTTAAAATCCTCGCCGGCAAGTTCGGCGATTTTGCCGGTCGACTCTTTAAGGCGAACTTCATACTCGTCCGACATCTTCTTAAGCGCTTCTTCGTCGATTTTAAAACCGGAACGCTCCATATCGAACAAAACGTCGCAAAGCGGCAACTCAATCTTCTTGTATAAGTCGATTAAACCCTCGTTTTGCAATCTATCGCGCATAATCGTTTCAAGTTTCAACAAAGCGGTCGCCGGGCGCGTTTCCTCCTCGCCGTACTCTTTTAAAACGTCGAAGAACCTATCTTCCTTGCCGCTAAAATCGACGAGATATTTTTCAATCGAGAGATCGTCGAAGGTTGCGTTAAACTCAAGACCGTAGTCGACGGTTAACGTCATCGCCGCCTTTTTTGACCACACGACGATTTTTCTGTCCTTATCGGCAAAAATCGGTTTAATAACCTTTATGGCATCCTCGAAAGACACCCCCTCTTCGAAAAAGTTTTCGGGGATTTTTAAGGCGTATTCGGTCAAGCCGTCGGATACGTAAAACCCGTCCGCGTATACGACTCCGATTTTGCCGTCTCTTTTCAATTCGATTTTTTCATTCGGGCTTTTAACCTTTATAAGCCGCGATATAGGTTGATTATCGACGATTTTATTCTTTTCATCGGAAATATCGGACAATTGAAACAACGACTCTTTCTTCAAAAGATTCTTCAAATCAAGCCTATAAAAAAGATTCTTGACAGCCTCGGAAAAAGGAAATTCGTAAGACAAATCGTCCAACTCGAGCGGAACGTCGACGTTGAGATCGATGGTCGCGAGAGTCTTCGAAAGAAAAGCGATTTCTTTTGAAGTTTGAATCTTTTCTTTGAGTTTTCCGCTCAAAGTATCGACGTTTTCGTAAAGATTTTCAACCGACCCGTACGTTTTAACGAGGTTTGACGCAGTCTTCTCCCCCACGCCGCTAACGCCGGGGATATTATCCGAACTATCTCCCATCAACGCCTTCAAATCGATGATTTGAATAGGATTTATGCCCGTTTTTTGGATAAAGTTTTCGTTATCGTAGATATCGACGTCGGAAATTCCTCTTTTTGTAAAATATACCGAAACGTTTTCGTTTACGAGTTGAAAACTATCCTTATCCCCCGTCACGATAACGCTTTTCACGGGAAATTTGCGAGAAAGAGAACCCAAGATATCGTCCGCCTCGACGCCGCTTTGCTCGTACCTCGCGATTCCCATCGTATCGAGAACCTCTTTCAAAAGGTCTATTTGCGGACGAAGATCCTCGGGCATAGGTTTTCTCGTTCCTTTATAATCGGCGTACATTTTATGCCTAAAGGTCGGCTCTTTTCTGTCAAACGCGACGAGAAGATACTTAGGATTTAAATCTCCGATAAGTTTAACGAGCATATTGACAAAGGCGTAAACCGCGTTCGTAGGCGTTCCGTCTTTTGCCGAAAGAGGCGGCGTCGCGTAAAACGCTCTGTTTATAAGGCTGTTGCCGTCTATAAGAACAAGATTATTCATAAAAAATTTCCTTTTAACGCGTAAAAATCGTTGATTTTTTTAAACAAATGCGCTATTATATATAAGCGTTGGTTACATTATGGCGCAAAACGAAAAAAAAATCAAGTTAAGCGCCGCGATAATAAATAATAACGTAACATTTTATGCCGCTGTGGTGGAATTGGCAGACGCGCGGGACTCAAAATCCCGTGGTAGCGATACCGTGTCGGTTCGACCCCGACCAGCGGCACCAAAAAAAGAACTAAACGCTGAAGTTTAGTTCTTTTTTTATTTACGATTTTTTTGGAAGTTTAAACGGCAATAAGTTCAACAATCGGCTTTTTATTTTCGGATCGTTTAATAATGTAAATCCGATGCTTGAAGACAAACAAGTAACACATTTCTCCGCAAATAAATATAATGTAACGATAGCGATTTCGCTATAATCTCATAGGAGGAATTTGAAATGACGAATTGTCTCGGTCTCGGAGATAACTGCTGCCTTTGGATGCTGATAATCATCCTTATTCTTTGCGTTTGTAAAAACGGCTGCTTGAACGGCATAATCGACAAGATCTGCGGATGCGGATGTTTGCTTCCCATTCTTTTGCTTTTGCTTTGCGGCTGTAAGGGCAACGACGGCGGAGGAACGTTTGGTTTCGGCGGCGGTTGCTGCAAATAAAATAATACATAGAAAACGCCGAGATTGCGGACGCAATCTCGGCGTTTTTACTTTTTATATCAAATTATAATTTCGCTTGCGTTTATCAAATCGAATTTTTGCTTTGATTTTGTCGTTTTGCATTTGCTTTCGGTTGAAAACCCGACTAAAACCGTAAATTTATCTTACGCAAATACCTTGCTCGGCAAGCCATTCGACCGAATGTCTTATCCATTCGGACGCCGAAACGGACGCTTCGGTTATTTGTTTGTCCGTTCCGTATGCCGTTATATCGGCGCACGACAAACCGTGTTCGCCCTTTCCGAGCACGCAAACCGAGAACGGAACGCGATATTCGTTATACTTTAACGCCGCCAAAAGAGCATTCGCGCAGGGAACGACGGCGTCGTTATAAGTCGACCATATAAACGCCGGCGCGGAATTCTCGTTGATAAAATTCAAAATATCGACTTTCTTCTTCAATTCCGTATTATTCTCGCCGCACAAGTTGTCAAAACTTCCCATATGAGCGGTCTTTGCGTCGCTCGTTATAACCGGATAACTCAAAACCACGGCGTTAGGCTGAATATCGACCGTAGTCTTGAAATATTTTTCGACGTCCGGACAATTTTTAACGCTTCCGAGCATTGCCGCAAGGTGTCCTCCGGCGGAGAATCCGACCGCAAAAAGTTGATTTGCGTTCGTCAAAAGTTTGTCGGCGTTAAGTCTGATATACGCCGCCGCCATCGACGCTTCGACAATTTGAGTGGGATATCTCAACGGAACTATCGAATAATCGAGAACGAAAGCGTTGAAACCGTAAGCGAGGTATTTCATCGCGATGGGTTCCGCCTCTCTAAAACTTACCATCCCGTAACCGCCGCCCGGGATAATAAGAGCCGCGGGAACCTTTCTCAAGGGGTTAATTTCTTCGGAAACGTCTCTGACGTAGGCGGTAAGTATTCCCTTTGCTCCCGTCGGTTTTTCAATTTTAAAATAATCGTACAAATCAATCGTCTTTATTACCATAATTTCTCCTTTTCGCGGACAACGACTTAAAATCAGCCTATCCGCTCCAAATAAAAAATAATCGAATATATTATAGCGCGCGCTATGATTTTTTGAAAGCGAATTCGAATAATTTTCTTTTTTTTAAAAAGTTTTCGGTCAAAATAAAACGCAAAGCGACGAAGCTCTCTCGTTTTCTATCGGTCATTGCGATGAGCGAAGCGACGCGGCGCCCTCGCTTGATTTGTTCCGTAGTTTTGAGATTGCTTCGGCTCCAACGAGCCTCGCAACGACGAAGGAATGAACAGAAAAAACTCTCAACGACGAGAGAAACAAGAAAACCTCGCAACGACGCGGGGGACAAGTAAAGCCTTGCAACGACGAAAAAGATTAAACGTTTCACAAAAAAAATTCAGAGCCTTAATAACAAAAGGAATAAACCCTCTCGACTACGGAAAGACAAAAACCATGAGCCGCAACATAGAAAAGCCGAGCGTTTCAAAGACAATAAAAAACAAAACAAATTTATTTTATATCGCTTGTTTTTATCCGCGGTATGTATTATAATATGTGGTATAATTTAAAAAGGAGCGTGAATTGCAAATGATAAGAACAGGCTTTGACAGCGAAAAATATTTAAATCTTCAATCCGAAAAGATTCTCGAGAGAATCGACGAGTTCGGAGGCAAGTTATACATAGAATTCGGAGGCAAGCTCTTCGACGACTTCCACGCGGCTCGCGTCCTTCCCGGATTCGCCCCCGACAACAAGATTAAAATGCTCGGCAAACTCAAAGACAGAGCCGAAATCGTTATCGTAATAAACAGCCGCGACATAGAAAGAAATAAGGTTAGAGCCGACCTCGGCATTACCTACGATCAAGACGTTATTCGACTTATAGACGTGTTTAAGGGGTACGGACTCTTTGTGGGAAGCGTCGTTCTCGCTCAATTTACAGAGGAAAACGAACCCGCAAAAGCCTTTGAGGAAAAACTCAAAGCGCTTAATTTCAAGGTCTATCGCCATTATCCGATCAAAGGCTACCCGAACAATATTCCTCTCATCGTAAGCGAAGAGGGATACGGAAAAAACGATTATATCGAAACCTCGAGAGACCTTATCATAATAACCGCGCCCGGCCCCGGTTCGGGCAAAATGGCAACTTGCCTTTCCCAACTTTATCAAGAACACAAGCGCGGAAACAAGGTCGGTTACGCTAAATACGAAACCTTCCCCATTTGGAATCTTCCGCTCAATCATATGGTAAACCTCGCGTACGAGGCGGCGACCGCAGATCTTAACGACGTCAATATGATCGACCCGTGGCATCTCGCGGCGTACGGCAAACAAGCGGTCAACTATAACCGCGACGTCGAAATTTTCCCCGTATTAAACGCGATATTCGAACAAATTATGGGCAAATCCCCCTATAAATCCCCGACGGATATGGGCGTAAATATGGCGGGATACGCAATTTCCGACGACGCGGTTTGCGTCGAAGCGGCAAAACAAGAAATAATCCGCCGCTACCTCAACGCTCTCGGAAGAGAACGAAGAAACGACCTCGACTCTACCGAGTCGGATAAAATCGCTCTCATTATGAAAGCGAACAACATCGCGGTCGACGACAGAGCCGTTTATAAAATCGCGAACAAAATTTCCGCCGAAAGAAACTGCCCCGTCGCGGCGGTCGAACTTCCCGACGGCGAGATTGTTACCGGAAAGACAAACGAC
>CAZVPW010000048.1:0-8605 GCA_964629115.1 uncultured Acidiphilium sp.
CTACTATGTTTGCCACCGACTACTACCATTGCATCACAGGTTTTCGACAATATTTCTGCCTCTTCTTGACGCTCTCTTGTAGTATAACAAATTGTTTGAAAAACTTCAAGCGTTTTAAATGCTTTTTTACTAAAAAAATCCAAAATTCTTTTAAATTTTTCAACGGAATAGGTTGTTTGCGAGACGAGACAAATCTTTTCGTCGGGTTTTAAACCGATTTTTTCATAGTCGTCGTCGATTACGATCGCTTTGTTTTCGCACCATCCGTTTATGCCTATAACCTCGGGGTGCTCCTTTTCGCCCGTGATGACGATACGATATCCGTCTTCGGCGTATTTCTTAACGATTCCGTGAATTTTGGCGACGAACGGACAAGTGCAATCGACTATTTCAACTTGCTTTTCGTTAAGTTTATCGTAGACTTCTTTTCCGACTCCGTGAGACCTAATAATAACCGTTCCGCTCTCTATTTCGTCGACAGAATCGACGATTTTCGTTCCGAGTTTCCTTATCTCGTCGGTGACCGTTTGGTTGTGAATGATCTCGCCCAATATGTTCACGCCTTCGCCGTAAATCTTTTTCGCGACGTCGACCGCGCGCTTAACCCCGGGACAAAACCCGCTGTTTTTGGCTAAAACGGCTTTCATTTCTTAACGCCCTCCGCGGCAAGTTTTTGAGCCTCGGCGACGAGAGATTGCATTTTTTCTCTCAAAAGAGCGTTCGATTTCTCTGAAAGTTCGGACGTAAATTTATTGCCCTCTCGTTCGATTTTGTAAGGATCTCCGACGACCGCGTAATTCTTGCCGAACATTTTAAACCTCTCGTTCATTCCCACGGGGATAATCGGAACGTCGGCTTTGTAAGCGAGCAAATTGACGCCGTCTCGAATTACTTGTAATTGATTGTCGACTTTATTTCTCGTCCCCTCGGGAAAAATAACGAGCGGCTTGCCCTCCTTTAAAAGACCCAAACACGTCTTTATCGATTTAAAATCGGCTTTTTCTCTATCCACCGGAATGGCTCCGAGGAAATGGAACAACTTGCTTTTGAATTTTGTGTCGAACCACTCTTTTTTCGCCATTATGCCGACTCTTTTTCCAACGAGCATAACGACGACGAGAGCGTCTATCTTTCCGTAATGGTTGCACGCCAAAATATACGGGGAATTTTTCGGAATTTTTTCTTTGCCGAAAATCTTCGGTCTGTAAACGAGCTTATAAAAAGGCGTAGCGAGAGTCAACAAAAATTTAAACATTTTTCAATCCTTTTTCTATTCTTTCCACAATCGAATCGACTACTTGTTCTATTGTCATATTCGACGTATCGATAAAAATCGCTTCGGGAACTCTGACAAGCGGAGCGAACTCTCTGTGACTGTCGTTATAATCGCGTTGAACTATCTCCTCTCGAAGGGTTTCGAAATCGACCTTTTCTCCTCTTTCGATAAGTTCTTTATAACGCCTCTCGGCTCTAATCGAACTGTCAGCTGTGATATAAAACTTATAATTTGCGTCGGGAAGAACGTAAGAGCCGATCTCTCTTCCGTCGAGAATACAATCGGTCGAGGCGGCGATTTTTCTCTGCCTCTCCGCCATCTTCTCGCGAACGAAACGGAACGCCGAAACGGTCGACGCAGCCATAGATATTTCGGGCTTTCTTATATCTTGAGAGACGTCCTCTCCGTCAAGGAGGGTTATTTGTCCGCCGTTTTTATATTCGACCGAAACGTCGAAAGAATCGACGGCGTTTTTTACGGCGCTCTCGTCCCCAACGTCTATTCCGATTCTGAGGCATTTCAAAGCGCACGCTCTGTACATAGCGCCCGTATCCAAATAAAGTATGTCAAGTTTTTTCGCAACCGCTTTCGCGACCGTGCTCTTCCCGCTTCCGGCGGGTCCGTCTAAAGCGACGTTTATCATAATCTCTCCTTATTTTACGCGTTTCCTGCCGCGTACGCGGTCATAGCCGCTATCGTAATATTAAATCCGCCCGTGAGAGCGTCGACGTCGACGGTCTCCCCGGCAAAATAAAGCCCTTTGATTTTTTTGCTTTCCATCGTCTTGGCGTTTATGTCTTTGACCGACACTCCGCCCGACGTAACAATCGCCTCTTCCAATCCCCTTAAAGACAAAGGGCGCAAAACGAAGTTCTTTATAGTTTCGACAATCTTTTTTCTGTCCGCGGCTTTAAGTTCGCAACTCTTAATCTCCCCGTCGACATGAGCAAAGTCCAAAACGCAAGGGATAAGACCTTTTAAAAGGAGATCCTCGAGCGAATGTTTCAAAGTTTTGTTCTTATATTTTGCGAAGTCTCTCAAAAGCCTTTCGTCGAGCTGTTTTTCGGAAAGCGCCGGTTTTAAATCGACGACTATTCTAAGGTTCGATAAGTCGCGGCGATTAACGTAACTCGAAGCAGACAAAATAGTCGGTCCCGAAACGCCGAAATGAGTAAATAAAAGTTCGCCGAAATCGTCTCTAACTTGTTTTTGCCCGTCAAAGATTTTTACGCCGACGTTTTTTAAGGTTACTCCGCTCAAAGCGCGGAAAAAATCGCCCTTTAAATTTATTCCGACGAGCGCCGGCTTAGGCTCGACGATTTCGTGTCCGAGTTTAGACGCGAATAAATATCCGTCGCCGCTCGACCCCGTCGAGGGATAACTCGCTCCGCCCGTACACAAAACGACATTGTCGCAAGGATAAGTTCCTTTTTCGGTTGCGACCTCGCAAACTTGTCCGTCGTTTGCTTTCACTGCCGTAACTTTTTCGTTTAACCTTATTTCAACTCCGACCTCGAGGGCGTATCTCTCGAGAGCCTTCGTGATATCGCTCGCCTTGTCGCTTACCGGGAAAACTCTCTTTCCCCTCTCGACCTTAAGCGGAACTTTGGCTTCGAGAAATTCTATGAATTTTTCGGGCGGAAAACGCCTCGACGCCCCGGTTAAGAACTTTGCGTTTGTCGCGACGTTATCTAAAAATTCGTCGACGTCGCAATCGTTAGAGACGTTGCATCTTCCTTTTCCCGTAATATAAAGTTTTTTACCGAGTTTTTCGTTTTTTTCGAGAAGAATAACTCTTTCTCCTCTTTTCGCTCGAAAATAGGCGGAGATAAGCCCGGCCGGACCTCCGCCGACAACGATTGTCGTCATTAAAATTCTAAATCCTTTATCTTATTTAACGCGATTTTATCAGTACGGTCGAATTCGACGGGCGTGACCGTAACGAAGTTTTTCGACGCCCAAGTAACGTCCGAATCCTCGTCGCTTCGATCGGGCAACGGAAACCCCGTCAACATAAACGAACCGTCTTCCATTCTCTCGTATTCGTCCGAATACTCTTGAATACCGAGCGGCGCGACTTTTACCCCTTCGGGGTCGCGATTGGGAAGATTGACGTTCAAGGCGTATTCTTCGCTCGCCGCCGATAGAAGTTTGTCAAAAAAACTCTCCAACGCCCTCGCGTTCGCCTTAAAATCGCAATTTTTCGACGAAACGTTGGAAAACGCCATCGATTTTATCTTGAAAAAATTCCCCTCTAAAGCCGCCGCGACCGTTCCCGAATAGCAAGTGTCGCTTCCGAGATTGTTGCCGAGATTTATCCCCGAACAAACGAGATCGAAAGGCGTCTTTTCAAAGTAACGAACCCCGAATTTAACGCAGTCGGCAGGCGTTCCGCTTAGCGAATACGCCGAGAATTTATCGGATATTTTTTCCTCTTTAAAAAAGAGTTTTTTGTATATGCTTAAAGAATGAGAAAATGCCGAACGGTTTCCGTCCGGCGCTATAACGGTAACTTCATAGCCTTTGTCGGCAAGGAATTCGGCGAGGGTTCTCAAACCCTCGCTATAAATTCCGTCGTCGTTAGTTACCAAAATCCTCATACGGGATAAACCCCGTTTTTATCCGCGGCTAAGTCCTTGTCGATAGACTTTTCTTTGGCGATTCTCCACTTGAAGAAGTTGAGAGCGACGTCTCCGAACAAAGCGTAGGAAAGAACGTCTTCGATTTTCGTCGAATATTCCGAACATTCGGCGCGATATTTGTCGAGTTCGGGAGCCAAGAGGTCGGCGGGACGACAATCGATCGTTTTCTCGCCTCCGACGAGTTTCGCAATGACGTCCGCGTCGGGTTTTCCGGGAAGTTTGCCGTACTCTCCTCTCAAAAGAGCCTTGAATTCCTTCGTCGCGGTTTTATATCTCTCGCCGTTCAAAACGTTCAAAACCGCTTGCGCTCCGACGATTTGACTCGACGGGGTTACGAGCGGAGGATATCCGCAATCCTTTCTGACGCGAGGAACTTCGCTCAAAACGTCGTCGAGTTTGTCGAGTTTGTTTTGTTGTTTGAGTTGGTTCATCAAGTTGGAAAGCATTCCGCCCGGAACTTGATAAACGAGGGTGTTGACGTCGACCTTTCTGACGTTCGGATTCAAAGAGCCCGATTTTTCGAGATCGTTTGCGACGGTCTTGAAATAGTTCGTTATGGGCAACAATTTAGAAAGATCCAAACCGGTGTCGTAAGGCGTTCCTTCCAAAGTCTTTATAAAGGCCTCGGTCGTCGGTTGGGAAGTTCCGTTGCCGAGGGGCGAAAGCGCGGTGTCGACGACGTCGCAACCGGCCTCGACGGCTTTGAGATAAACCATATCTCCCGTGCCCGTCGTATTGTGAGTGTGAACTCTGACGAGCGTGGTCGGCTTCAACGCCTTTTTCAACGCCGAAACGAGTTCGTACGCCGTATACGGAAGAAGCAAGTTCGCCATATCCTTAAGGCAAATATTGTCCGCGCCCATCGCCTCGCATTCTTTCGCGAGATTTACGAAATATTCGTTGGTGTGAATAGGACTCGTCGTATAAGAAATCGCGACTTCGCAAATTCCGCCGTATTTCTTGATCGCCTTTATCGAAGTTTCGAGGTTTCTGACGTCGTTCAAAGCGTCGAAAACTCTAATGACGTCGACGCCGTTCTTTATCGAATACTCGATAAATTTCTCGACGACGTCGTCGGGATAATGCTTATATCCGAGAAGATTTTGTCCTCTCAAAAGCATTTGGATTTTAGTCTTTTTTAAATGAGATTTTAAGATTCGAAGTCTCTCCCACGGATCTTCGTTCAAAAAGCGAAGGCAAGAATCGAAAGTCGCTCCGCCCCACGCTTCCAACGAATAATACCCTACGTCGTCCAAAGCGTCGAGAACGGGAAGCATTTGTTCGGTCGTCATACGCGTCGCCGCGTGCGATTGATGCGCGTCTCTTAAAATCGTTTCGGTAATCATTACTTTTTTAGCCATAATTTAATCTCCTTATCAACCGAACAACGCGAGAAGAACTCCCGCGGCGATCGCCGAACCAATAACTCCGGCGACGTTCGGTCCCATAGCGTGCATAAGCAAGTGGTTGTCGGGGTCGGTCTCTCTTCCGACGTCTTGAGAAATACGAGCCGCCATCGGAACCGCCGAAACTCCCGCCGAACCGATAAGCGGATTTATCTTTCCGCCCGAAAGTTTGCACATAAGTTTTCCGACGAGAAGTCCTCCGAGCGTGCCCATGCAGAACGCGAACAAGCCGAGGAATATAATCTCGATCGTTTGTAAAGAAAGGAATAACGAGCCGGTCGCTTTAGATCCGACCATTACGCCCAAGAATATGGTAATCGTGTTCATAAGCCCGTTTTGAGCGGTGTCGACGAGTCTGCCGCAGACGCCCGATTCCTTCAAGAGGTTTCCGAGCATTAACATTCCCAAAAGCGGCATTGCGTCGGGAAGCAAGAGACCAACCACGAGCGAAACGAGAATGGGGAAAGCGACTTTTTCGAGTTTGGAAACCTTTCGAAGTTGCTTCATCTTGACCGCTCTTTCTTTCTTGGTCGTGACCAATCTCATTATCGGCTTTTGAATAATGGGAATGAGCGCCATATACGAATACGCCGCTATCGCTATCATCGGAAGAAGGTCTTCGGCGAGTTTTTTCGCAACGTAAATAGCCGTCGGACCGTCCGCACCGCCGATTATGGCGATTGCCGCCGCTTCCACCGCGGAGAATCCCAAAAGCGAAGCCCCGAAAAAAGTTATGAAAATTCCGAGTTGAGCCGCGGCGCCCATAAGCATACTCTTCGGGTTTGCGATAAGCGGACCGAAATCTGTCATCGAGCCTATTCCGAGGAATATGATCGGGGGGAATATAACCCAATCTACGCCTTTGTAAATATAGTAGAACAATCCGAAGTCTCTGACGACTTGTTCGGACGAAAGTTGATAAAATACTTCTCGAGTCGCGTTGCTCGGCAAATCGATAGCGGCAAGAGACTCTTTCAACGCATCGATCGTGTTTCCGTTTACCTCGAATCGAGCGCATAATTCGGCAAGCGTTCCTCTTGCGATTTCCGAACCCGTCGTTATCGCTCCGGTCGACAAATCTCTGTAACACTCGGTAACGACGTATCCTTTTGTTCCGAAAAGAATTTTATAGACCCCGGGGATATTGACTATAAACATACCGAACGCGATCGGCAAAAGCAAAAGCGGTTCGAACTGCTTTTTTATCGCCAAATAGAAAAGAACGAACGATATGAGAATCATTACGAGGTTTTGCCAGCCGCCCGACGTAAAATTGACGCATAAATCGTGTAACCCCGTGCTTTTCCAGAGGTTGACAAGCGATTCGCCCAAATCGAGCGCAAGCAAGTTAAAAACGTTGTTCATCGTCCTCTCCTTAACCGATAACCGCCATCAACGCTCCCGTATCTACGTTCGAGCCTTTAGCAACCTTATAGGATATTTTTCCGTCGCAAGGAGCGGTAATGTCGTTGTCCATTTTCATCGCTTCCAAAACGAAGATAACTTCGCCTCTCTTTACGGTCGCGCCCTCTTCTTTCGCAAGGCTCTTTACGAGTCCGGGCATCGGAGCGTTGATTTTAGTTCCGCTCGTAACCGCGGGCGCGGCGACGGGCTTAACGTCGGTAACGACGGGAGCCGCGGAAGCGGTCGCTCCTACTTCTTCTACTCCGACTTGATATTGTTTTCCGTCAATTGTTATTATGAAATTACGCATTTTATTTCTCCTTAACTCTTTTTATTTTTCTTACGATAAATTCGTTTTTAGATCCGCTTTCGGCGCAATAAGCCGCGACGGCGGCGATTATCGCCACTCTGACTTCGTTCGGAATTCCGTCCTCGTCGTCTTTAACTTCCGAAATCTCCGTTCTTTCCTTTTTCGCGTTCTTCTCCTCAAAGGCGTTCGCAATCTTCTCGACCGCCTTTCCAAACAAGGAAACGCAGAGAATCAAGATCGCCATTCCGCCGAAGACGACGAAGATTCCTATCAAAAAAGTTAATAATCCGTCGGTCGCTTTCTCCGAAAAAGATACCGACGCTTCGAGCAAATTAGAAAGGTTCATACTCGCCTCGCAAAGGTTTGAAGAGCGGAAACGACGTACGCTCTGACAAACGCGGGTTCGATAACGTTGTCAATATATCCGTTTTTTGCGGCGTTGATAGGATCGGCGTTTTCTTCCGAGTATCTCTCTTGAAGCTTGTCGATATCGTCGTAATTAAACGTTCCGAACGCCGCGGCGGATTCGGTTCCGTCGAAAAGAGAGATCTTGGCGTCGGCGAAAGCGTACGAAAAATCTACTCCCATAGACTTAGACGCAAACAAGGAATATCCGAGTCCGACGGCTTTTCCGTAAACGACCGACACGCGATCGCAACTTCTGAGTCCGCTTATCGTATGCGCTATTTCTCTCATAACGGTCGAATCGCTCGTCTTAAGATCGTTTTTGATTCCGAGCGTATTGACGAAAGTCACGAGCGGAAGCCCGTTGTCGGCGGCAAAATAAACGAACTCTTTTATCTTAGCCACGTTCTCGGAAGTAAGATATACTCCGTCCTTCGCAAACGCGAGACACGCGACGCTTATTCCGCCCATTCTGCCTATCGCCGTTTTCACTTCGGGACAATAGTCGGCGTTGAGATCGACGCTCTTTCCCTCGTCGAAAGTCGCTTTAAACAAACAAGCGGGGCAAGCGCCCTCGTTAAGTTTTTCGCTCGTTCTGTTCAAATCGTCTTTAGCGTCGACGACGATATCCGAACTCATCGGCAAAATCGAGAAAATCTCGGAAATTTTAGCCTTGACGTCGGCTATATTTTCCGCCGAAATCGTAGAGAGCGAGTTGCGAGCCGCGGACTTGACTCCGCCGACCTCTTCCTTGCTCAAATTCTTGCCCGATTTCGCGGAAATAACCTTGGGACTTGCGTAAGCGACCGCCGAGCCGTTGAGAATAAAGTTAAAATCGGCGTTTGCGGCAAGCAAAGCAAGCGAACCGTAAAGATCTCCCAAAACGATCGAAAACTGCGGAACCGAACCTTTTAAGGAATCGGACGCCGCGAGAAGAGAGGCGATTCCGTCCAAGACGTTTACGCCTTCTCCGACGACGACTCCCTTCGAATCGAAAAGGTAAACGACGGGAACGTCGTTAGCCAAAGCCTTGTCAAGGCATTTTTTGATTTTTTTGCAGTTGGCTTCGGTGACGCCTCCGGACAAAACGTTAGAATTTTGAGCGACGACGTAGACGGGATTATCGTCTATAGTCGCGTACCCCGTAACGACCCCTTCGCCG
>CAZVPW010000049.1:0-8574 GCA_964629115.1 uncultured Acidiphilium sp.
GGAACGGACGGAAGAACGCTCGTCGTCAAGACCTCGATGAGAATACTCCGCACGCTCGTCAACTTGGGACCGGCGCCCGAACCCAACCTCACCGTTTTATGGAGCGAACGCTTGCCCGAAAACTTCAAAAAGTTCTGCGCGAAGATATCTCTCGCGACTTCGGCGATTCAATACGAGAACGACGATTTAATGCGTCCGAAAATGGGCGACGACTACTGCATCGCGTGCTGCGTCAGCAGTATGCGCGTCGGCAAGGATATGCAATTCTTCGGCGCTCGAGCCAACCTCGCGAAGTGCCTTCTCTACGCCATAAACGGAGGAAAGGACGAACTCACGCTCGATAAAAAGACGGGAAAACACTTGCAAGTTTCGCCCGAATTCGCCCCGATAACGGGCGACGGCAAACTCGACTTCGACGAAGTCGTCAAAAAATACGACAATATGATGGATTGGCTTGCCGGACTTTACGTCAACACCCTCAACATAATCCATTATATGCACGACAAGTACTCCTACGAAGCGCTCGAAATGGCTCTTCACGACACGAAGGTTCGCAGATTCTTCGCGACGGGAATCGCCGGACTTTCGTGCGCGGTCGATTCGCTTTCGGCAATCAAATACGCCGACGTATACCCCGTAAGAAACGAAGAGGGACTCGTCGTCGACTATAAAATCGAGGGAGACTATCCCAAATACGGCAACAACGACGACAGAGCGGACGAAATCGCCGTATGGCTCGTCAAGACGTTTATGAAAAAAATCGCTAGCCGCTCGGCGTATCGCGATTCGGTTCCGACCACTTCCATTCTCACGATAACTTCCAACGTCGTTTACGGAAAGAGAACGGGAGCGACCCCCGACGGCAGAAGAGCGGGCGAACCGCTCGCGCCGGGCGCAAATCCGATGAGCGGAAGAGACTCCAACGGAGCGCTCGCTTCCCTTCAGTCGGTCGCGAAAATCCCCTTCGAATATGCTCGCGACGGAATATCCAACACTTTCAGTTCGACTCATTCGTCTCTCGGAGCGACCAAAGAAGAGAGAACGGACAACCTCGTCGATATGATCGACGGATACGTTAGGTCGGGCGGATACCACCTCAACGTCAACGTCTTCGAGCGCGACATGCTCTTGGACGCTCAAAAACACCCCGAGAAATACCCTCAACTCACCATCAGAGTCAGCGGATACGCGGTCAACTTCGTAAAACTCACGAAAGAGCAACAAGACGAAGTTATATCGAGAACCATTCACGAAAGAATGTAATTTAAAAACTCGTAAAATCAAAAACCCGAAAAGATCGCGACGAAATAAAAAGTCGGTCAAACTTTCGGGCCGCAAACAAAAAAGCAAGTCGATTTCAATCCGACTTGCTTTTTTTAATCTTTTATACCCGAGTTTATATGCGCGATAATATGAGATAAAACGCGATAAGGCGAGATAAAACAAATAAGCCGCGTCAAACCCCCGCCAATTGTTTTGTTAATTAATTATCGCTCAAAAAAACGCAAGCCCGAACTCTCTCAAGAGTCGACTTGCGTTTTTTGGTGCTGCTGGCCGGATTTGAACCGGCACGGTATCGCTACCGAGGGATTTTAAGTCCCTTGCGTCTGCCTATTTCGCCACAGCAGCGTTTTATTTGTTTTACCGCATAATTATATCATCGACGCATAACATTGTCAAGAAAATTTTGCTTTGCTCGGTTTATTTTCTTTTTTTTGGTCGACAATACCCAAAAAGGAGGTTATCAATGAATCCGTTTAAAGAAAAAGCAAAGAAACCCGAAGATTTACTCGAATCTTTCGAAAATCTCAGCCCCGTTCCGTACGATAAGAACGAAACCGACCCGTATACGAAAACCCGTATCATTCTCGCGTGCGGAGCCGAATACGAAGCGAATTGGCGCTCCCACCGAGCAATGCGAAGCCTCGACGAGCTCGACGCGAAACGAGACGTTTCGCTCGTCAGATTTCTCGAAAAACAGCAACAGCAATTTCTCGCTCATTTGAAACCGGCAAACGAATCGATACTCGAAACGACGATTTCTTACGAGCAACTCGCCGTAGACTTAACCGCGGCGATGGCAAAACGCGAGCGAGATTTCAACGTCAAAAAGGCATTGGATTTCGCCTTGCTCGAAGACTTCGATCACCTATATCGATACGCCAATCTGCTCGATTCCGACTATGGAATTAAAGCCGAAAAACTTGTCGGGAAGTATACCGAAATTATGCCCGGAAGACCCACGGTCGCCCATCACAGACACCCGATTGACAACGTTAAAAATTCCGTTTCGGCAAAGACGAGCGACCTTCAAACCGTTCTCAACACGATGATAATCACTGCGGCGGAACAACAAACGATGAATTTTTATATGAACGTCGGCGCTTGTTATAAAAACGAGGAAGGCAAAAAACTTTACGAGGAAATTTGCCTTGTGGAAGAAGAACACGTCACCCAATACGGCTCTCTTATAGACCCGAATTACGATATATTTGAAAACGCGGTTCTCGGAGAATACGCCGAGTGTTACGTCTACTGGTCAAACTATATGACCGAGAGCGACGAACGGTTTAAAAAAATATGGGAAGAACAATTCGAACACGAACTCTCTCACCTTGCCGCGGCGGTAAAGGCGCTTGAAAAATACGACCGAAAGAGTTACGACGATGTTATCCCCGACGCCGAATTCCCCGCTCCTCTCGAATTGAAAGAAAATATCGATTACGTCCGAAAAATCCTCGCGTCCACCGTTCAATACACGGGAAAACTCGCCGATTATAAACCTATAGACCGACTTCCGAACGACGATAGGTTCTTTTTATACAACGCGAAATTCGTGTCTCCGATCAAAAACGCTCCGTCGAGCAAGGTCATCAAAGACAACGTCAGGCGTCGCGGCGACGACTACAGATTCGAAGTAGCCGAAAACCCGATTCCGTCGCTCAGAAGCAGAACGGTAGATAATATAGAAGTCGGAGTATGCCCGTCCGCGGCGGACGTCGGCGAATTTGAGAAAAACTGACGGGTATCTCTCGTTTTGGCGCCAACGAACAATAACGCGATCGTTTTTCCGCTGTTGCGAGCCTTGAAAAGAGCGCGGCGCGACCCATTCTTTTTAAATCGTTGCGCGATATTTTTCCCAGTCATTACGAACCCTTAAAAAGGCGCGGCTATCTCGTTCGATTTGCGCCGCCGTTTTGAAAAAGTCGAAAAATCCTCAAACGAAAACCAATAGTTTAACAAAACCCGAGCCAAATGTCAAAACCTTTGGCTCGGGTTATTTCAAAAACACATTTCTACTCCGTCCTTTCCCACGACGGTAGAAGTTTACTTATAGCGGTTATTTCAAAGAACGCTCTTTTCCGCTTCGCTCTTCCCTATCAAAACTTTACCGAAACTTCTCCGTACGATAAAATTTTCCCGTTCGATAAAATCAAATTGCCGTTGTCGGCAACCCCGACTGCTTCCGCGTCGTAGGTCGTTTCTCCCTCGAAAACTTTTATGCGTCGCCCTATAGCCATACTTTTTGCCCTATATTCATCAATAGAATAATGCTCGTATAAATTCTTCAGCAACGCCGCCAAAAAATTGTCTCGGTCGACTTCTTTGCCCAAATTCTCTTTTGCGGTCGTCGCAATGTCGCGCAATTCGCCGGGCAATTCGTTATTGAGGTTTACGCCGATTCCTATTATTGATTTTTTTACCCTTTCGCCTTGAAAAGAGTTTTTTATAAGTATGCCGCATATCTTCTTTTCGCCGACATAAACGTCGTTCGCCCATTTAATTTTCGCGTCGACGCCGAATTCCCCGAGCGTTCTCGCGACCGCCAAGCATGACGTCGCCATTATCGAAAAAGCGTCTTTCGCAAGACACGGGTCGTATTTAACGAGCGTTAAATATAAGCCGCCTCTTTTCGACGAAAAAGTTCTCCCTTTAGTTCCCTTTCCGCCCGTTTGCTCGTTCGCTACAATCGCAAAATCCTCGTCTTCGTCGACGAGAGCGGCGTAATCGTTTGTCGACGGCAGTTTGTCAAAAATCTTCGTCTTCATAACTGTTTGCCTTGTACGCCGCGTCTTTTGCCGTATCGTAAGAAAAGCCTTTTCCAACGAGATATTTGTAACATTTCAACGCGTTCTCTCTATTTTTCTCCTTTCCTCGCATATATTTCTCGGCGACGAATCTCGCCGACTCGCTCTCGTCGCCAATATTTTCCAAGGCCTCTTCGGCGTCCTCGTCGGAAACTCCCTTTCGCTTAAGTTCGAGCGCGATGAGACGTTTTCCTTTATTTTTCGAATAAACGCGAGCGTAGTCCGCGGCGTAAGAACGGTCGTCTACGAACTTATAGCCCGTCATTTTGTCCAAAACGTACGAGATTGTCGCTTGCGCGTATCCCTTTTTCGCGAGATAATCCCTCGTCTCTTTTTTGGTCTTTTTGGAGAGCGACACAAAGCGCAAAGCCTTGTCCAACGCCCTCGTTCCTTCCGATTCGGCTTGTATTTCGCCCAACCTTTCCTCGTCGATTTTATCGCCGATCTTTATGCGGTTTTTCATCACCGTTTCAAGTTCGAGTCCGCAATAAAAAGCGTTGTCGAGGTAGACGTTTAGCCTTGTCGGTCTCTTAATTTGCGGTTTTAAGTCGGTTATGGTTTTCATTTTTTCTCTTCTCCATACGCGACGTACTTTTGTTCAATAGTCTCGGCTTTAACCTTTCCAAGAGCAAAATCGGCAAGATCGACTCCGAATTTATCGTCGTCGATCGGAACGGCGACGACGACGCGAACTCCGTCCGAATACTCCACGTCCTCGATTTTAGTCTTTCTTTTTGACGCAAACTTCAAAAAAGACGAATAAAGATCGTATGAAAAATCTATATTCCACACGTTCGATAGAACGTTTTCCTCGATTTGAGCCTTTTCCAAAACCTCTTTCGCGCATTGGGAATACGCCCTGACAAGTCCCCCCGCGCCGAGTTTGATTCCGCCGAAATATCTCGTGACGACGACGGCGGTATCTCTCAACTTCTTGTTCTTTATAACTTCCAAAATGGGTTGTCCGGCGGTTCCTTGCGGCTCTCCGTCGTCCGAAAACCGGGAAATTTCCCCCTTGCCGGTAACGTATGCGTAACAGTTATGCGTCGCGAAGGGATTGGCTTTTCTTATCTCGTCTAAAAAACGCCTCGCCTCTTCCTCGGTTTCGCATTTTTTGGCTCGCGAAATAAACCTCGACCGCTCTATAACGACGAGATTATCAGCTTCGTCTTTTACGCGAAAATAACTGTTAATCGACATATAGCCCTCTTTTTTCCGATTTAATAAAGGTTTTGATAATAAAAGCCGAACAAAGGACGAGGCGATCGAAAACGCTTTAACGCTTTTGGAACTCGCTTCAAACCCGTTCGGCTTTTGTTTATTTCAAAATTACTTTAATGTGGGTTTTCTTTCCCTTATGGAGAACGAACGAGCCCTTTGCGACGACGTCGCTCGACAAAACGAGGTCGTCCAAGGTTATTTTTTTGTCGTCTATCGAAACTCCGCCGCCCTCTACGAGTCTACGCGCTTCGCCCTTAGACTTCGCGACATTCGCTTTTACCATTATATCCAAAACGCCGTCGCACTTATCCGCTTCGAAAGAGGGCATATCGTCGACGTTGCCGCCGAAAGCGGCGCGCGCTTGTCTTCTGGCAGTCCCGGCTTTTTCTTCGCCGTGAACGAGTTTGGTCACCTCGAACGCAAGGCGTTCTTTCGCCGCGTTCATTCTCTCGTCCGCGTGTTTGGTCAACTCGGCTATCTCGTCCAAATCCATAAAGGTGAGAAGTTTCATACACTCCGCGACCTTACAGTCTTCGACGTTTCTAAAATATTGATAGAAATCGTAAACCGAGCATTTGTTCTCGTCAAGCCAAAGAGCGCCTTTTTGGGTCTTGCCCATTTTCTTTCCCTCGCTGTTCAAAAGCAAGGCGCAAGTGAGACAGAAAGCGTCCTTGCGCTCTTTTCTTCTGATGAGGTCGACTCCGGCAAGCATATTCGACCATTGATCGTCTCCGCCGACCTCGAGCGAGCAACCGTATTTTTGATTGAGGTAAAGGAAATCGTAACCTTGCATCAACATATAGTTAAACTCGAGGAAGGTAAGCCCTTTCTCCATTCTCTGCTTGAAGCACTCGGCGGTAAGCATTTTATTAACCGAGAAATGAACGCCGATATCGCGAAGAAAATCGATATAGTTAAGGTTTGCAAGCCAATCGGCGTTATTCGCGATAATCGCGCCGTTTTCCCCCTCGAACCCTATAAATCTCGACATTTGCTCCTTAAAGCGAGCGATATTTGCGTCAATCGTTTCTTTTGTCAACATTTGACGCATATCCGACCTTCCGGACGGATCGCCGATCATACCCGTTCCGCCGCCGAAAAGCGCGATGGGACGATGACCGTACTTTTGCATCCAAGCCATTGCCATAATGGGAATATAGTGACCGATATGAAGACTGTCCGCGGTCGGATCGAAACCGACGTAAAAGGTAAGTTTTTCGGTTTCGAGTTTTTTTCTGAGCTCGTCGCCGTAGACCGTTTGTTTTATAAATCCGCGTTCTTCTAAAACGTCCATTACGTTTTTCATAAAGCACCTCTTTCCGCTCAAAATCTTCCGCCGCGAAAACATCGCGTCGAAGCAAAGCCGAAAATTCAATCAATTTCGTTTATTTTACCATTAAATAACCGCAAAAGCAAGCAAAAACGACGAATTTTAAGCCTTGCGGTCAATTATTCTCGTTAAAGAGACCGCAAACCTCGAACGAGCGCCGAAACAATCGACCTCGCTCTTCCGAGCGATTTTGCCTATCGCCTAACAAAACTCCTTTCGCCGACGCCAAATCGAGCCTTAAACCGAAGCGAAACAAAAGCAAATCGCTCGCGGAAAAAACCGACTCGAAAAGGCGACCGCAGTTGACAAGGGGGGTTGAGTGTGTTATAATACCCGTGATATTATTTTTGGAGGAATATTTATGCAATATTCAAACGAAGTAAAGGAAATGGTTTGCGTCGCCAAAGGACCTAAGCACGGTCCGGCGCCCATCCCCGAAGAGGGACTTTGGGTTCAAGCGAAACAAATCGGAGACATCAGCGGATTTACGCACGGCGTAGGCTGGTGCGCCCCTCAACAAGGAGCGTGCAAACTTTCGCTTAACGTTAAAAAAGGCGTTATCGAAGAAGCCCTCGTCGAAACCATCGGCTGCTCGGGTATGACCCACTCCGCCGCTATGGCCTCCGAAATTTTGCCCGGCAAAACCATTTTGGAAGCGCTTAACACCGACCTCGTCTGCGACGCTATCAACACCGCGATGAGAGAACTTTTCTTGCAGATCGTATACGGTCGTACTCAATCGGCTTATTCGGACGACGGTCTCGTAATCGGCGCCGGACTCGAAGACCTCGGAAAGGGTCTCCGCTCGCAAGTCGGAACTATGTACGGAACCAAAGAAAAGGGCTCGAGATATCTTGAAATGGCGGAAGGTTACGTCACGAGAATGGCTCTTGATTCCGATATGCAAATTATCGGTTACGAGTTCGTTTCTCTCGGCAAAATGACCGACTTCATCAAGAAAGGTCTCTCGCCCAACGAAGCGTACGAGAAAGCCAAGGGTCACTACGGCAGATTCGAAAACGCCTACAAGTATATCGATCCGAGAAAAGAATAAGGAGGTAGAGAAATGGCTTTATTTGAAGGATATGAAAGAAGAGTAGACAAAATCAACGCCGCTTTGAAAGAATACGGCATTTCGTCTATCGAAGAATGTAAAGAAATCTGCCTCTCCAAAGGGGTAGACTGCGACGATATCGTTAGAAGCACTCAACCTATTTGCTTCGAAAACGCCGTTTGGGCGTATACCGTCGGAGCCGCTATCGCTATAAAGAGCGGCGCTAAAAAAGCCGCCGACGCCGCGAGCAAAATCGGAATCGGACTTCAATCGTTCTGTATTCCCGGCTCGGTCGCCGACAACAGAAAGGTAGGTCTCGGACACGGAAACCTCGGCGCCATGCTCCTCTCGGACGACACCGATTGTTTCTGCTTCCTTGCCGGACACGAATCTTTCGCCGCCGCCGAAGGCGCGATCAAAATCGCCCTTAACGCCAACACCGTCAGAACCAAACCCTTGAGAGTTATTCTTAACGGCCTCGGCAAAGACGCCGCTATGATCATTTCGAGAATCAACGGCTTCACTTACGTCGACACGACTTTCGATCCGTATACCGAACAAGTTACCGTCAACTACGAAAAAGCTTATTCGGACGGTCCGAGAGCAAAAGTTAAATGCTACGGAGCCGACAACGTTCCCGAAGGCGTCGCCATAATGAAACTTGAAAACGTTATGGTTTCGATCACCGGCAACTCGACCAACCCGACGAGATTCCAACACCCCGTCGCCGGCACTTACAAAAAATGGTGCGTCGAGAACGGCAAGAAATATTTCTCCGTCGCTTCGGGCGGCGGCACGGGAAGAACCCTTCACCCCGACAATATGGCTGCCGGTCCTTCGTCTTACGGCATGACCGATACCATGGGACGTATGCACTCCGA
>CAZVPW010000050.1:0-8482 GCA_964629115.1 uncultured Acidiphilium sp.
CGCAGTCTTTCCAACCCGCGATATCGTCGTTTTCGAACTTATAGACCAACTTCTTGCCGTATACCTTCTCGTAACATTCTTTTTTGAGGGCATAATCTTGTTCGGCGAGAAGTCGAGTGTTTTCTTTTGTGGATTTGGTTTGATCGGGTCGGAGCAGACCCAAGATATGAAGTCTATATTTGGACTTTTTGAATTCTTCGTTTTCGTCCTCGTCTTGATCGATAATCTCGACAAAACACGAAAGAATGGGAACGGAAAGTTTTGACGCGAAGAAGTACGCGCCGCTTTTGGGCGGGCGGGGTTTGCGGTAGTTGAACCACATTTCTTGCTCGGGGTAGAGCAAAATCGCGTCGTTATCGTCGACGAGCCTTTCTTTTAAAATGCCGATAAAATCTTTGGCTAAATATCTCGGGTCGGTAGAAATGGGAATCGTATCGGCGTAATTCATCAAAAACCCGATTGCTCCGTTCATCGCGAAGTTGGAAGTTTGACAAATAACCCCGAGATTTTTGCGTTTGAGTTTGCCCATCAAAAATCTCAAGACGGTGTTTTCGAGCGGCCCGAAATGGTTGCTCGTTATCAAGACGCCGCCGAGGTCGGACGGAATCTTCTCGAGTCCGACGATTTCGGTTTCTTCGTTGATTTTTTTAGCGGCGATTTTAGCCGCGGCGACGGCGACTGCGCGTTTTATTCTGTACGAAACCTTATTTCTGTTTTTGACGTAAGCGTCGGTTATGGCTTTTTCTTGTTCCTTGTTTAAAACGGGATCGTTCAACTCTACCTTATCGTGAAAGCGCTGATTTTCGGCGTTAAATTTTATGTTTTCAATGACCTTTTTTCGGTCTTCGCCAATAATCATAACTTTATTTTGACCCCTTTATCAGCCATTTTTTTGAACGTAATTTCATTTTGAGGAATTTCTCCGCCGCGGCTAACGAGAAGTTCTAAACACTTTTTATCGGCTTGCTTCTTCTCGTCCGAATAAGCCTCTTTAAACGTCTTGATTTGGTCTATATATCCGCTTGTTTGGGCGTATTTCCAAAACTCGTCGGCATATTGAACGCCGTCGTAACACCAAGGCTTTGAAAAGAGGTTGTAGTGGACGAGGTTTGTTTTTGTAAGCGGCGGACGCGCGTCGTTGGGCATCGCGTCCCACGACTCGTCGAGATAGAAAATCTTGCCCGAACACATTGCGTTGAGATAATCTTGGTCGGGCGCGATCGTGTCGAAGCGGTAGGTATTCAAGAGGTTCAAGAAATGTCCTTCAAGGTTGACATCACGAAGTTTTTTCAAGTTCATCAAGAGGACGCCCGAGTTTACGTATTCGCCCTTTTTCATTCCGACGGCGTTTTCCGTATAGGCGACGAGGGGCGGGACGTCGGCTATGGATAAATCCGCGCACGCGCCGACATAATTATCTCCAATGTCGATATCGAACAGTTTGGCTATGTCGTCGGTCAAAACGACGTCGCTGTCGACGTATATGCCCTTGTCGTATTGGGGAAACATTGCCGGGATAAAGAGTCTGAAGTATATAGTCAAAGTGAAATAATCGCAGCGCAGTCTGTTGCCCATACGGTCGTCGAGACCGTCGAAATCGGCTTTCATCGGAACGAGTTCGATTTTGAAATTATCCCTTTGAAGCGCCGATAATTTCTCGACGTTTTCGTCCGATAATCCTTGGTGCAAGACGATGGCTTTATAAAGTCTGTCGGGCGACGAGTTTTTCGTCGCGGAGTTCAACGCGACCGCAAGGAAAGGCGAGTAAGAGTCGTCGATCGTAAAAAAAATCGGAATTTCGTTGTGTTTGCTAAAGTTCATTCGTAGTCTCCTTTGTCGCCTTGAGGGGCGACTCCTTTGCCGCTTGAAATGTTTTTTTGGGGAAAGACGGGTTCGCCTTTTCCCCGAGTTTAGACGGCGGTTTTGTCGTCTATCGCGGCGGATAAGTATTCTTTTTTATAAAAATCGTAAAGTCGGTTAAATTGATTGATTTTTAAATCCGAGCGGACTTTTTCAATTTCCCACGGCTTGATCGTCACCGCTTTGAAGAATGGGAAAAATCTGAAAAAGGTTGTGAAATGTTTAAATACCGTTTGTTTTTTTATCGAGCCTTGTTCGTTAAACTTGCGGTTTACTTTTTTCTTTTTCGCCGCTTTGTTCAGAGCCGACTGGTCGGGCATAAACATTTTTTTCTCGGCGCACGTTTTGCGGCAACGTTCGAAGAGTCCGCTTTTTCTGATTTCCGTCATATTCAAAAGCAACACGCCCGAGTTTAAGTAGTCTCGCTTGAAAACGTTTCCGAAAAAGAAGGAGCCGTATCGGTCGGGAACGCCGGCAATCTCGACGTCGGTCATGTCCTCGTCGTATAATTCCCCGAAGTCTTTTAACGCTAAAACGTCGGCGTCGAGGTAAAGGATTTTTTCGGGAATCGCGTTTTCCCTATCGGCGAAGAGGCGCAGCATACAGAGAGGGGTAAATCTCGTTCCCATATTCGCCGTCGGGAGATAAGAGCCGAAACTTTGAGTCGCGTCGATAAGGCGGACGCCGAAGTCTTTTCGTATTTTGGAAAGCGACGCGGCAAGCCGAGCGACAAAATCGTCCGAAATCTTCGCCCTTTTCCCGACCGACGCCGTCATAATGAAAAAGTCGACTCTTTCTTTTGCGGTCGCTAAGATTGACGCCGCAGATAAAAATATTCCCTTTTCGACCCCTTGGTCGCCGCAGTAAAGGACGTTCATTGTTCTCCTTGTTTGCCCGTAGGCGATTGAATGTCGGCGGTTCGCTTGGCTTTTAGCTCGCTTGTTATGTCGCTTACGGTCTTGAGCCGCGCCGAGCGACGGTTTTCCGTTCGACAAAAAAATTTTAGTCGTCTTTCGCGAAATAGTCAACGCAATTTGGTCTCCGATGTCGTCGCGCTCGTTCTACGAATTTTTCAAGGGTTCGTAGAGTATTTTTAGAGTCATTCTACTGCCGAGAGAATAATAAAAATCCTCTCTACTTTGCAAAAATCAGAGAGGATTTTATGTGAAAATAGACTAAATTTGCCTTTACGCCTTGCTTCGGCGATAAAAACGAGGAGAGTGGAAGGGCGCGTTTAAGTCGCGAAACCGAATTACGGGATAGCGTTTCGCAAACGCCGCAGAGAGCGGAAGAACGCTCGTAAATTGCAAAACGGAAACGAAAAAATGAAAATTCGACTTATGAAAACGAGGTCGGCGGAGCGCCGTAGATTTGAGCGAAGATTCGGTTAAAGGAACGGACTCGCGAAAAACCGCTTTCCATGGCTATTTCGGTCATTTTTTTGTCGGTCGTCTTGATGAGGTTAAAAGCGTAGTCGGCGCGATAGCGGTTCACAAGAGAATTGAATCCGACGCCGAGCGAGGAGTTTAAAACTTTCGATAGGTATTGATAGTTATACCCGAGTTCGGCGGACGCCGCTTTGAGAGAGGCGCGTTCGCGGAAGTTGTTCTCGATATAGGTCAAAAGCCCGTTGAGGGCGTTGGCGTCGTTTTTTTCGCCGGGAGCAAAGCCTATTTGACTTTTAAATTCGGCTAAAATGGCGTAAATCGCGGCTTTTAGTTGGAAAAAGTCGGGTTGTTCGAATCGAAAGTGGGAGCGGAGCGGTTTATCGGTCGAAAACAAATTTTGTTTAACGAGGTCGAGCGACGGTTTTCTCGGGCGGAACTTATATCCCGCGAAGACTTTGTTCTCGCGTTCTTTTTCGAACGCGTCGGCGGCGTTACCCGAAAAAATGACTATATAGAACGAGGCGTCTCTTTCCGAGCGAAAGGCGTGCGGAGCAAACGGCGGAATCAAGACGCAGTCGCCGTCGGTCAAGGGGACGTCCTCTCCCTTTATCGTCGCCGATATTTTCCCTTTTTGCAAGAAAAGGAACTCATAGCCTCGGTGAACGTGCGCGTTCCAACTCGCGCCTTCGTAATAATAACAGCCGTAAACGTTGCCGACCGAATTTTCCGTTTGATGAGTAATCATATCTATATTTTACTTCTCGCCGTAAAATTTCGCAACCGTATGACGTGAAAAAGCTAAATTTTGTCCATAATTTATTTCAAAAGTACCTTGCGTTTGCGTTCGCGACGGCGTATACTAAGAGAAAAACGTCGAGCGGACGCGAAAGGAGAGAAAAAGTCTTTCGGTTTGCCGCCGCTTTGCCTAAAGCAAGTCGGCGAAAGGAGAAAAATATGCGTAGAGCGGAGCACCCGAAGCCGCAATTTGAAAGGGCGGAATGGGAAAACCTTAACGGAGAGTGGAGTTTTGAGATAGACAACGGCGCGAGCGGAGACGAGCGCGGTCTTTTTGAGGAAAACGCCCGTTTAAACTCTAAAATACAAGTTCCGTTTTGTCCGGAAAGCAAATTGTCGGGCGTCGAGAATAAAGATTTTATGGCGCGCGTGTGGTATCAAAGAGAGATAAATATAGACGAGCGTCGTCTCGACGGGATAGTACGTCTTCATTTCGGCGCCGTAGATTATAAGGCGACCGTATATATCAACGGCAAAGAGGTCGGAACGCATAAGGGCGGCTACGTCTCTTTCAGTTTTGACGTAACGAAATATCTTAGGGTCGGAAAGAACGTCTTGACCGTTCGCGCCGACGACGATACGAGAAACTTGCTCGTCCCGAGCGGCAAGCAAAGCGCGAGGTATAAGTCGTTTAATTGTTATTATACGAGAACTACGGGCATTTGGCAGACGGTGTGGCTCGAGTTTTTGCCAAAGGCTCACGTTAAATCGGTCAAGTATTATCCGAACGTAAAAACGGGCGAACTCGTCGCGGTCGCGGAGACGGTCGGAAAGGGGATTTTGTCCGTTCAAGCGTTTTTCGACGGGAAGTTTATGGGCGAGGCGGAAGCCGAGTCTAACGGCGAGACGACCGTTCTGACCGTCAAACTTAAAGAAAAACATTTATGGACGGTCGGAAAAGGCGGACTTTACGACTTGAAAATCAAATTCAACGACGACGAGGTCAAGAGTTATTTCGGATTGAGATCGTTGAGGCTTGACGGCTATAAATTTCTCATAAACGATAAGTCGGTCTTTCAACGTCTGATTTTGGATCAAGGATTCTATCCCGACGGAATTTACACGGCGCCGAGCGATTCGGAACTGGAAGCGGATATCGACAGATCGATCGCGATGGGATTCAACGGCGCGAGATTGCACGAAAAGGTCTTCGAGGAGAGATTTCTTTATTATTGCGACAAAAAAGGGTATATAGTATGGGGAGAATATTCCAACTGGGGCTTAGACGTATCGTTTGCCGAGTCGATTTTCTCGGTTTTGCCCGAATGGCTCGAGGAGATCGAGCGAGATTTTAACCACCCGTCCATCGTCGGTTGGTGTCCTTTTAACGAGACTTGGGAAGTCGAGGGGCGTCATCAACGCGACGACGTCATAAAGACCGTTTATCTCGCGACAAAAGCCGTCGACAAGACTCGCCCGTGCATAGATACGAGCGGTCACTACCACGTTATGACCGATATATTCGACGTCCATTGCTATGAAAACGACGTCGAAAAGTTTAGGGAGCAGTATCAATCTTTGGTCGACGACGGAACGCTTTTCGACACGTTCAAAGACAAGCAAACCTACGTCGTCGGTCAACCGACTTTTGTCAGCGAATACGGCGGAATCGGTTGGACGAAAGAGGGAAAAGGTTGGGGATACGGCAACGAGCCGCAAAGCGAAGAGGAATTTTTGTCAAGGCTTAAAGGTTTGACCGACGCCTTGCTCGACAATAAGAATATGTTCGGATTTTGCTATACTCAACTCACCGACGTCGAGCAAGAGCAAAACGGGCTTTATACCTACGACAGAGAGGCGAAATTTCCGTCCGAAATCATTCGACCGATTTTTGCTCGCAAGGCGGCGATTGAGGACGACGAATAAGTTTGACAGATTGCCGAAAGTCGGCGGACAGAAAACAAAAAGCGCCGAAAGTCGGCGAAAAAAATTAAAAAAAGACCGAAAAAAAATCGGTCTCTTTTTTATTTATGAGCAAGTTAATCGACTTATAGGCTGGTTTTGCTTGTGCAATTTACTTTTATTTTAGTCGGTCGCGACTTTCTAGAAGGGATGCGGTCGCGCGTCGCACCGAATTCGGCGGTTTTAAAAGTCGAGCGTTAGGCCCTTTTCCACGTTCTGTGACTGAAAAGAATGAGGACGGGCAAGATTTCCAATCTTCCCATAAGCATCGTAAAGATTAAAATTATTTTGGAAAACGGACTAAAGCAAGCGAACGACGCGTAAGGTCCGACGGCTTCGAACGCCGGTCCGACGTTCGATATGCACGCCAACGCCGCCGAAAAGTTGGTGAAAAATCCGTGGGTAACCGAGTATTCTCCGGCGTCCGAGACGACGGCGTAGGTTTGTCCGTTTGAGGGGTCGAACGCCAACAGCAAGGTGACGACGAGAAGAATGAAAAGGTAGAGGGTCGAGAACGCGAAAACGTCGTTTATCGTCTTTTCGTCGAGGGTTTTGCCCTCGAATTTGGCGGTCGGAACGTAACGCGGATTTATGAGTTTGCGGACGTTGACGTATGCGCCTTTGACGGCTATGACGATTCTCGACGTCTTCATACCGCCGGCGGTTGAGCCCGCCATTCCGCCGATAAACATAACGAGGACGAGAACGGTCGAGCAGAGAGTCGGCCAAAGGTTATAGTCCGTCGTCGTATACCCGGCGGTCGTCAAAAGGGAAGCGACTTGGAAGAGCGCGTGGCGGAAAGATTCTTCGGTTGTGTACGATTGAGGGAAATTTTCGATTCTCGTTACGAGTCCGAAGAAAACGAGCGCGACGCTCGCCCCGACTACGAGGAAATAGGCTTTAAATTCTTCGCTTCTCAAAACGTCTTTGACTTTGCCGATTAAAATCAGATAATAAAGACCGAAATTGCAACCGAAGAGAATGAGGAAGATCGCCATGACGTATTGCGAGAAAGGGTGAAAAAGTTCCATACTTCCGGGCAAAAACCCGAATCCGCCCGTTCCGGCGCAACCGAATGTCGCGAGGAGGCTGAAGAAGAACTTGTCGTCCTCGTAACCGGCGATAGGTTTGTCGAACATCAAGACGGCGACTTCCAAAATTGTCATTCCGAGGTAAATTAAGTATAAAATTCTCGCTGTGACTTTCATTTTCGACGAGATTTTTCCTACTTGCGGTCCCGGGCTCTCGGCTCTCAAGAGATGCATCGAGGAGCCCTCGTTGCTTTCGGGGATAAAAATCAAGACGAAAACGAGGATTCCCATTCCACCGATCCAATGCGAAAAACTGCGCCAAAAGAGGGTCGAGCGGCAGACCGCTGTTACGTCGACGATAACGCTCGAACCCGTCGTCGTGAATCCCGACATAATTTCGAAACAAGCGTCGATATAGTTGGGGATATCTCCGTTTAAAACGAATGGAATCGCTCCGAACAGAGTCATTACGATCCACACCATGGCGACGAGCGCGAATCCCTCTTTTTGATAAAGAGTCGAGCGGGTCGGGGTCGGGATTTGCAACGCCGAGCCTATGGTGAAAAGCGCGAAGACGGGGATTGCGAACGATAAGACGTTTTTCAATCCCTCGTTATACGCGAAACTTACGATTAGGGGCGCGATCATCATAACGCCCTCTAAAATCATAATTTTCCCTAAAATTTTTCCTAATTTCTTGTAATTCATACTATCGCCTTACGCAAACGCGTCGGATAAATCGTCGAAGTTTTCATTTGTGGTAACGACGATGACGTTGTCTCCGCGTTCTATGACGGTTCCGCCGTCGGGGATAATGACTTGATTTTGTCGAATAATGCACGCGACGAGGCAGTTTTCCTTAAGTTTTAAGTCTTTTAGGGGCTTGCCGTAAAAATTATCTTTGCCTTTCGCCGCAAATTCGAGCGCTTCGACCTTGCCGTTTACGAGACGAGATAAGGTTAAAACGTTGTTGCCGCGCTTGTTTGCGAGGGCGCGGATATAACTCGCGATTCTGTTCGCCGCGACGTTTTTGGGCGAGACGCTGCTGCGCATTCCGAGTTCGGCGAGCATTTCGGTCAAATCGTCGCTCTTGATGAGGGTGACCGTCTTTTTGACCTTCATTTTGCCGGCGAACATCGACGCGACCATATTTTCTTCGTCGATATTGGTGAGAGAAACGAAAGCGTCCATCGCCTCGAGTCCCTCCTCGATGAGAACGTCGTGCCGCGCTCCGTTTCCGCGAACGACGGTGACTTTTGGGAGCGTCTTCGCCAAAAGCGCGGCGTTTTCTTTGTCGTTCTCGATGATTTTAACTTTATATTTCTTTGCCGCGAGTTGCTCGGAGAGGTAAAGGCTTATCTTGTTTCCGCCGACGATCATAACGTTTTTAAGCGGAGATTCGACCATTCCGATTTCGGATAAAAAGTCTCCGAGGGTGTTGGCGTCGGACGTGAAGTGAATTTTGTCGCCCTCTTTGATTTCGAACGTTCCCGAGGGGATAAACAC
>CAZVPW010000051.1:0-8415 GCA_964629115.1 uncultured Acidiphilium sp.
CGACGCCCATCATATCGGGAGTCGTAATAACGGTATCGAAGTCAAACCAGTTCTCTTTTTGAATCTTGGTTACGAGTTCTTCGGCTCCGACGTAATCGGCTCCGGCGGCGGTAGCCGCGTCTGCCTTTTCGCCTTTGGCAAGAACGAGAACTCTGACGTTTTTACCGGTTCCGTTCGGAAGGACGATAACGCCTCTGACTTGTTGATCCGCTTGTTTGGGATCTACGCCGAGTCTGACGTGTAATTCTATCGTCTCGTCGAATTTAGCCTTAGCGTTGTTCAAAACAACGTCAACCGCTTCTCCGACTTCATATTGTTTAGCGCGATCGTATTGCTTAGCGCTTTCGGTATATTTCTTTCCGTGTTTCATTATTTAAGAATCCTCCTTGTGGTACCGACGAGAATTTCCTTCTCTCCCACTTCTATTTTACTCTTCTACGGTTACGCCCATGCTGCGAGCGGTTCCCTTGATCATGCTCATCGCCGCTTCCAACGACGCCGCGTTAAGGTCGGGCATCTTTTGTTTAGCGATCTCCTCGACTTGCGCTTTGGTAAGTTTCGCTACCTTGTCCTTGTTGGGCTTCGCGCTTGCAGTGTCGATGCCGCACGCCTTCTTGATAAGAACGGGAGCGGGCGGAGTTTTTAAGATGAACGTGAACGAACGGTCTTGATAAATAGTGATTACTACGGGAATAATCAATCCGACGTCGTTTGCCGTCTTTGCGTTAAATTCCTTGGTGAATCCCGGAATGTTGATTCCGTAAGGACCAAGAGTCGAACCTACCGGGGGTCCCGGGGTTGCTTTTCCGGCTTGTAATTGCAACTTTACGATTGCAGTAACCTTTTTAGCCATATTTCTCCTCCATAAAACGTGGTATTAACGAGAGCGCCATGAAAAAATTTAACGCTCCTCCCACTTTATATAAAACGACTTTCGCCGCTTTACGCGATTTTATAAACTGTCTATGCCGCCGACTTTATCGAGTTGAACGAAATCGAGTTCGACTTCGGTTTCTCTTCCGAACATCGTAACTCTGACTTTCGCCTTTTGATTCTCAACGTCGAGATTTTCGATAACTCCGATAAATCCGTCGAGAGCTCCGGATACGACGCGAACGCTGTCCCCCTCGACAAAATCGAAACTCTCGACCTTGTCTTCGAGGCGCATTTTCTTTATCTCTTCCTCGCTGAGCGGAACCGCCTTTCCTTGAGGTCCGACGAATCCCGTTATTCCCCTCGTGTTGGTAAGAAGATACCACATATCGTTGGAATATACCATTTTTACGAATACGTAGCAAGGCAAAATCTTTCTTTGAACGATTTTCTTTTTGCCGTTTGCCTTTTCCTCGATGGTTTCCTCGGTGGGAATTTTAATGTCGAGAATAGTATCCGCGAGGTTGTTGTTCTCGATGAGTTTTTCGATAGTATCCTTGACGAGCGCTTCGTAACCCGAGTAAGTGTGGAGAACGTACCAGTTCGCCGTTTCGGAATTAGCCATTGTCAAAGTACCTCTTTCAAAAGAACGAGCGCGCTCGTATCGGTTCCGCGGACGAGTTTCAAGAGTTCTTGAAGTCCGAGGTCTATTAAAAGTATAAGGACAAGCGCGACGATAACCGTTACGAGAACGCAACCGAGTTGCTTCATAACGGTCTTGAACGACGGCCAAGTTACCTTTTTAAGCTCGGAAACGATCGCTTTAATCTTCCCTCCCAAACGAGAGAAAAATCCGGGCTTTTTATCTTTCGCTTTCGCCGTTTTTTCGGCTTTTGCGACTTGATTGTTCTTTTCGATATCAGCCATTTTGACCTACCTCCTATCGACTTGCGCCCTCGTATCCTTTTACGCGCATACGCAAAAAACGCGCGAGATTCTCCCTGCGCGTAAACGATTGAGAGCGTCGCCTCAAAAAACGATTATTTCGTTTCTTTATGAGCGGTGTGCTTCTTGCAGAACGGACAATACTTATTAAGCTCTATTCTGTCGGGATCGTTCTTCTTATTCTTGTAATCGTCGTAATTTCTTTGCTTGCATTCGGTACAAGCCAAAGTTATTCTGGTTCTGTTTCCTTTTGCCATGTCTTTCGCCTTCTCAAAAAATTAACACCCCTACGGCGGAGTGCTAATTTATTTTACTATACCTTTTTGAGTTTGTCAACTATTTTTCGCTATGTTTTTTCGTTTAAGCGTTTTTAGTTCTTATTCTTCGACTTCGGTAGCCGCCGCTTCCTCGTCCGCTCCGCCGTAAAGGAACTGCTCGACCATTCCGATCGCGTCCACTTCTTGGAACTTGGGATTTTCTTTAAGTCCGTGTTGCGCGGCGCATTGGTCGATAAGAATCTTCGCGTATCTCATCGCCCTTCCCGATTTGACGCGGAGAAGAACGGGGACGGTTACGTACGTCTTCTTATCTCTCATATCCTTGCAATGGAACTTAGGATCGGTATCGGCTATATCCATATTGAGATATAACTTCAATGTCTTTCCCGCGACCGAGAGTTTTACGAAATGAAGACGACCTTGGTTAATGCTGTCGAACTTCTTGGAAATTCTCGTCTTCAACTTCTTGAAACGAAGAGCGTAGTTCTTGAGCTCGTCGTATCTATCTTGCAAAATCTCGTCCGCGCGAAGCATTTTTTGAGCAAACGTCGGAGAGGGAACGTACTTGGGTTTGTCGACCGCGTCGATCGCGTCCGCGGAAATCGCCAAATCGAACGACGGCTCCGCCGAAACGTCCGCCGCGACGGCGTCGAAAGTATCGTCGACGGGAAGAAGTTTATTCTCGTCCGAAAGCGCGACGTTTAACAGTTCTTCGGTTACGTCGAACGCGTCTTCTCTGACGGACGCCGAAAAAATCGGCTTTCCGTTCTCGCTTGCAATTTTGCCAAGATAGGTTCTCATGATTGCGCCTCTCTTATAACGGTATTCTCGCGCGGAGCGACGCGCCCACGCGTGGTTATATTGTCATTATATACCATTATAAATTATTTTTCAAGCGATATCGCGAAAAAAAACGCAAAATTTTTAATTTTTTACTCTTTTTCTTTCCATTCTCCCTTTCACAAGGCAAAAAAGACGAGCGAGCCTTTTTTTCGTTGACTTTTTCTAGACTCGATAGTATAATCAATCCTCGAACATAATCGAACGAAAAGAGGGTTTTATGGTAAACGTTTTTTATTATCTCGCCGTGATTTTAATCGTCGCGAAATCATTCGGGCTTTTAGCAAGAAAACTCGGACTTCCCCAAGTCGCCGGAATGGTAATCGCGGGCGTCGTAATAGGTCTTTTAAGCAATTTTTCCAAAGAAGGAAATTTCTTCCTTGAAAACTTCGTTATGAACCCCGACAAGGAAGAACTCGAGATTTTGAACGCGTTCAGTCAAGTCGGCGTCGTCCTCATCTTGTTCTCGAGCGGATTGGAAACCAACCTCAACGAATTGAAACGCAGCGGACTTTGCGCGACGATCATCGCAATCGCGGGCGTTCTCGTTCCGATGGCTCTCGGCACGCTCGGAGCCCTTCTCTTTATGAAAGGATTTTCCGAATATACGACCGAAAAACTCCTCAACGCCATTTTCGTCGGAGCAATCCTTGCGGCGACGAGCGTCGGAATTACGGTCGAGACGCTTAAAGAAACGGGAAAACTCAACACGAGACTCGGACAGACTATCGTCAGCGCGGCGGTAATCGACGACGTTATCGGAATCATAGCCCTAAGCATAGTCACGAGTTTGCAAGGCGGCAACGTCTCTCAAATTTGGACCACCCTTTTGAAAGCCGTCGGATTCTTCGTCTTCGCGATCGGACTCGGAATACTTCTTCGCTTGTACTTTAAGTGGGAAGAGCGCAAATTCCCTCACAAGAGAAGAACGAGCATATACGCTTTCGGAATGTGCTTTTTGTTCGCATACTGCGCCGAGAAATTTTTCGGCATCGCGGCTATAACGGGAGCCTATATGGCGGGCATCATGCTCAGCGGACTCGATGACACGAGTTTCGTCGACAGAAAAGTCGTTGTCAGCGGATATATGATTTTCTCCCCCATATTCTTCTCGTATATCGGCATATCGGCGGACTTCTCGGGATTTTCCCTCGAATATCTGTGGTTCGGACTCGCCTTCGTCGCTCTCGGCATAATCGGAAAAATCGTCGGTTGCGGATTGGCGGCAAAACCCTTTGGATTCAACGTCAAAGAAAGCGCGACGATCGGTTGCGGAATGATCGCGCGAGGCGAAGTCGCTCTCGCCGTTTACGCGTCCGGACAATCCTTAATCGCGGCGGAAGGCGGAATCGATCCGCTCGTCGCCACCGTAATGCTTATCGTCGTTTCGTCCATTCTTTGCCCGATAGTTTTGAAAGCCTTGTTTAAAGGAGGTAGGAACGACGACCAAAGCCTCAAAACCTTGCCTACGGCGCAAGCAAACTAAGATTTTTACGCGCTACGACGCAAATTGCGGCTAAGTCGCCGTATAAATTGATTAACAACGATTTTTTAAACGCGAACAATCTCGAGCGCCCGAGACCGTTCGCGTTTTTTAATTTTAATCGCCCGCCCGTAAAACAATAAAACAAACCTTTGAACCGACCGTCGCTCCGAGCGGCTTTTTAAAGTCAATCTCATATCGAGAAAACGCTAAACGAACGACGACGTCTTTAAACGCGCGCCGACCTCGCTCGACGCTATTTCGCCTTTATATATATTATGTATAACGCGCGCGAGATTTAAACCGCGATTTTAAAAACCTCGCGAATTAACCCGACGCGACAAACGAACCTTCAGAGGCGAACGAAACGACAAGACGCGTTTATCAGAATTTGTCTTCTATCGCTCGTTCTTCGTCGTAACGCTCGAGGCAACGAAGATACTTTTCGGACAATCTGAACAAATACCCCTCTCTATCTTCGTACGGCAAAGAATAAAAATAATCCTTGTCCATTATTCTGTCTATCGCGTCGCAAGGACGAGACCCTTCGGCGACGAGCATAGACTTCACTCGACCGTAAAAAGCCTCTTCTTCGGCTCCGTCCTTTATTATCGTTCTGGCTATCTTCTTTTTGAAATAATTCTCGACTCCGGACGCCGCCACGCCCACGTCTTCGGCTTTTTTCACACTGTCCTCGACCTCGCGTTTGAAATCTTGCCAAAATCTCGATTTAAGTCGTTGCTTTGCCTCTTTCGCAGCCGATTTTATACTCTTTGCCCCGTTCATATTCCCTCCAAACGATAAAAAAACTCCCGACGAAAATTCATCGGGAGTAAAAATTCGATTTTTAGTTTTTAGCGTTAGTTCTTAACGCTTCTCTTTCTTGCAAGTTCAGCCTTCTTCTTGCGTCTTACGGAAGGTTTCTCGTAATGCTCTTTACGGCGCAAATCGCCGATTATTCCGTCTCTCGAACACTTTCTCTTAAATCTGCGAAGCGCGTTATCGAGCGACTCGTTTTCTCCGACTCTAACGGTAGACATATCCACAACCCTCCTTTGCCCAACGGCTAATCAATAAATCGTACTCATTATAACAAACCGATTTTTGCTTGTCAAGCGTTTTTACGCTCAAATTCAATCCTCTTTTATTCGAACTTTTTCGACTTTTTACGCCGGCGTCCAGCCCATTTTTTGTCCCGACAAAACGTGAACGTGCAAATGCGGAACGGTTTGCCCGGCGTCGTCGCCTTGGTTTATAACCAAGCGATATCCGCCGCCAAGACCCAGAACATCTCCGAGTTTCGGTATCATCGTCATCATTCTGCCAATCATAGCGGCGTCCTCTTCGGTCGCCTCGGCAAGAAGTTTAAAATGTCTTTTGGGAATGGCGAGGAAGTGATTTTCGGCTTTCGGCTCGATATCTCTTATAATGATGAAATCGTCGTTTTCAAAGACCTTATCGGTCGGCATTTCCCCGTTTGCAAATTTACAAAACAAACAATCGCTCATATATATTTTCTCCTTATTTTAATTTATTCGACTATTTCGGTCAGTACGCCGTCTTTAAATTTTTCGACCGCTCTAACGGTCAATATCTTTCGAACGAACGGGCTTTTTATATAGCACCTGACGTAATTTTCCGAATATCCGACGAGATATCCGTCGTCGACTTCCTCGGGAACGACTCGAAGAACTTTGCCAAGATTCGCGGCGACAAACTCGTCTTTCAACTTATTTTTTAAATCGAGAGCAACTTCCATTCTCTCCGATTTAACCGACGGCGGCAACTCCTTGAGTTTCGCGCCGACCGTGCCTTCTCTCTTAGAGTACGGAAAACAATGGATATCCGCAAATTTAGCCTTTTCGGCGGTTTGCATACTCTCTTTGAAATACTCCTCCGTCTCGGTCGAATAGCCGACGATGATATCTGTGGTTATCGCCGCGTTCGGGAAATATTTTCTGATAAGCTCGCATTTTTCAATGTACTCCTCAACCGTATATTTTCTGTTCATCGTCTTCAACACGGCGTTGGAACCCGATTGCAAAGACAAGTGAAAATGAGGAGCGAAGTCCTTGAGATTTTTGAGCGAGGAAAGGAACTCGTCGGTTATGACGCGAGCCTCCAAAGAACCGAGTCTAATGCGACAATCAACGTCTTTAAGCCTATCTATAAGTTCTTTAAACCCCAAATTGTTGTAATTATACGCCGAGAGATTAATTCCCGTGATAACGGCTTCCAAGGGGGCGACCCTCTTAATCTCCTCGACGGCTTTCTCGGGCGCTCGAGACCTCGCCCTACCTCTGAGATAGGGGATTACGCAATAGCTGCAAAAGTTATCGCACCCGTCCTCGACTTTGACGTAAGCCCTCGTTCTGTCCGTTTTTTCGGGGAAAAACTCTTCGTAATACTCGTCCTTTTCTTCCAAGCGAACGCCCTCGTCGTTTAACATCGACAAAATCTTATCCTTGGATTTTGCCCCCGAAACGAGGGTTACTCCCTTTTTTTTCATAAAATCGTCGGGCGCTTTTTGAGAGGCGCATCCGGTCACGACGATCTTCGCGTTCTCGTTAAACTTTCTCGCCCTAGCGATCGTCTGACGAGATTTTTTCTCGGCTTCGGCGGTCACGGCGCAAGTATTGATAACGTATAAGTCGGCGAATCCGAGTTCGGTCGAAGTCTCGTAGCCGAGACTTTTCAATCCCTCGACTATCGACGCGCTCTCGCAACCGTTAACCTTGCATCCGAGCGTAAAAACGACTGCTTTCATTTGTCGATCTTCCCCGTTTTTCTCATCGCGAGAGCAATCCACTCGCCCTCGTCCTTTCTCTTTTCAAGCGAAAAACCGATGGCGGAATATCCGTCTATAACGTCGTTTACGCGGCTTTTTATTATGCCGCTCATAACGAGAACGCCGCCGTCCTTTACTCTCGAAGGAATTTCTTTCGCCAAAACCAACAAGACGTCCGCCGTGATATTCGCAAGGACGACGTCTCCCACGACTTGCTTGTCGTCGAGGAGATTGTTGAGGCAAACCTCGCACTTGTCGGCCACGCCGTTCATCTCGCAGTTATGCAAAGCCGATTTTACGGCAACGTAATCGATATCGGTCATAAAGACCTTTCCCGCTCCGAGTTTCGCCGCGGCGATGCCGAGAATTCCGCTTCCCGTTCCAACGTCAATTACCGTTTCTCCGCCCTTTATATATTCTTGAGCCAAAGTCAAAACCATCGACGTCGTCTCGTGTTCGCCCGTTCCGAAAGCCATATTGCTGTCTATAACGACCTCGATTTGTCCCTCTTTGGGTTGACGTTTTATCCACGCCGGGCATATCAATACGTTTCCGAGTTCGATGGGGCGATAATGCTTGCGCCAAATCTCTATCCAATCGTCTCCGTCGACCGTTCTTTTGACCGTCTCCAAACTGCCCGTCTCGACGTTTCCCTCGCAGTTTTTCTTTAACCTTTCGAGATCTTCGTTTATTTGAGCGATAGTCTCGTCGGCGACGTCTAAGGGAACGTACGCTTTGACGAGGGCGACGTTGCCGTTGAGTTCTTTTAACACCTCGTCGTCGACGTAATCCCAAGTCGATTTTCTGTCGTTTATAAGCTCGACGACGTCTTTAACGTCGGATATGGCGACGCCGTAGTTCGTATAATTCCACATAATGTCCGCCACGAGTTCTTGAGCCTCGGACGACGTCGATACCGTAAGTTCTATAAATTTCATTTGGGTTCTCCGATTAAAAAATCCGAACGCTCTAATCGGGCGTTCGGACGTTTTTTATAATTTAAAAATCGCTTCCGACGCTTCGGTAAGGTATTCTCCGACGTTCTCGATTTCGCCCTTGTCCGCGGCGTTCGAAAGTTCGGAGGTTATCGGAAGTCTTCCGAGAACGGGTATGCCGTATTCGGCGGCGACCTCTTCGAGTTTGCTTTTTCCGTAGGGATAAATCTTCTTTCCGCAATCGGGGCACTCGACGTAACTCATATTCTCTAC
>CAZVPW010000052.1:0-8372 GCA_964629115.1 uncultured Acidiphilium sp.
CCATATATCCTCCTAATAAAGGTTTGACGGATCTTCTTCGACGTAAGATAAAACTTTTTGGCTTTTTACGCTTTCTGCTGCGGCGTAAATTTTATCTTTTATGTCGTCTATATCGCCCGTCAAACGAGCGAGTATTTGATAACGAAATTTGTTCTTTATTCTTTTAACGGGACATTTCATCTTGTTGAAAAACAAGAAATTTTCTTTGCGTTCGTCGCGAATTTTCGATATCGTTACGAATGCGTTCTTTAACGAGTCCAAAGCGAGAGCGTCGTCTTCCGACTCGACCATTACTCTGACGATAGTAGCGAACGGCGGAAAACCTATCGATTTTCTAACCGACTTCTCTCGTTTAAAGAAGTCGACGTAGTCGTATTCGATCGCATCTTTTAACACTTCGTTTTCGGGATTATAAGTTTGAAGAACGACCTTACCCTTCTTATCCGCCCTTCCGCCTCTTCCGGCGACTTGGGTTATAAGTTGAAAGGTTCTCTCTCCGCTTCTGTAATCGGAAAAATATAAACTCATATCAGCGTCGAGAATTCCGACAAGGGTAACCGACGGAAAATCGTGCCCTTTGGCAACCATCTGAGTTCCGACCAAGATATCGGCTTTTCTATCGCCGAATTCTTTCAAAATCTTAAAGTGTCCTTCTTTTGTTTGCGTCGTGTCGTTGTCCATTCGAAGAATCTTGGCGTCCGGGAACAATTCCGAAAGTTCGGAAACGATTCTTTGAGTTCCCGCGCCGCTATAACTTAAATTGACCGAACCGCATTCGGGACACGCCGACAACATATTGTACGCCGAGCCGCAATAATGACATTTCAACAAGGCGTAATCTTTATGATAATTTAATGAAACGTCGCAATTTTTGCATTTCGCAACGTATCCGCAGTCTCGGCAAATAACTTGCCTGGAGTAGCCTCTGCGATTATAAAAGATAATCGCTTGATTGCCCTCTTTTAAGCATTTTTGAATTTCGGATTTTAACGCCGACGAGAATACGCTCGCGTTTCCTCGCCTCGTCTCCCCTCTCATATCGACGACTTGAACGTCCGGAAGTCCTTTGCCGTTGACTCTCTTTTTCATCTCGGTCAAAAAGTATTCGCCCGAAACGGCTTTATCGAAAGACTCGATAGAGGGCGTCGCGCTGCCGAGAACGACCTTCGCTCCGCTTATCCTCGCTCTCTCAACGGCGACCGCGACCGTCTTATATCTCGGGCTTGTTTCGGCCTCGTAACTGCCGTCGTGCTCTTCGTCGACGATTATTATACCTAAATTGTCCAGCGGCGCGAAGACGGCGCTTCTCGCGCCTATCGCTATTCTCGCCTCGCCCGAATTTAATCTCAACCATTCGTCGTATCTTTCGCCGGCGGACAATCCGCTGTGCAAAATCGACACTTTGTCTCCGAATCTCGACCTAAGGCGAGCAAAGGTTTGCGGCGTCAAGGCTATTTCCGGAACGAGCATTATTGCGGTTTTTCCCTCTTTTAAAACCCGATTTATAAGTTGCAGATATACTTCGGTTTTTCCGCTTCCCGTAACTCCGAACAAGAGCGATACGGTTTTTCTCGTCGACGTAATGCCGTCGATAGTCGCTTTTTGTTCGTCGGTTAAGACAACCTCGTTCGAAGAAAGGTTAACTTCCTTATAGGGCTTTCTGCCGACTTTGACTTTCGTCGCTTTTACAAAGCCTTTTTCAATTAAGGCGTTGATTGCCGACGGACCGAATTCGGCGTTCATTTCCGTCCGGGTTTTTTCGCCGTCTTTTAGTTTTAAAATCGCGTTTTCTCGCGCTGACGAACCTTTTCTCAAAGAACCTATCATCTCATCGGGGGATAGGTCTTTAGAGAGCGAGAGCATATAGACGAACTTCTCTTTTACTCGTCCGCCTCTTAACTCGGACGGGATAAAAAGACGCGCCGCGGCGGCGAAAGGAACGCGGTAGGTATCCTTGATATAGCGCGCGAGAGCAAGCGTTTGCTCGTTGAAAGCGGCGAATTCGTCCAAAATCTTTAAAATAGGCTTTATTTTATTTATCGGCGCGTCCGTCTTTTCCTTAATTCCGATGACAAATCCCTCGACCGTCTGCCTGCCGAAGGGAACCAAAACCCGATAACCGGTCGCGACGGGAAGGTCGACGATATCGTAATCAAATATTCTATCGACTTCGCTATGGGCGATATCAATTATAACTTCCGCGTACACGAACTTTCTCCTTTTTGACAAAACAGACCCGACGAAAGATCTGTTCGGGTCTGCGTTTTTTGATTTTAATACTTGGAAACGGTAACTTTATCTTCGTAGATCTCTTCGGCGGCTTCGGAAAGAGGTTTTTCCTTGCTGGGAAGTTCGGTAAGCCCTTGATTGTGGGCGTGATCTACAAGTTGTCTCGCTCTTTTGGACGCGATGACGCAAAGGGAATATTTAGAACCGGTTTTTTGAGCCAATTCGTCAATCGGCGGATAATTTATCATACTTAGTCTCCTTTTTATTCTATATTTTGAACTTGCTCGCGCATTTTTTCAATTTCGTTTTTCAACGAAAGCCCGAGTCTCGTTATTTCGATATCGTTTGACTTAGAACAAACGGTATTGGCTTCTCTGTTAAACTCTTGCATTAAAAAATCGAGTTTTTTTCCGACGTCGATTTCTTCCTCGCAAATTTTCACTAGCTGAGCGCCGTGACTTTTAAGTCTTGCGAGTTCTTCGTCGATATTGCTCTTATCGGCAAAAAGAGCGACTTCTTGCAACATTCTCGATTCGTCGTAGCCGACTCCGTCGAGAATATCCTCCATTCTTTCCTTGATCTTCAACGCGTATTCGTCTTTAATCTTAGGCGCTCTATCCGAAATCTCGGATACGATTTTCATAGAGTTTGCATGTCGGAAAAGAAGGTCTTTTTTGAGTTTTTCTCCCTCGATTTTCCGCATTTCGTTCAAGTTGTCGAGAGCGAGATTCAAAGTCGATTTTAAAATCTCTCCAATCTCTTCCGACGCCGAATCGTCTACTTGTTCGCTCAAACAATCGGGCGAACGCATAAGCGAACAAACGGTAAAATCGTTTTCAAGCCCGAACTTGTCCGAAAGATATTTGGCGGCTTGCGCGTATTTGGAGCACAAAGCCTCGTCGATAAACAACGTCTTGGTCTCTTCTCTCCTATCGACGTAGGTCACGAAAACTTCGGCTCTGCCTCTTTTGATTTTTGATTGGACGGTCTTTCTTATGGCGTCGTCAAACGCGACGAAAGAACGCGGATACTTGGCGCTAACGTCTAAAAACCTATTGTTAACCGTCTTGATTTCAACGGATAACGTTATTCCGTTTTGAGCGTATTCGGCTTTTCCGTACCCCGTCATGCTCTGCATATCGAAAACCCCTTATTTCGCTTGTAGATTATTATACTTGTTTATTTTAGCGCTTTTTTTAAAAAATATCAAGTATAAATTATCCTCTTAAAGGTTTCTTCGTCGATAATTTTTATTCCGAGCGCTCTCGCCTTGTCCAATTTCGACCCGGCGGATTCTCCTGCGACCACGAGCGTCGCGCTTTTCGTAACCGACGACAAGGCTTCTCCGCCTTCGTCCTCGACGATTTTTTGCGCGTCGCTTCTCGTAAACGAAGAAAGCGAACCCGTGAACACGACTTTTTCGCCGACAAATTTGCCGTTTTTCGTTTTTTCTTCGATTATAGGCTCGACGCCGAGAGAAAACAACTCGTCGATTTCCTTTAAGTTGTCCTCGTCGCAAAAATACGCTCTAATATCGGTCGCCATTATGCTTCCGACGTCGGGAATATTTAAAAGGGTTTGTTCGTCGGCCTCTTTCAAGGCTTTGACGCTCTTAAAAGTCTCCGCCAAATCTTTTGCGGTCTTTTTGCCGACGCCCTCGATTCCGAGCGAGAAAATAAAGTTGGAAAGCCTCGGACGCGAACTTTTCTTAATCGATGAAAGTAAGTTCTTAACTTTTTTATCCTTAAACCCCTCTAACGTAATCAAATCGTCTTCGGTCAACTTATAGAGGTCCGAAAACTTGTCGAGACCCTTTTCGTCGAAAAGTTGACCGACGGTTTTCTCGGATAAACCCTCGATATTCATACCCTCTTTCGAGGCAAAATTAGTTATTTTTGCAATTACGCGCGGTCTGCAATCCTTGTTCGGGCAAAAGAGATTGGCCCCCTCTTCGACGAGAGTCGACGAGCAAAAGGGACAGACCGACGGTTTTTCGATTTCTTTCCCCTCGGAAAAACCGTCGACCGCTCCGAGAATTTCGGGAATTACTTCGTTGCTTCTGCGGACGAGAACTTTTCTGCCTATCGCGACTTTTTTTCTCAAAATATCTCCGTAGTTGTTAAGCGTCGCCTTTCTGACGGTCGCTCCGCCGAGGTCGACGGGATCGATTATGCCGAGCGGAGTGAGTTTTCCCGTACGCCCGACTTGCCAAACGACCTTTTTAACCGTCGTCTCGACCTCTTCGGCTTCGAACTTGAAAGCGATCGCCCACTTTGGAAACTTGTCCGTGTATCCGAGCGATTCTCTTATTTTTAAATCGTTTGCCTTAACGACGGCGCCGTCTGTCAAAACGTCCAAACTCTTTCTCTCGACCTCGATTTGGCTTATAGCCGCTTCGACCTCTTCGAGATTTTTGCAAACTTTCAAAAAATCGAACGTTTTAAAACCGTTCTTCTTCAAAAAGTCGAATATTTCGACTTGCGACGAAAGAGAACCCTCGGACATATAATTGACGTTATAAAACAATATTTCGGGCTTTCTTTTTTCGGTTACTTTCGGATCTAAATTCCTTATCGCTCCGGCGGCGGCGTTTCGCGCGTTTTTCAATTGCTCTTCGGCGGTCTCGTTGTATTTAGCGAGAACCGAAAGCCTTATCACGGCTTCGCCTTGAACTTCCAACGTCCCCTTGTAATCGATCGACAACGGGAAAGATTTTATCGTCAAAACTTGAGCGGTAACGTCCTCTCCGACTATACCGTTCCCCCTCGTCGTCGCGCGTTTAAAATATCCGCCCTCGTAAGTTAGGCAAATCGTGAGTCCGTCAAACTTATATTCGACGGTATACTCGCTCTTTCCGACCTTTTCGACTCTCTCGACGAAGGATTTTATCTCTTCGCTCGCAACGGCTTTTTCCAAACTGTAAAGCCTATTGATATGCTCGTGTTTTTTAAAGGCGCTTATCGGTTCTCCGCCGACCCTTCTCGTCGGGGAATCGGGCAAAACGACTCCAGTAGTTTTTTCAAGTTCGGAGAGTTCGTCGTAAATCTTGTCGTATACCTTGTCGTCGACCGACGGATTGTCCAAAACGTAATACTCGTACGCATATTTATTCAACGCGTCGGTCAACTCTCTTTGTTTTTCTTTTAAATTCATTCGATCACCTCGATCGGAGCGAGCCTCACGACGAGCGACTTTATTCCGACTCCTTTAAACGCGACGTCGGCAATTAATTCGCCGTCGTTATTTTTAGTAGCTATAACGACGCCGTCTCCGAATTTTCTGTGTCTGACGTTTGCACCGGCTTTGAGATTGCTCGTCTCTCCCGACTTAACTTTCTCGGAAGGCTTGTTTTTCGCCGCGGAATAACCGCTTGAAAAAGACGACGAATAACTTCTCGAAAATGAAGTCGAACCATAAGAACCGGAGCCGTAAGAGCCGCTTGAGGACGAACTTAACTCGTCGTCTCGCGAAGTATAGCCGAAACCCTCTTTATAACTTTGCCGTCCGCTCTCTCTCGAGCGCCCGAAGTCGCCTCTTTCGTATCCGTACTCGCTTCTATATCCGTAATTATCTCCGTAACCGTATTGATTATATTCCGAATAGCCTCGATTTATTTTTAGACCGAGTTTATCGGATAAGTCGTCTAAAAATTGCGATTGAACAGTCCCTCTCCTCGAACCGTACAAAAATCTGCTCCTCGCTCTAGTCAAAAAGAGTCTTTCCCTTGCCCTCGTTATGGCGACGTACATAAGACGTCTTTCTTCTTCCTCGTTGTCCTCTTCGTAATCCCTTTCAATCGGGAAAATCTCCTTGTCGAGACCGCAGATAAAGACGCAACGGTATTCCAAACCCTTTACCGAATGAACCGTCGCGAGGGTGACGAATTCGCCCTCGTTGATCTCGTCGGTATCCGAACTTAACGTTATGGAGTTCAAATACTCGGACAAAGGCGCTTCGGGGTTCAAACGAGCAAACTCTTCGACCGAACTCAAAAATTCGTTTATATTTTTCTTTTTGTCGTCGTTTTCGGTCGTTTCTTCGGCAAAACAACTCATAAAATCGGTTTTCTCGATAACCTCTTTTACTAAATCCAAGAGTCCGAGAGATTCTTTTGCGACGATAAGTTTTGAAATTATATCCTTAAACGTCCGAATTTTTGCTTTTGCTCCGGCATTGAGATCCAAGTTGTCGCAATCGAAAACCCCGTCGAAAGCCGACAGACCTCTGCTTTCGCCGTACGCTCTTATTTCTTGAACTGATTTTTCACCTATTCCTCTTTTGGGAACGTTTATTACTCTTAAAACGGCTTCGTCGTCGAGCGGATTGCAAAGAATTCTCAAATACGCGGTCAAGTCCTTGATTTCCTTTCTCTCGAAGAACTTAAATCCGCCGTAAACTTTGCACGGTATGCCGTACTTCATAAACTCTTGTTCGTACGAACGCGAGAGCGCGTTTATACGCATCAAAACGGCAAAATCCGAATATTTATACCCCCTTTGCAAGAGAGTTTTGATTTGTACGGCGGCGTATTGAGCCTCGCCCGACTCTTCGTCGGCGAAGTAAACTTCGGCTTTAACGCCCTCGTCGTTATCCGTCCAAAGAACTTTATCCTTTCTCTTCGTGTTTTTTGCTATAACGGCGTTGGCAAGGTCGAGAATTCTCTTTGTCGAACGATAATTTCTCTCTAATTTATAGACTTTCGCGTCTTTAAAATCGCTCTCGAAATCGAGAATATTGTTTATATCGGCTCCTCTCCAACCGTAAATGCTCTGATCGTCGTCGCCGACGGCGAAAATATTTCCGTGGACGGTAGAAAGAAGTTTGACTATATTGTATTGAACGAAGTTAGTGTCTTGAAACTCGTCGACGTGAATATATCTGAAACGCGAGGACAATGCGTTCAAAACCTCGGCGTCCTCGGACAAAAGCTTATAAGTCTTGACGAGAAGATCGTCGAAATCCATCGCGTTCGAGCGGAATAAAACGGCGTTGTATTCGTCGACGATTTTACAATACGTTCCGACGTTTCTCAGCCTCGGATTTTCCGCTTCGAATTCTTCCGTAGTCATATTTTTGTTCTTTATCGAGGAAATAATGTTTTTAGACGGCTTTAAAAACTTATCCGTTTCAAGAGCGAGATTTAAAATAACCCTCTTTAAAACTTTATCTTTATCCGTCTCGGAATAAATCGAAAAATCTTGCTTATACCCGAGCCTTTCGGCGTATCTTCGCAAAATTTTGACGCACATGGAGTGAATAGTGCAAACCCACGCGTTAGAGACGTCTCCGATAAGATTCGCAAGCCTAATCTTCATCTCGTCGGCGGCTTTGTTCGTAAATGTTATCGCGAGGACGTTATACGGATCGACTCCTTTTTCCTCGACGATGTAAGCGATTCGACTGGTTAAAACTCTCGTTTTACCGCTTCCCGCTCCGGCTATGACGAGAACGGGGCCTTCGGTGTTGACGACCGGTTCTATTTGTTCTTCGTTTAAATTCTTAATATAATCGCGCATATGGATATTATAGCGCTAAACGCTTTTTTTTTCAAGTTTATTGCCTTTAGAAAATCGCTAAATAATATTCCTCTTTTCCTCTCTCGCTTATCGCCGCGAAAAAACGGCTGAAAAAACGTCCGCCCTTGCCAAAGCAAGGACGGACGAAGGTTCGAGACGTTTTTGTTCGCTCGATTTGTTTTTTTATTAAACCTTGGGGCCGGCTTTAACGAGAGCCTTTCCGGCGTCGTTTCCTTCGTATTTAGCGAAGTTTTTGATAAATCTGCCGGCAAGATCCTTGGCTTTGTCGTTCCAAACGTTAACGTCCGCATAGGTATCTCTCGGATCCAAAATGTCGGCGTTTACGCCCTCGAGTTCGACGGGAACTTCGAAATCGAAGAACGGAATCTTCTTGGTGGGAACCTTGTCGATTGCGCCGCTCAAAATAGCGTCGATGATTCCGCGAGTATCTTTAATGGAAATACGCTTTCCGGTACCGTTCCAACCGGTGTTTACGAGGTAAGCCTTGGCTCCGCTCTTCTCCATCTTCTTAACGAGTTCCTCCGCGTACTTAGTCGGATGAAGTTCCAAGAAGGCTTGACCGAAACACGCCGAGAAAGTGGGCGTGGGCTCGGTTATGCCTCGCTC
>CAZVPW010000053.1:0-8328 GCA_964629115.1 uncultured Acidiphilium sp.
ATGGAAAGAAGTCGCCGCCAAATTGAAAAACGCCGAGGTAAAATGCTCGGTTAAGGTCGGCGAAAACGGCAAGATTTTCGGAAGCGTAACGTCCAAAGAAATCGCCGACAAACTCGTTGAAAGCGGTTTCGACGTCGACAAAAAGAAAATTATTTTGAAAGAACCCGTCAAAACGCCGGGGATTTATTCGGCGGAAGTTAGGTTCTTGCCCGACGTGTCCGCAAAAATCAAAATCGTCGTAAGCGCCGAATAAGCCTATTTTTTCGATAAAAACAAACTTAAAACGCTCCGAAAGCGGCTTGCTTTCGGAGCGTTTTTTACTTAATCCTTAATTCCTACGACGTCGGTAACCGGGAGAGAAAAGGCTATGCCTTGCCCCGGGGTATCAAGTCCGACCTTTCTGTAAAGGGAGCGCAAAACCTCGTCTTTTATCTCCTTTTTCACGACTATCATAACGATCTCTTTTTCGGGTTGAATGGAAATATTGAAGAGTTTTTCGGCTTCGATATTAGCCGTTCCCCTCGCGGTGACGACCGTTCCGCCGCCGGCTCCGAGTTCTCTCGCCGCGTCCATAACCGCGTCCGAAAATCCGCCGTTTACTATGCAGTAAATAACCTCGTGTTCAAAATTCGTCATTTTTGATATTTCCCTCCCGTTGCCGAAATTTGGTTTATTAAAAAGTTATAGCTAGAGACCCCCACGACGCTCGTCAACGGAACGACGAAACTAACGCCCTTTCCGTTCTTTATCGTCTGGAACTTTTCCTCCAATCCGTCGAGGATTTCTCTCTTTCTCTCCTCCGTCGCAAGACTGAATATTACGGCTTTTTCGGCGTACGCCGACACCCCGTTTTTCTCAGTTCCGCGAGCGCCGACGGCAACTTGCATATTGACGTCGAACGATTGAATGAAGTCGAGATAATAATCTGCTTTTTGTCTATTGACGACCGTGACGATCATCGCGACGTTGGACGGAGCGGACGGAGCCGCTCTGTTCTCTTGCTTTTGGGCGATCGCCTCGCGCGTCGCCGCCAATTTTCCTTTCAAAGTCTCTCTCATTTTTCCAAATCAAAATTTATAACGTATTCGTCGTCGAGATTGAGTATTCGTTTCATCGAAATCTTCTTTCTGACGTTTTTGGCGACGACCGCCTTGAATCCTAAAACTTGAATAGTGATGAGCGGCGTCATCGCGACCATCGCGACGATTCCGAACGCGTCTGTAAGAACGCTCGCCTCGCCCGACAAAGTATAGCACGCTCCAATCGCGAGGGGCAAAATAAACGAAGAGGTCAAAGGTCCGCTCGCGACTCCGCCAGAGTCAAACGCTATCGCCGTGTATATTCCCGGAACGAAAAAGGACAATCCGATGGAAATCAAATATCCGGGAACGAGATAGTACAGTATGTTAAACCCGTAGGTTATTCTGAGCATCGAAAGACCTATCGACACGCCGACGCCCACGCATAAGGCGATTAACATAGATTTTTTGGTTATGCCTCCGGCGGTTATATCGTCGACCTGTTTAGTCAAGACGTGAACCGCGGGTTCGGCTAAGACGACGACCGCGCCGAGGGCAAATCCGACGGCGATAAGCGCGTACGGCGAGAAGGACGCGATTTCGCAACCTATTTTATAGCCTATCGGCATAAATCCGATTTGGACGGCGGTTAAAAAAATCGCCAAGCCGACGAAGGTATACAAAACCCCGATCGCTATCGTACGAAGTTTTTTCATCGGCAGTTTTAAGAACAACAAGTCCAAAACGAGGAAGAACGCCACGATAAGCCCCAAGGCTATTCCGACCTCTTTCGCGACGACTCCGAGTTGAGTTATCGTCGCACCCAAAGCGTCGTCGGCTATCGAATAATCCGGCAAAACGTAAGACATATCGCCGTTAGAAAAAATTCCGAGGATCATAACGGCGAGCATTGGACCTATCGAACAAAGCGCGACGAGACCGAAACTGTTCTCTCCCGACTTTTTTCCGCCGATAGTTCCGGCGATTCCGACGCCGAGCGCCATGATAAAGGGCACGGTTATAGGACCGGTCGTAACCCCGCCCGAGTCGAACGCAAGGGGAAGAAAGTCGTCGTTTCCGATAACGAGAAGCGCCCCGAACGCGAACAAGCACATATAAAAGAAAATGAGAATATGCGACAAGGGCGTACCTTTGATTATCCTCGCGATCGACACTACGAGGAAAAGACCGACGCCGATTCCGACGGTAACCGTCAACACGGTCGGATTTATCTTATCTTCCACTTGCTTCGCAAGCACGGTCAAATCGGGCTCGGCAATCGTGATAAACAGCCCCATAAGAAAACAAACTCCGACGAGCAAAGATATTTTCTTGGTTTTCGTAAGCCCCGCTCCGATGTGATCGCCCATAGGAGTCATCGCGACGTCCGCTCCGAGATTGAAGAGCGCCATTCCCACGATAAGAGCCGCCGCGGACGCGACGAACGCCGTCAATTCTTTGGTCGACAAGTTCACGAGAGGGGTAAAACTGAGGATTATCACGATAAGAGCGACGGGCGTAACCGAAATAAACGATTCTTTGAGTTTATCTCGAAATAATCTAAACACTAAGTTCCTCCTCTTTCGCGGCGACGCCAAACGCGTCTTTTTTATAATGATATCATAGGATAGCAAAAAAATCAAGTCGGTATTTAAACGCTTTCGACCCCTTTTGTCGAAATTTGAGTGAAAACCCTTTTATATTCGCCTTATTTTCAAAAACGACAAAAAAACCGAGGAATCGTTTCCTCGGTTTTGATTTCGTTTGTTTTTTACCAAGCGACGAGATCTTCGACTTGTTTTTTCGCGAGAGCAATGAAGTCGTCAAGTTTGACTTTGCCGATATCTCCCTCTCCTCTCTTTCTTATCGCGACTTCGCCGTTCGCCGCCTCTTGTTCGCCGATAACGAGCATATAGGGGACTTTTTCAAGTTCGGCTTCTCTTATTTTCTTGCCGATTTTTTCCGAACGCAGATCCTTTTCGGGACGCAATCCGGCTTGAAGAAGTTTGTCGTAAACCTCGACGCAGTAGGCCTCGCTCTTCTCGGAAACATCCATAATTTTCATTTGAACGGGAGAGAGCCAGAGGGGGAATTTTCCCTCGAAGTGCTCGATGAGGATTCCGATGAATCTCTCTATCGAACCGAAGACGACTCTGTGAATCATTATCGGACGATGCTTCTCGCCGTCCTCGCCGACGTATTCGGCGTTAAATCTTTGCGGAAGTTGGAAATCGAGTTGAATGGTTCCGCATTGCCACGTTCTTCCGATAGAATCGGTGAGATGGAAGTCAATCTTCGGACCGTAGAAGGCGCCGTCTCCCTCGTTGATAACGTAAGGAAGTTTGAGTTCGTCCAATGCCTCTTTAAGAGCCGAGGTCGCGGTTTCCCAATCGGCGTCCGAACCGATGCTGTTTTCGGGACGAGTGGAAAGTTCGACGTGATATTTAAATCCGAAAAGACTGTATACCTCGTCGATAAGTCTCACGACGCCCTTGATTTCCGAAGTGATTTGGTCGGGAGTCATAAAGATGTGAGCGTCGTCTTGGGTAAAGCATCTGACTCTCATAAGTCCGTGAAGTTGACCCGACTTCTCGTGACGATGAACCAATCCGAGTTCGCCGACTCTGAGAGGCAAATCCTTATAGCTCTTCGGCTCGAGTTTATAGACGAGCATTCCGCCCGGGCAGTTCATCGGCTTGACCGCGTAATCTTCTTCGTCGACCTTAGTCGTATACATATTCTCTTTATAATGATCCCAATGCCCCGAAGTTTCCCAAAGCGATCTGGAAAGCATTATGGGCGTCGAGACCTCGACGTATCCTTCGCGGCGGTGAATTTTTCTCCAGTAATCGATTAAGGCGTTTTTGAGAACCATACCGTTGGGAAGGAAGAAGGGGAAGCCCTTTCCCTCGTTCAAAAGAGCGAAGAGCTTGAGTTCTTTTCCGAGTTTCGTATGGTCGCGCTTTTTAGCCTCTTCGAGCATGGTGAAATAAGCGTCCATTTCCGATTTTTTAAAGAACGCCGTTCCGTAAATTCTCGTGAGCATTTTATTTTTCTCGTTTCCTCTCCAGTAAGCCCCGGCGATGGAAGTGAGTTTAAACGCCTTAATAAGTCCGGTTGAAGGAAGGTGCGGTCCTCTGCAAAGGTCGGTGAAATCGCCTTGCTTATAGAAAGAAATTACGCTGTCTTCGGGCAAATCCTCGATGAGTTGAACCTTATATGGCTCTTTGAATTTGGTCATCAAGGCAATCGCTTCCTCTCTCGGAAGTTCGAATCTCTCGATCGTAAGGTTTGCCTTTATTATCTTCTTCATTTCCTCCTCGATCTTGAGAAGGTCGTCCATGGTTATGGGCGTCTTAAAATCTATATCGTAATAAAACCCCGAATCGATCGTCGGACCGATTGCGAGCGAGCAAGTCGGATATACCGATTTTACCGCTTGAGCCAAGACGTGAGCGCAAGTGTGACGATAGACTGAAAGAGCCTCGGGGTCTTTCATCGTGAGAATAACGACTTCGCAATCCTCTTCCAAAGCGTAAGACAAATCGACCGTCTTGCCGTTTACCTTTCCGGCAATCGCGTTTCTCTTGAGCCCTTCGCTTATAGCCGACGCGACGCCGGCTACGGTTGTTCCTACGGGAAGCTCTAAAACGCTTCCGTCGGTGAGCGTAACTTTCATTTTTAATCCTCCGTTTGCGGCGATTCTTTGGAAAAAAACGGTGTTTATCGACTTATACGCGAGTTTTTCTCGCTCGTCGGCAAACAAAAACGCCCTTAAACAAAACGTTTAAGGACGAAAATTCTCTTTCCGCGGTTCCACCTTATTTGCCTTTCGGCCTCTTTAAGCCGATCGAGGCTCGGCAAAGCCCCGTCCTAAAAAAGCGGTTTCGGTTTCGCTCGGCAAGACGCGGCTCTCAGCCACCCGCGCTCTCTGGACTTGTCTAAAAACGAATCTACTTGTCTTTTTCTACGGACGACGAGCAAAGAAATCGCTCGCTTAAATTGTATATACAATTATACAACGCAAAAAAAATTTGTCAATCGTTTTACTCGATTTTTTTCTTTAAAAACCCGAACCGCGGAAAACGCCGCTTAAAAATTCGCCGTAGACCTTAGCGAAAAGATGCGAAAACATCTTGCCCGTCGCCCTTGACGACGCGAAAAGTTAAATCTCTTGAAATCGCCCGACAAACGATTCACCTCGCTATCGTTTTTAATTTGTCGCCGTAAAAGGCGCAGAGATATTTCTTGTCGAACTCGGGCAATTCCGAATCCACCTCGACCTTTCCGCTCGCCGAAAGTATGACCTCTCGTAAAATTCTCCCCTCGGCTTCGTTCGGCAAAAGATTGACCCTCTCCAGAAGATTATAGTTGCCGTCGTACACCTTGCCGTCAGACACTATGGCTTTTTTACCCTTCTTTTCACCGACGAGATACCGAACGAAATCAACGAGCTGACGAGTGGTAAAAAGAGAGGGCGCATACTCGGAAATTTCCTCCCATTTCTTTTTCAACGGATCAAGCCTGAAATTGTAAACGCCGTCGATAGCGTACCTATCGAGCGAACGAATACGTCTCGACACGTATCGCTTGTCTTCGTCTATATCCGCCGCTATCAGCGCGCTGTATAAAATTTCGCTTTCGAGACGGTTCAAACCGACCGCCCTTATTCGATTTTTAAAAAAATCGTACTTATACCCGACGGCTATCACGTCGGAAATTTTATCTTCCGCCTCGCCGCGAGCGTAATCGGCGTAAGCGCCCACGGCTCTAATCTCCAAGAAAACCCTATCCCCGTCGACGGAAACTCGAGCAGAGCCTCCCGTCTCGGACAATGCTCTCTCCAACGTCGAGCGAACGTATTCTACCTTATCTTTATTTTTAGCGTCGTCGGATATTCTAATTATTTTCATAAATATAGCATACGCTTATTTCCTTTTTTAATTTAAACAATTTTCGTTCGCCGCGCGTCTTTTTGTCCTTTTTTAACGACCCTTATGAAAAATTTCGCGATTTCGGAAACCAAAACAACCGAAAAACAAGTCGCGATTATTTTAATCCAAAGTTCTACGGGCATTTTTTTCGTTCCGAAAAAGCCGCCTAACGTTTGGGATATAAAAATTTGAAAGACGAACGTCGCAAAAAACGCAAAGACGAGCGGTTTATTTTGTCCAAGCGAACTAAACGCGCTTTCGGTCGAAAGTTTGCGACAGTTAAAGGCGTTAAACAACTGAAATATGACGAACGAGGCGAAAATCGCCGTAGGAACGAGATCGATCCCCGCGCCGAGGAAATCGTAAAGATATTCGGCGACTATTATAACCGCCATATATCCGCCCGTCAAAACAATCCTTAAAAAATCCGATCGCGAAACTATCTCCTCGTCTCTTCTAATCGGCGGACGCTTCATAACCGATTTATCCCCCTTTTCGAGAGCGAGAGTCAAAGCCGGAGGACCGTCCATAATGACGTCTATCCACAAGAGCTGCAATGCGTTGAACGGACTTTCGAGCCCCAAAGCCAAACTCGCGATAACTACGATCATAGCGGCGGCGTTAACGGTCAATTGAAAAGTAATAAATCTCCTAAAATTCGAATATATGTTTCTGCCAAAAGCGACGGCTTTCGTTATGGTAGCGAACGAATCGTCCAAAAGAACTATATCGCTCGCCTCTTTTGTTATTTCCGACCCCGACCCCATGGCGATTCCTATATCCGCGCGTTTTATCGCCGGGGCGTCGTTGACGCCGTCTCCCGTCGCCGCGACCGTTTCTCCGAGCGACTTCAACGCCTCGACGACGCGCAATTTAACCGACGGAGAAGATCTGGCGACAACCTTTACGCTCCTTATAATTTCTCTAAGCCGAGCGTCGGTCATTTTCTCTATCTCGTCGCCGCTTATCGCCTCGCTCGGATTTTTTAGTATTCCTATCTCCGCCGCGACCGCCGACGCGGTCTCGATATTGTCGCCCGTTAAAATCTTGACGTCTATACCCGCCGCGAGGCACCTCCTCGCAGATAGAGCGACGTCCTTTCTCACGGGGTCGGAAATGACGGCGTAACCGTCGAACTCAAACCCCTTTTCACCCAATTCTCTCTCTATGCCCTTTCCGCTCGAAACCTTTTTAGCGAACGCCACAACCCGTCTTCCCTTTCTCTGAAAGACCGCCATCTCGGACAAAAGAGCGGTTTTCTCTTTCTCTCCGACCGAAAAGGAAAGAACCCTCTCGGGCGCCCCTTTAAGATAAATAACCCGCCCTTCGGTTCCGAAATACTCCGAAGCCATAAACTTACGATCGGAATCAAACGGCAAAACCTCGCCTATAAGTCGCTTATCGCGTAATTTTTCGTAATCGATTCTCTTCGATAAACAGTATTTGAGCAACGCGCCCTCGGTCGCGGAGCCGAAAACGACGAATTTACCCTTATCTCGTTTTACTGTCGCCGTCGAGTTTACCGACGAGTTTACGGCGATACTCCTCTCGGACGACCGACCTCTTTCCCCGAATATCCTTTCGACGGTCATTTCGTTCTCCGTGAGGGTTCCCGTTTTATCCGAACAGATAACGCTAACCCTTCCGGCGGTTTCCGCCGCGACGAGTTTTCTTATCAAAGCGTTCGACTTTGCGAGTTTTAAAACGTTTAAAGATAGGGATATGGCGGCGGTCGTCGGCAACCCCTCGGGCACGGCGGCGACGATTAAGACGATCGCCTCGATAAACGCTTCTTGAACGGTTAGAAAGGAAAGATTTTGCAAGGCGGACAGCCTAATCAACGACAAGACGAACGCCGCGGCGGACGATATCGCTCCGATTATCGTAACCTTTTTCCCGAGCGAAGCCAAACGCTCGTTGAGAGGCGCTACGACCGCTTGATCTCCGAGTTCCGCGGCGATTTTGCCGAATTCTGTCTTCTCCCCGACCGCGGTCGTCAACATTCTTCCCGTCCCCGAGGAGACGAACGTCCCCGAATAAACGCAATTGCTTCTCTCGGCTAAAGGGGTATCTTCGGGAAGAACGCCGACCATCTTTTCCACTCGTTCGCTTTCGCCGGTTAGAGCCGATTCGTCCGTTCTGAGATCGACCCCCTCTACGATCCTTCCGTCCGCGACTATCTTATCCCCCGCCTCGAGACAAATCACGTCCCCAACGACGACTTCCTCTTTCGAGAGCGGGACAACCTTGCCGTCTCTTATCCCTTTGACGCTCGTCTTCGAATACTCGTCTCTCAAGAGATCGAACGCCCTCTGACTTCTCCCCTCCATAAATACCGTCAAAACGGCGGAGATCATAATGGCGACGAATATTCC
>CAZVPW010000054.1:0-8325 GCA_964629115.1 uncultured Acidiphilium sp.
CGACTTTCGCGACTCTTACGAATTGCGAATATAACGGAAAGAAGGGCGGCGACGTTTATTTAAAATATCTCGACGTAGAGGTCGAAAAATACGATATTTTGACGGCGTATTGTCACGTTGAACCGACGAGGCTTACGGACGGCGTCGGGGTGTCCGACGACTTTCGTTACGGGAGGACGGCGACCGCTTCTAAAATATACGACGTCGAGGTCGTCGGTAAAGACTCTTCGATTTCGGCTCGTTTTGCCGCTTTTACGGACAAGATTTTTCTCGACGGGCTTGGGTTCGAGGAAAGGTCGATTGCGGCGGCGCTTTTGAGAGGCGATACGAGCGAGATGAAAAACGTAGAGGTTTATCGTTTGAGCGGAATTTCGCACGTTTTCGCCGTTTCGGGTATGCACGTCGGACTGATTGCCGCGGCGATATCGCTTGTCTTTAAACTTTTCGGGATCAAAGGAAAATTTACCCCGTTTATTTTGAGCGCGGCGTTGTTTTTCTACGCCTATCTATGTTCAATGACGGCGTCGTCGGTTAGAGCGGCGGTCATGTGTTCGTGTCTCGCGATAACGAACGGGTTCGGCGAAAAGGGAGATAGAATCGATTCGATGGGCGTCGCCCTTTTTGTTACGCTGGCGATAGACCCGTTCGACTTGTTTTCCGCCGGGTTTATCTTATCCTTCGCGGCGTCTTTCGCCATAATAACCCTCGCTCCGCCCATTCGCTCGGTTCTCTCCTTTCTTCCGGGGAAATTTGCCGATTCCTTGTCGGTCGTCCTAGCGGCGCAGTGCGCGTCCGCTCCGCTTAGCGTAGTTCTTTTCGGAACATTTCCGATAGTCTCTCTCTTTTCGAATTTGGTTTTGACGCCCCTTGTTTCGCTCGCCTTTTACGCTCTTTGGATTGGCGTCGCTATATGCGCGATTTTGCCGATTAATCGACTTATATGTTTATATTTGCCAAACGTTACCCTTTACGGATTGTCAAAATTCGGGAAGATTTTCGCGGGTTTTCCTCTGTCGGTTGACGGCTTTCCGATAGCGCTGTGTTTGCTATCGTTGGCGTTTATTTTGGTTTCTTCGGACGTCGTTAACGTCGGAAAGAGGACGAAAGTCGTATGCGCGGCTCTCTCGTTGGGGCTTTTTTCGGTCGGAATTTTCGTTTAAAAGAAAGGAGAGGTCAAAAAGTCTTTTGAAAGCGCGTTAAAAATCTTGATTTTTAAGAGTCAAGGTGGTAAAATTTAAGAATGAAATTCAAGGAACTCAAAAGAAGCCTCGCCGCAAGCGTCGCTCCTATATATCTCCTTAGCGGAGAAGACGCGTTTTTCTTGTCTTATTCGATTAAACTTATCACCGATAAGGTCTTGTCAAATCCCGAGCTCAATTTGACCGAGTTTGAGGGATCGGAAATAAAGGGGAATCCCGACAAACTTTTGTCCGCTCTCCTTTGTTATCCGTTTGCAAGCAAAAAGAGAGTCGTGGTCGCAAAGGAGTATTATCCCCTCGCTCAAGATATGAAAGCCTTGGCGAGTTATTTTGAAAATCCGTGCGAGACGACCGTGTTTATCGTTCGAAATCAAAACGCTTGCGCATCGCTTGCCGCAAAGAAAAACGTCGCGTCGGTCGATTGTTCGAAAGGAGACGACGCTCTGTTGTCCTCTTGGATAAGCAATAGGGCGAAGACGGGCGGAGTCGGAATTTCGGTCGCCGCGGTTAGAAAAATCATAGAGTTTTGCGGCTCGGATATGACTCGAATAAACGGCGAAACCGACAAGTTGATTTCTTACGCGTTGGATAAAGGCGAGATATCCGAGGCCGACGTCGAAGCCTTGTGCGTAAAGGAAAACGATTACAAGTTGTACGAAACGGTTGATTTTATAGCCAACAAAAGGTACGATAAGGCGTACGAGTCGTTTATCGAATCGGTCGGCGCCGTCGGCGAGTGGCAAAAACTGTTCGTTTCGCTCTATTATCATTTCAGAAAACTTTTTTACGTCGCGACCTCGAACGAGAGCGATAAATCGCTCGCCGAATATTTGGGAATTAAGGAATACGCCGTGAAAAAGGCTCGCGAGCAAGCGAGACGGTTTTCAACCAAAAGGCTCAAAGCCGCGATGGACAAACTTGGCGAGGAAGATTCCGATTTTAAACAAGGAAAACTCGAAGCGCAAACGGCGATATGGAACGGTGTGTTAAACGTTCTCGTCGGCTGAAATATACTTTTTGACAAAACTCATACGGCGATAAACGATCGCATATAAATTAGGAGAAAACTATGAGAGAATTTTTCAACGGTCTATGGAACGCGTTGTCGTCCAACGCTACCTCGGCGATTATTACGATTGCGTTGTTGTTTGCTCTTTTCTTTTACGTGACGACGCTTTTGCAGAGAAATAACGCTCGCTGGCTCATAGCGATAATGGTCGCGTACGTCGCCGCGACGGGCGTTCTTTTTATGAATTTGGAGGGGGAAAAGAGTCCGCTTCAATACGTGTTTATCGTCGGGGCGTTTATTCTCGCCGTGCTTATATTGTTCGCGACCGAGATAAAACGCGATATATGGGGAATGGGGGCTAAAAAGACTCCCGAAATAAAAAGACCCGATAGAAACGGCGGCGCGGAGCGCGATGTCGACAGATATATCGACGAGATTGTTAAGGCGACTCAAAATATGTCCAAGAACGACGTCGGAGCGATAATCATTCTCGCCAACGGCAATATGCCGAAAGCCGTCGTCGAGAGCGGCGTCGTTATAGATTCCGAAATATCGTCGGCTTTGATCGAGAGCGTGTTTTTCCCCAAGACGCCTCTTCACGACGGAGCGATGATAATCAACGGTTCCAAAATTCACGCCGCCGGTTGTTTCTTGCCCCTTTCGCAAGAGGTAAACCTTCCCAAAGAACTCGGAACGAGACATAGGGCGGGAATCGGAGTTACCGAAACGATAAACGTCACGGCTCTCATTGTGTCGGAAGAGACGGGAATAATTTCTATCGCCAGAGAGGGAAAAATCAAAAGATACGTCGACTCGGAAATGTTGCGTCAGACGTTAAAGGAATATTATTGGCAAGAATTGCTCGATAACAAAGACTGATTCGGAGGGTTTATATGAAAAAAGAAGGAAAGGAAAAAACGAGCGTTGCCGTCTTGAGAACGGCGGTTTCGGCAGCTTTGGCGGCTCTTCTCGCCATATTCGTGTTTGCGGTCGCCAATTATCATTGACAAAGGTCGTTAAATTCGGAGGTTCGTCGATGGCGGACGCCGACTGCTTTTTTCGAGCGAAAGACGCTTTGCTCGGAGAGGGCGACGTCGTCGCGGTCGCGGTTTCCGCCGGCGGCAAAAGCGAAAGGCATAACGAGAAGGTAACCGATCTCTTGATCGGAGCCTTCGAAAGGTCGAAAAGGGGAGAAAGTCTTGAAAAAGCCTTGATTCCCGTCGAACGACGGCTTGCCGAACTCGTCGGACGCCTTAAAATAAAAATTGATTTAATTGGAGAACTTAAAGATATCGAGCGAGGGGCGCTTTACCGTCCTTCGCTCGATTTTTTGGTTTCGAGAGGGGAGTATTTATACGCGAAAATCTTTGCGGCTTTCGTCGGACTTCCTTTCGTCGACAGTCGATTTTTGATTAAATTCGCAAAAAATCAAATAGATTGGGATCGGTCGACTTTTGCCGTTCGCGAGGCTTTGCTTAGGGACGGACGTTTTTTAACGGGCGGTTTTTACGGTTCGGACGAGAACGGGAGAATAAAACTTTTGCCACGCGGCGGCGGAGACGTTACGGGCGCGATTTTGTCAAAGGCGATACCTTGCGAGGAGTACGTTATTTTTACCGACGTCGACGGGATTTTGCCGTGTTCTCCGTCGGTCGCGGAAAAGGTTCTCGATCGGCGGCGACAAATTCCCCTCTCGGAAATATCTTACGCTACCGCCGATTATCTCTTTGATTTCGGTTCGCCCGCGATTCATTCGGACGTTATGGGCGTTCTCAAGGGGTCGAGCGTTTCCGTTCGAGTTAAAAATACGTTTGCGCCGTATAATTCGGGAACGCTCGTTCTCGAAAGGAGCGCGAAGAGAGAATTTTGCTTTTCGTTCGGAAAATACGGGGAGTTAAAACGGGTTTTTAAACGAAGGGCGGAAAAGGCTCTCTATCGCGATTTTTTGAACTCGAAAGAGAGCGTGTTTTTGGAGGACGACGTCCTTTGTTTATATCTTTCGCCTAGCGAAGAATCGGACGAAGCGATAAAGAGAATAAAAGATAACCGTCGCGCGATTTTTATTGTAAAAAACGAAGAAGGGGCGTTAATTTTCCTAAAAGACTGGAAGAATGGGAAAAGTGTGAAAATATTTTCCTAAAGCAAATGAATCTTTCGCAATTCCGTCACGACGATATCACAATCGAGTGCTATAATTCAACCGAACAAAAGTTGATTCGGACTGAGTTTACGGGTTGACTAGCCTCGTGAAAAACAAACCGCGAAAAGGTCGACTCGAATTTAATTTACTTACCCTAATCCCCCTTAAAATACAACGGAAAAGACGATCTCGAAAGAGGTCGCCTTTTCTGTTTGTTACGGAGAACGCTTGACGCCTTGGGAATAAAACCGTATAATTTAACCGTTGCGCGACAGTAAAGAGTCGCCGCTCCAACGGGGATACGATCGATCTTGCCGTCGGGGAAAATAGGAAGAAAGGAATGTCGGACAAAAGGAGAAAAATGAAAACTATAATCGCCGCTACGGGAAACAAGGGCAAACTCAAAGAGATAAGAGAGATTCTCAAGGGAAAATACGAAGTCAGGTCGATGAGCGAAGTCGGTTTTGACGGAGAGGTAGTAGAGGACGGGACGACCTTTTTCGAGAACGCGCTCAAAAAAGCCAAGACCGTTTCGCAAGCGTTGAACGCCGACGTTTTGGCGGACGACAGCGGCTTATGCGTAGAGGCTCTCGGCGGCGCGCCGGGAATATACTCGGCGAGGTATTCGGGCTCTCACGGCGACGATAAAGCCAACAGAGAAAAATTGCTCGAGGTTTTGAAAGGCGTCGAAAACAGAAAAGCCAAATTCGTCGCGTCCGTTGTTTTATATAGAAAAGACGGAACGTATATTCGCGGAGACGGGGAGACGAGCGGAAAGATAGGATTTTTCGAAGAGGGAGACGGCGGATTCGGTTACGATCCCATTTTTATCTCCGACGATCTCGGCAAGAGTTTCGGACTCGCTTCCGCCGAAGAGAAGAACTCCGTTAGTCATAGAAAACGGGCGTTAATCGACTTGGAGGGGCGCTTATGAAAAAAATAGTCGTTTTCTCGGACACCCACGGAAACAAGAGAGCGCTCGCCAAGGCGGCGGATATAATGTTTGAGAGCGACTACGTTTTTCATCTCGGCGACGGTTACGACGATTTTGTCGATTACGCGTACGCTCTTAAAGATAAGGCTATTCAAGTTTCGGGGAACTGCGATTGGAGTTCGGAAAACGAAGTCGTCGTCGAGATTGAAAAGGTAAGGATACTCGCTTGTCACGGACATCTTTACGGCGTGAAACAAGGTTTCGATAAACTTGTCGCGAGGGCGAAAGAGTTGGGGTGTTCGGTTATGTTTTACGGGCATACTCACGTCGCCGATATAAGAGAAAAAGACGGCGTGACCTTGATAAATCCCGGATGCGCGTCGCCTTATTCTACCGTAAAAAGTTTTGCTTACGTCGTCGCGAACGGGGGGAAAATAACCGCCGCGATAAACGATCGATTATTAAATTGAATTCGACTCGTTTTAGAGGGGAGAGCAAGGGCGACGGGCTCGCTTTTTCGGAGACGAATTTTGTCTATGATGAAAATTCAAGAAACTATAAATCATAGACAAGATTCTACAATTAAAGAAGGCGAAAATCGAGTCAAATCTCTTGCGTTTTAAGCGAAAAAATAGTAAACTTAAACCGTAACTTGCTTCTTTGCGTTGGAAAGCAAGAATTTAAAGTCGGAGCGCATGCTTATGAAGAAGGCCAAGATTCAAGACGTATTGGGTTTTATTTCTCCCGTTCTGCTCGGAGCCGTTCTCGCGATAAATTACACTCTTTTCGTCGTTCCGAACGATTTCGCTCCGTCCGGAGTAAACGGAATCGCCGTTATGATTCAGTATCTTTTGAATAGTACCGAACTCATGGCGTATATGTCGCTCGTTATCAACCTTCCGCTTTGCGTTTTCGCTTATTTAAAAATAGAAAAGTCGTTTGCGGTCAGAACCTTTTTGTTTACGATAACTTATTCCGCGGTATACTTTTTGTTGAATAGCGCGTCGTTGCCGTTTACCGAGCTGGTCGAGCCGTTCAGATATAGAACGAACGGAATGAACACGATATATCCGTCGATAATCGCCGGACTTATCATGGGCGTCTGTATCGGTTTTTCGGTTAAAAACGATTCGTCTACGGGCGGCACGGACATAATCGCGAAATACGTCAGCAAGATTAAGCCCGATTTAAACTTTTTTTACGTTACTTTCGCTATAAACTCGGTCGTCGCCGTAGCGAGCATATTCGTTTACGGTAAAAACGGAATTAATTACGAGCCGGTATGTCTGTGCGTTATTTACTCGTTCTTGTCGAGTTTTGTCGGCGATAAGTTGATAACGGGTATGAAGAGCGCGAGAAAATTCACAATTATAACCGAGCGTTGCGAGGAGTTGGAGTACGAAATTACGCATACGCTTAAACATTCCGCGACGAGGCTTCGCGGAACGGGCATATATAACCGTAGCGAAAAAGAAGTTTTAATTTGCATAATCAACAAGAGGCAAATCGCCGACTTTGAAAAGATTATAAAAAAATATCCCGACGCGTTCGTTTACGTCGAGTACGTCGACAGAACGTTTGGAAATTTCAAAAAGATAAAATAATCGCATTTTAGCGGCTTAAGGAATGGAAAATGAAGAAAAATTTTGAAAAAGAGTACGATTACAAGGTCTCCGCGGCGGGGAGGGCGAATATAATCGGGGAACACGTCGACTATTGCGGCGGAAAGGTTCTCCCGGTCGCGCTTTCGCTGAAAAACGCCGTGTACGTCAAGGCTAACGGGACGAATAAAATCAATATCGAATGGACGACGATCGACGCGAAAGTTTCGCTTGATATCGACGAGTTGGAAAATTACGCAAACCTAAAATACGGCAACTATCAAGCCGGATGCACCTACGTTTGGAAGAACGCGGGGCATAAATTGACGGGCTGCGATATGGTTCAAGATTGTTCGGTTCCTTTCGGCAGCGGTTTGTCGAGTTCGGCGGCGATCGAGGTTTCGACGCTTGCGGCGTTCGCCGTTTTGTCCGGCGAAAAAATCGATAAAAAAGAAATCGCGCTTCTCGCTCAAAAGGCGGAGAGGGAATACGTCGGGGTAAACTGCGGCATAATGGATCAATACGCGTCTGCGAACGGCGTTAAAAACGGGGCGATGTTCCTCGATTGTAAAAAAGTCGAGCATCAAACGATTCCGTTCGATCTCGGAGATTACGCCTTGGTCATAGCCAATTGCAATAAGCCTCATAACCTCGTCGAAAGTAAGTATAACGAGCGAAGAGAGGAGACCGAAAAGGCTCTCGATATCTTAAAGACGGCGATAGACGTCGAATGCTTGGCGGACGTTTCGGTCGATGACTTTGAGAAAAATAAGTCTTTGTTGAGCGGAAAAATTCGAGATAGAGCCGAGCACGTCGTGTACGAATGCGACAGAACGCTCCGCGCGGTCGAAGCTTTGAGAAATGGAGATTTGAAGACTTTGGGAGATTTGCTTAATCAATCGCATGAGTCTTTGAGGGTAAAGTATGAAGTTACGGGAAAAGAGTTGGACGTTTTATCCGACGCGTCTCGTTCTTTCGACGGTTGTTTGGGCAGTCGTATGACCGGAGCCGGCTTTGGCGGTTGCGTTATATCGATCGTTAAAAAGGACGTCGTAGACGATTTTAAAGCGAGCGTCGGGAAAAAATATCGAGACGAAATCGGGTATGATTGTTCTTTCTACGAAGCCGATATTTCTGACGGAATTATAATTGAAAAACTTTAAAAAGATACGCTATAAGCCGTTTAACGGCGTATAGCGGTTTATTCTCGAACGAGATAAAACGTTTTTTGGTTCGAGGATTGACGCGGATGTGGCGAAATGGCAGACGCGCCGGATTTAGGATCCGGTGGGAAACCGTGCAAGTTCGAGTCTTGTCATCCGCACCATAAAGAAACCATAATATTGATATGAAAAATATCGGTGTTATGGCTTTTTTATTGCCAAAATAGGGGTATTTTGCCCATTTGGAGCATATTTTTGCTATAAAAAAGGCTTGTAGGG
>CAZVPW010000055.1:0-8245 GCA_964629115.1 uncultured Acidiphilium sp.
GTCTAAAGAATTGTATTTCATTTCATTTTCCTCGTCAACTTTTTATCGTTTCCGCTTTTATTTTTTACGCGTTTTTGTTTTGTAGTTTTATTTGCGTAAATAGTTCGTTTATATGAATCGCGACGTCTCCAATCGAAATAAAACGCCCGTACATCTCAACGCTCTCGGCAATTGCCGCCAAACGCGCTTTCGTAGCCGTCGCTTTATTTATAGTATAAATTGATTCTATTTACATACAACTTTTTGACGTCGAATTTAACAAACCCTCTTTTCGTATTCTCAACGTTAAATCGATTCTTTGTGTCTTTTTATAATCTGTTTCTTCTTTGCCAATCTACAATAAGAAAGATAAACAAATTTAAACCTAAACAAATTTCTAACAAATTCTCGAGCTTTTGCTTTAACGCCGCGACTTTGAAAAATATGTCGCCACAAAATCGGAATAGGATATAAGTTTTCTTCTTTAAGTTTTTTTATCGTTTTGTTTACGTCTAACGTAGATTCGGGAAGATAAGTCAATCCGTTTAAAATCGCCAAATATTGTCGCTGACGAGTCGCTTTCTTGTGTTTTTTATTTGTTAAAACTCGCGCCTCGCCTTGATAAATACTTGCTATTTGCATAAAAGAACAAACTTGTTTTGTTATCTTGTTTGCGTCTATTATACGCGACGCCGAAGAACTCCGCTTTCTATAATAATACAAAACGTTTTGGATTTCCGCGCATTTTTCCTGATTTGCGTTTAGCCAAACATAGTATTGAAACAACGCGTCTTCGCAGTACGCCATATCCTCCCTAAAAGCGATACCGTTCTCTATCAATAATTCTCTGCGAACAATCATATGCCACACGCACGGTCCTATCATAACCGACTTGCGATTGATTTTAACGATATCGCTGCTATCGGACTCGATAAATCGAGCGTTTTCTTCGACTTTTGCGTGTTGAAATTTGACGATTTGGTATTTATTGTCTCTCAAAAAGGAAACGACTTTCGCCAAACAGTTGGGTTGAATAAAATCGTCTCCGTCGACAAACCATATATACTCGCCTCGCGCCGCCTCTATCCCATCGTTTCTCGCGGAGGACACGCCGCTATTTCCTTTATCGATTACTCGAATATTCTTGTTTTTTTGAGAATACTCCGACAAGACGTTAAGCGAACCGTCGGTAGATCCGTCGTTTACGCATATAATCTCGTATTCGTCGCTCGATAAATCTTGCTTTAACATACTGTCAAGACAATCGCGCAAATATTTTTTAACGTTATATACGGGAACGATTATGCTTAAAGCGCCCCCGAGTTAGCAAGGACTAATTTTTTCGACGTCGATTCCATTTCTTTTTCTCCTATCGCTTAACAATCTCGAAAAAAGTATCCGGACGATTCGGATCAAATCTCTCGTTTGCCCACATTACGGTCACCAAATTTTCCGTTTCGGAAAGATTGATTATATTGTGGGTGTAACCGGGAAGCATATGGACGGCGCGAATATCGTCGCCCGTGACTTCAAACTCGATTACTTCGTCCGATCCTATTTTCCGCTGTTGAATCAAACCTTTTCCCGCGACCACGATGAAAAATTCCCATTTCGTATTATGCCAATGTTGTCCTTTCGTGATTCCCGGCTTGGAAATGTTTACGGAAAACTGACCGCATTTCTCAGTTTTTAAAAGTTCTGTAAAACTCCCCCTCGCGTCGCAATTCATCTTTAACGGAAATGCGACTTTTTCTTTCGGAAGATAGGAGAGATAGGTCGAATAAAGTTTTTTCGCGAAAGAATTATCGGGGATTTCGGGCATAACAAGAGTCCTCGGCTGTTCGCTAAATTTTTCGAGCAAGTCGACGATTTCGCCGAGAGTTACCTTATGAGTTATCGGCGCGGCGCAATATTTCCCTTCATCGCAAAAAACGGTATCAACCCCGTCAAACGAACAACGGTGTTCCTTGCCTTCCAAAACGTCCAACATTTCAGTCGTAAGGTCGTCGATATAAAGAAGTTCGAGTCGCGCGGCTCTGTCGTTTACTTGAATCGGCAAATCGTTTGCAATATTAGAGCAAAACGTCGCAACCGCGGAGTTATAGTTTGGTCTACACCACTTTCCGAACAAATTCGGAAAACGATATACTAAAACCTTTGCCCCCGTCTCCTCGCCATAAGCGAAAATCAAATCTTCGCCCGCTTTTTTGCTTCTGCCGTATTCGCCGTCGTAACGACCGACGAGCGTCGCTTGAATTGAAGACGAAATCATAACGGGGCACTTATTGCCGTGTTTTTTCAGCGAATCGAGCAAAAGACTCGCAAACCCGAAATTCCCCTTTAAAAACTCCTCGGGATCTTTAGGACGATTCACGCCGGCGAGATTAAAAACAAAGTCCGCCTTGGCGCAAAACTCGTCCAAGTCCTTTTCGGAATTATCGATATCATATTCGAATACCTCGTCGATTTTGAGATTCGGACGAGTTTTGTCTTTACCGTCTTTTATATTGTTTAAAGCGCATACTAAATTCTTTCCGACAAATCCTTTTGCGCCTGTTACGAGTACGTTCATATCAGTTGTCCTTGTTTATTTTAGCGAGTTCTTCTTGAATATATTGAAGAGAAGCGATTTTCTCCTTAACTTGCTCTACGTTCAAAAGTTCGGTATTGTTAGAATTAAACTCGGAAAGAACGTTTCTCTTTTCGTCTCCCTCTTTGAAATACTTATCGTAATTCAAACCTCTGTTGTCGGCGGGAACGCGATAGAAATTACCCATATCGACGGCTTTCGCGCATTCCTCGTTCGTGAGAAGAGTTTCGTACATTTTTTCGCCGTGACGAATACCTATAACTTTTATATCCTCTTTCTTGCCGCCAAACAATTCGCAAACGGCTTCCGCTTGAGTTTTTATCGTGCACGCCGGGGCTTTTTGAATGAGAAGGTCTCCGTTTTCGCCGTGTTCGAAAGCAAACAAAACGAGATCGACGGCTTCGTCCAAGGACATTATAAATCTCGTCATCGACGGCTCGGTCAAAGTGATTGCTTGTCCGTTTTTAATTTGCTCAATCCAAAGAGGAATAACCGATCCTCTCGAGCACATTACGTTTCCGTAACGAGTGCAGCAAATCTTGGTTTTGCGCGAATTTCTCGATCTGGCGACGGCAACCTTTTCCTCTATCGCTTTGGTTATGCCCATAGCGTTTATCGGATACGCCGCCTTGTCGGTTGAAAGACAAATAACCGAATCTACGCCCTCATCGATTGCCGCTATCAATACGTTATCCGTTCCTATAACGTTTGTTCTGACGGCTTCCATCGGGAAAAATTCGCAAGAAGGAACTTGTTTCAAAGCGGCGGCGTGGAAGACGTAATCGACTCCGCGCATTGCGTTTTTTACCGATTGCAAATCCCTTACGTCTCCGATATGGAATTTAATTTTGTCCGCGACTTCGGGCATTTTTGTTTGAAACTCGTGACGCATATCGTCTTGTTTCTTTTCGTCTCTCGAAAAAATTCTAATTTCTCCGATATCGGTTTTGAGGAAACGATTTAAAACGGCGTTGCCGAAACTTCCCGTTCCCCCGGTGATCATCAAAGTTTTGTTCTTAAAAAGCGACATATCTATCTCCTTTATTTTATATGTGATTTTTCTTTTTTAGTTTTTCAAATACGCCGAAAAATAATTTTTTCTCGCCGTCGTTAAACCCGAACGTCAACATACAAATCAAGTATGCCGCGACCATTACTGCGCAGTTAACTATAAAGCCAAATATGCCCGTAAGTCCGATATACCTGAAAGCAAACCCTACCGCCGTCGCAATGAGCAGAGACGGCAAAATACCTTTAAGCAACCCCGCGTAATACCCCTTAAGCGAAATACCGATATCTTTTTTGAACACGATTTGCATTACCGCGACGTCGCCGAGCATCAAAGACACGAACGTGCCGATAACCGCTCCGTACAGGGGATTCCATTTGATTAACGCCACGGTCAAGGCAACGTTTAACATTACGACAATAAACTTTAAAATCGCTTGAAATTTGTGTTTGTTCTTCGCCCACAAAATCTGCGTTCCAACGCTTTGCGTTAAAATAAACACTTGCGGAAGCATCAACATCAACGCCAATAGATAAACGTCGTCGTGCCCCGCTCCCGACCATAGGAAAACGAACTGCTTGCCGAAAACGGCGAAAACGCACCAAATCGCGCCGACAAACATAAAGTTTAATCTACCGGTTCGAGTCATCTCTTTTTGCAAATCTTCCGAAGTTCCGCCTTGCTCGACAAGCCGAACGACGCTCGGCATCAAATTGCTGTTTATCGCTCCTCCGAAAGATTGAAAATACTGATTTACTTGAGAAGCGACGCCGTATACTCCCAATATAACGGACGAAGCGGGCACCAAAGCGCCGATTAAAACTTGATCCGCCATACTGTTGACTTGAGTCGCGATCATTTGCAACAAAATAATGCCCGAATATGCGATTATTTCTTTTACTTGCGAAAAATCAAGTCCTTTAAGTTGCGGAAATAATTTTAACTTGCGTAAGACGTACCAAGTCATAAAAACTCGAGAAACAATCGACAACGCCGTATATAAAGATACGATTGCGATACTCTTAAACCCAAGCAACAACAAAACATAACCTATCGAAACCTTCAAAAGGGAAACGATTATGCCCGAGCCGCGAGCAACGCCGTAGCTTTCGTACGCCAATATCGTATTTGCAAAACCGGACGTAGCTAAAGTTACGACGATATTGGCAACCGTTAAAGACAACAACGTTTGCGCCAATTTGATTTCTTCCGTCGTAAATCCCGTAGCCCAGATCTTTGGGAATAGAACTACCAATACGCCGCCGCAAATCGCGGCGACCGCCGCGATTGCCAAATAATAAATCAAAGTCGCGCCTAAAAATTTGCGCTGACCTTCTTCGTCGTTATCGGCTCGGTATTTCGCCATAAAGCGAACGACCGAATTCCCAACGCCCAAGTCTAACAACGCTAGATAAGAAGCAATAGCGACGACCGAAGTATAAACGCCGTATTCGGCGTCTCCCAAAGTTCTGATAAGAAACGGCGTAAACAACAACGCCGTAAACGTTTCTAAAAATAACGTTATAAACGATAAAATCGAACCTTTTTTTCTTCCCATAACAACCTTATTTCTTTACCTTCCGAGACCGATAATTTTCCCTAAACGATCTCGAAACTCCGCGTCCAACTCCTCGACTTTCTTTCTTCCGTCATACGGAGAGGTCATATCGATAGACTTAATCGCCTCGGCAATCGCTCGAGGGGAGTTCTCTTCGTAATAATATAAAACGTCGTTGACGGCGGAAGTTTCCAAAGCCTTTATTCTCCCAGATACTACCCGCAACCCATTTGATAAATAAGACAATACCTTTGACGGAAAGGACGTTTCGTTAAAACGAGCGTCGGTAAATTGCGTACTCAATCCGATATCGCAACTTTGTATAAATTTGATATATTCGTCTCCGGTCAACAACCCGTCGTAACTGACGACGCATTTCGAGCGGCCGTTTACATTTTCAATCGTATCTATCAACGATTGTTTATCTTTTTCCGAACCGAATCCGAGAATATGTATCCGGTATCTCTCGTCTAAAAACTCTCCGGCGGCGGCGGCGACTGCTCCGCCTTTGCGGGGATCGAAAGTTCCCGCGTAGACGCAATGAATTCGCCCGTCGTCTCTCTTTGCTCCTATCGTCTTTTCAACGTCATAAGTACCGTGAATAATAACGTACGGCTTATTTTGGAGATTTATTTTTTGATTTAAGAGGATCGTTGGAAAAACGTAGGAATCGCCGATTTTAAAAAAGGATAATTCTCGCTTGGTTATTTTGTCGTCGTTTTTTACGTCTCCGTAAATCTCCTCGACTTCCAAAATAATCTTAAATCCCTTTAAAAACTTCGCGATCCTCAACGCCCTCATATACGACAAGGAATGATAAACGAGAATCTTCTCGTTGCGTTTTACGCAAAACAACAAATAGAAAAAGAGAATTATTCTGGACGCGATTATCGTACGCAATTTTTGGATTATGTTTCCGAATTTAAACGCGGGGAACATTTTTAACGTGACCCCGTCGGAAATTTTTTCTCGTCTTCCTTTAAAATTTCCCTTTCGCGACGCCATGCTCGCTGAGACGATCTCCACCGTTTCGCCGAGAGAAACCAAACTCTTGCAAATGTAATTCATCTTATTTGTCGCGGATAAGCAACTGCTGCGCCCTTCTTTATCGGACGAATCGTAATAACTCAAATATTTCATTTTGCGTTACCTCCAAAAAAATCTATAGTTCGGTATTCCGTTGCGGAAGGCGTACAACAACAATACGCCGCAAATAAAAACGTAAAGCATTATTCGCGTTTTTTTCTTCGGTTCGCTTTTAATTGCCAACGGAATCAATAAAACGTTAAAGAATGAAAAATACATACTCACTCTGAAGAATTCGGCTATCATCGAGGAAAACAGTTGTAAGATAACCCCGATAAACGACAAGTTATATATAATGTCGACGCCTTCGCGTTCGCGAGTTACGTTAGGATAATACCACAATCCAAACGCAAAAATCGCCAATTGCACGATAAATCCTACAAGCGTTAATTTCGTTTCGCTATCGGCGTATCCGCCCAAATACGAATCGTCGAAAAACTGCGTTATAAAATTTCTAACCTGCCCTTGAAACGCCGCGAACGCGACGAGAACAACCAAAGCGACCGCGACGTGATAAATTCCGATTTTTTTATTTGCTATCGGGTATATAATCAAGAAAATAAACGCCGACGAATGAAATAAAGTCGCCAAAGCCACTAATAGCAGAAAACTTAACAATTTTCGGTTTTTCGCCGAGAAATAGGCAGGCATCGTAAGAGACAAAGCAATCGTTTGACGAAGCCCCGTTAAACTAAACGAGAAAAAACTCAAAGCAATCCACGCAATCGAACTTATCATCGGCAATTCGGATTCTTTATAGATAACGTAGGATCCGGCAAAAGCGTATATCGCGCCGATAAACGCCAACCACCATTGAGCGTCGTCGAAAGCGCGACTGACAAACCATCCGAGCAAATGATACGTGGGATTCTTTACATCCGTCGAATACAATTCGAGCATTTCCACAAACGAATACTGTTTGTAAAGATTAAACTTTTTTACGTATCCCGCGACGTCTCCGGAATAAGTAGGCGAGCGAAGCGCGGCGTATAAAAACAAGGCAACGCCAACCGCAATCGCAAACGCCTTTTTCCCGTTTCCATCTTTTTTCAGCAAGAATATTCCGGCAAACGCGAAAATGACGCCGTATAATACCAAATACACTATTCTTTCTCTCCTCGTATCAACTCGCGATACAAAGTCGTCGTTTTTTCCAAAAGTCGCCTCTTTTCAAATCGCTTGGATACCGACGCCGAGCAAGCGGCGGAATAAGCGGATTTTCCCTTTTGTTTGATTTCAATAAGAGCCCGACAAATCTCGTCGACGTTACCCGTTTCGACGACTCGTCCGCAGCCGTCGCCGACTATCTCCGGACAAGCGGTGGAATTGTAAACGACGGCGGGAATTCCGCAAGACATCGCCTCGGCTATTACTTTCCCGAAAGTATCTTCGCGCGATAAGTGAACGTACGCGTCCGCTTGCGAATACAACCGAGCCAAGTCGTCGGTACCGCTAACGTAGCCGACCGATATCACGTTACTCGGCAACGTATCCGCGTCTTCCGCGTTTCCAACCAAAACTATTTGCATATCCGACGGCAATTTTTCGGCGAGAAGAAGCAAATCGTTTAACCTACTCGAACCTTTTTTCCACCCCGCGCCTATGCAAATAACGGTAAATTTATCTCCCGTCGCTCCGTATTTGGAGAAGGTCTCCTCTCGTCTCGGATAAAAAGAGTCTAAATCTATCCAATTATATATTCTTCGAACAATTTTTGCCGATCCCAAGAACGACTCTTTCGCTTGATTCGTAATCCAATCGGACACTCCCACGACGGCAAGGCGCGGAATTGCCGAAAGCAATCGCTTTTTGTCCGCCCACATTTTTGCCGAGCGATCGAAAAACCAACTCGGAACGTCCTTTTTTAACTGCGGACAACCTCCGCATCCGCTTTTCCATTTTTCGCAATTCGCGGCTGCGTAATGCGTGCATTTCCCCGTAAAAAACCAACAATCGTGTAAAGTGACGACGGTTGGAATATCTTTTTGAGCCAAGTAACGCAACAACATCGGAAGGTTTATAT
>CAZVPW010000056.1:0-8237 GCA_964629115.1 uncultured Acidiphilium sp.
CGCGCTTAACTATGCGAAAGATGAGATATCAAAAAGCGGAGCCTTGCAAAGAGATTTGCTTGCAAACGTCTCGCACGACCTTAAGACGCCGCTCACGATGATTAAGGCGTACGCCGAAATGATTCGCGATATATCGGGCGAAAACAAGGAGAAAAGAGAAAGACATTCGCAAGTTATTATTGACGAAGCCGATAGGTTGACCGCGCTTGTCAACGATATTTTAAACTTGTCTAAACTGCAATCGGCGGTTAACGAACTCGAAAAAACGGAGATCAACCTTTCCGAATTGACCGAACGAGTCGTTCGTCGTTTTTCAGATTACGTCGAGAGACAAGGTTATTCTATCGAGGAGCATATCGCTCCCGATCTTTTGACCATTGCGGACGAAAAGAAAATCGAACAAGTTATTTACAATTTGCTTGGAAATTCGATAAATTACACCGGCGAAGATAAGACGGTTAAAATTTTCTTAACCGCCGAAAACGACAGTATTTTACTTGAAATAATCGACAGCGGAAAGGGCATTTCCAAAGAAAAAATGGACACGATTTGGGAAAGATACTACCGCTTCTCGGAAACAAACACTCGACCGGTTAAGGGTACGGGACTCGGCTTATCCATCGTTAAGGCTATTCTTGATTCGCATAAATTGCAGTATGGGGTCAAGAGCAAAAAGGATTGCGGTAGCAATTTCTACGTTCGATTCGAGAGGTTAAAGAACAGTGAATAACGATTATTTGAGAATCAACTCGCAAGACGACGACCAAGAAATCGTTTTGAGCGAATGCGACGTGAAAAAAAGCGACGCCAAGAAAAAGGAAGAGAAACCCGTCACCGTCGCAAATATTCTTTTTTCGGGCAAAAAAAAGAAGTCCGGCGAATTTTTGATTGGCAGTCTTCCTTCTTTTAAGGGCGGATTTAACGTTTTTTTGGCAATGATGCTCATTTCGTGCGTACTGCTTTTCATAGCGATAATAACTCGTCAAACCATTCTTTTTATACTCGATTCTTTGTTGACGGCTTTGATTTTACCTTTGTCCATAGTCATTGTTTTTAGCGATTTAAACGGGCAGAAAAACGTTAAAACCTATGAGATGATAACCGCGTTCGGCGTCGGCGTAATAGCTTTTTTAGCCGCCGATCTCGTCGGGACGAATATAGACTCTTTATTCGACGGATATAAGACCGTATCGAATATAATAAACATCGTTTTGACCGATTTGTTTTTGTTCTTGCTTTGCGTCGTTTATTTAAGAATTACGCAAAAAAACGACATCTTTACCGAGATTCTTTTGTGCGTGTGCGTCTATTGCGGATATATAACCTTTTGGTCGGCTCGCGGACTTATACAGAATCTTTTTATTCCAATGGGAAACGAATATTTTTCGGCGATTCCCAACGTGATAACCAAAGACAAGACGTTTACAAGCGATTTTATGTCGGGTATTATTTCAAAAGGCTTCTACCAACCTCTTTTAATGATCGGACGAGCCGTAATCACGTCTGGCGTCGCCAGTCTTATGAGCTTGCCTTTCCAAATCGAAAGGGAGAGGAGACGAACTTACAATCTCTTTATCTTAATTGAGATTGTTTTGCATATTCTCGCGTCCGAATTCGCGTCGACGGTAGATTTCTTTAACGTTATTTTGTCGGCGATATATATCATCGTTTCTTATTATTGCGCGATTAAAATTCTAAATTACGCCTTGTCAAAATACGATTTATCCGAATAAACGGAGGAGTTTATGTATCCGAACGTCATTTTTGGAAATACGACCTTATACGATATTTGTTTGGTAGTTGGAATTATCGCGGCGCTTGCGGTATACGATAAATATATTTCTTCGCGGGGACTCCCGTATAAGGTTAGAAACTTTTATCTTATCGTCAGCGTTCTCTCGATAATATTAGGCATTTTTTCTGCGGAACTCGTTCAATCGTTTTACAATTGGATTGAAACGGGCGTGTTCGAACTCGGCGGAATGACCTTTTACGGCGGACTCGTCGGAGGAGTCGCATTCTTCTTGCTAGTCTTCTTTCTCGTCGGCGGAAAAGTTTTCAAAAACTCCGATCATAAAAGGTATTTTGAGGATTTGCTCGACCTTTTGCCGTGCGCGGTGACAATCGCTCACGCGTTCGGGCGAATAGGTTGTCTCTTCGCCGGTTGCTGTTACGGAATGGAAACGGACGGATTTCCGGGACTGAAAATGACGGTCGTTCGCGACGGGGCTCTTTACGAAGGGTGTTTTTTGCCGACTCAACTTTACGAAGCTGTTTTCTTATTGATTCTGTTTGGCGCGACTTCGTATTTGTTTTTTAAGAAAAAGAACGTCAATTTGGAGACCTACCTTCTCTCGTACGGGATTTGGAGATTCTTAATAGAGTTTTTAAGGTCGGACGACAGAGGAGCGTTTGTTCCGGGAATGACCCCGTCTCAGTTTATATCTATTTGCGCGTGCCTCGGAGGAGCGGCTATTATAATTTATAAACTCGTAAAGAAAAGAAAAACGCTTTCGTTAGAATAATTCTAATAAAAATAACCCCGAGGGAAATATCTCTCGGGGCTTTTTGTCGTGAAAATGAAAACTTGTTATTCGTCAAAATATTTTCCGCCGCTTAAAAGCGCGTATTTAACGATCGGGAAGAGGGGAATATTCAAAAACAAAATGAACGGAAGAACGATAAAAGAAAGAACTTCCTTTACGTTTTCGAAATCTACTTCGCAGAACAGAGCGACGCAAAGGCATATAATCGCGAGTTGGAAAGCGATTATCAGAGATACCTCTACGGCGTCTTTAAACGGCGATATTTCGCGAACTTTGCGGTCTGGCGATATGGAGAACATAATCGCCGAAACGAGGAGGTAGGCGGCGAGAGAAATGGCTATAACGACCTTGGTTAAAACGCTCCAACTCAAAATTGAAGAAAGCGAAAGGTTCAGAACAGCCATTTCGACGAAGAGAATCAAATAATGAATGGTCGCCGCGTGAAAATTGAGTTTGTTTACGAATATGTTTCCGTCGTTAGACGCGTTTGTCGAAAGAGATGTCCTAACTTTAAATCCCTCTTTTTTCGCCATAGCGTAAAGGTCGGAGAAGTCGTAGTCGCCCGATTGATTCGTTTTGAATTCGAGTGTTTCGCGACGCAAACTTTCCTCGTTCGCGTCTTTTTGGTCAAATTCGATTTTTTCGTCAAATTCGGCTTGATTCTCGTCGTCCGCATCCGAGAAAAACTCGTTTTCTTTTACGTCGTTCGATGCTTCTCCAAAGTCGATTTGCTTGGCGAAAACCTTGTTTTTCTCCGACTCTTCTTTTGGAAACAATCTTCCCAGAATGGCTTTGTACTCGCGCGAATTTGTCGGTTTTCCTTCATCGACGAGGAGCATATCGTCGAAAGTCGACGTCAGTTCTTTTTTGTCTTCAACCGACTCGACGGTGTTGTTAATCGAGATTGTTTCGGTTGTAACTTCTTTAAAAATCTCCGTTGCATTCGAGGATTTTTCAATGTTTTTTACTTCGGCGGAGCGGCCGTTTGCGGCTGCTGCGGCGACGTTTTCGACCTCGTCTCGATGTTGGCTTTGCGTTTCGTCGGAGTCTACGGGCGAGTCGTCGTTATCGGTAGGCTCGGCGTTTTGAAGAACCTCGATTTGTTCTTCGGGAAGTTCGAAGTCATACGAGAAGTCGTCCTCGGAGAAAGGTTCCTCTTGAGGCTCTTCTATCGAGTTTTCGAAGTCGTCCGCTTCGATCTTAGACGGCGCTTCGTCAGTCGCGTCGATTAAAAATTCTTCGTCGATAGGCTCGTCGTCCTCGGAAAGAATCGGGGATTCGGGAACAGAGGAGTCTTCGACAGTCAAAATCTCGTCGTTACCGTCGTTATTATCTGCGTTTAAGGCTTCGAGTTCGGCGTTGAGATCTTTTAAGGCTTCCTCGCCGAGCTTGTCGATATAGGCGTCGGAAGATTGAGGAGCGATAAAATCAAAATCCGTTGCGTTGTTTAATGCAAAACGTTTAAATTGGTCGAATTCGTCAATCGGTTGAGCCTTGATTTCTTCTTTTTTCTGCGGCTCGGACGGGGTCTCGATCAAATTATCGATGAGTTCTTTGGATTTATTCCATTCTTCGCGGTTTTTTTCGAGGAATGAACGACCTTTTGTCGTTAAAGAAAAGTATTTTCTTCTGATTCCGTCTACCGAACTCGAGCGATATTCTTTTATGTAATTTTGTTTGGCAAGTCTTTGCATCGCGCTGTAAAACGTTCCTTGCTTAACGCTATACTTGTTTTCGGATTTTTCTTCGATCGCAACGCGAATTTCATTCGAATCTTTGTCTCCGTCAATCAAAGACAGCAAAATGATCGTATCGATGTGACCGCGAATCATTTCGCCTTTGATCTCATTCGTAGGCATAACGAAAATCTCTCCTTAAAGTGAATCAAATTTAGCGTTTTTTTCTGCGAATTTGAAATTTGAAGCGTCGAATGGTTTCGTAGTTTTCTTCAAAAACTCGCTCTTCGCCGAAAAAACGACGTAAATTTACGTTTCGTTTATTATAGCGCTAATCGTTATCCGTGTCAAATCTATAAAAAAAATAAAGAAATTTTTGTAATAAAAATACCGAGTAAAAAAATATACGAAACAAAATCTTAACCTAAAACTCGAAATAAAAAAGCAAAAACAAAAATGTTTTCGACGAGACTAAAAATTAAGTAAAAATTTTAATTGACATTTATTACGCAATGTTATACAATAAAAACACGGTATCATTGCGTAAAACTTGTGTTTTACGCAATGATAAATTCAAAACATAGACCGCGCTTTTATTTACTCTAAACCGCAAAAACAAAGAAGGAACAATCAAATGAGCGAAAAAAACAATTATTTTTCCGAGAGAAACGAGCTTACGAACGATAAAATCGAAAGATTGCTTTGCGATTTGCCCGCTTTTTGTTCGGATTTTATCTATGGAATCGCAAATAACTCCTCTGCTCTGACGAGATTGAATTATGCTTACGATTTAAGGATTTTTTTCTCCTATTTATCTCAAATTAAGAAAAAACCGATCGACGAAATGTCCGTCGCTATTCTCGACGAGGTCTCCGCCTACGATATCGAGAGATTTTTGAATTATCTTTCTCACTACAAGACAAACGGAAAGAATTCGTCGTGCGGCGAACGAGGAAAAGCGCGAAAACTCTCCTCAATTAGGGCTATGTTAAGATATTTTTTCGGCAAAGACGAGATAAAATCAAACGTCGCGGCAAAAATCGCCACCCCGAAAATTCGCGAAAAGGAAATTGTACGTCTTGAAAACAACGAGGTTGTCGAACTTCTCGATTACGCCGATTCGGACGACGCTTTTTCGGGTAGAAAGCAAACCTATCACGCCAAATTGAAAACTCGAGATTTCGCCATTCTCTCTTTATTTTTAGGGTCCGGCATAAGAATCAGCGAGCTCGTCGGTTTAAACGTGGAAGATTTCGATTTCGACAATAACGCCTTTGTCGTTACTAGAAAGGGCGGAAACAGAACTATACTCTATTTTAACGACGAGGTCAAAGAGGCTCTTTTCGATTGGCTCGATCAAAGATACGATATCGAAGGCTTGCCGCGCGAGGAAAACGCTCTCTTTATCTCGATGAAGAACAAGCGAATTTCGACGAGAGCCGTTCAAGTTCTCGTCAAAGACTACGCCAAAGAGGTCGCTCCGTTAAAAAAAATAACGCCGCATAAACTCAGAAGTACTTTCGGTACCGATCTTTACAGAAAAACCAAGGATATTTACGCAGTCGCGGATTTTCTCGGGCACAAGGACGTCAACACGACGAGAAAACATTACGCGGCGATCGAGCGGGATTCGAGAAAAAGCATAGCCGAACAAGTAAGCTTAAGAAACGACGATAAGGACGAAAATGATTGACTTAATCAAAGAAAATAAAATTGAAGAAAAGGTTTTTCTGCTAATCCCTCTCTTTGAAAAAAACCGATGCCGAACCCTTGCTCGAAGAACTTTCGGCTTTAGTTTCGTCGTCGGGCGCAAAAACGGTCGGGTACGCGACGCAACTTATAAAAAAGGTTTCGCCGTCGACGGTTTTCGGAAAAGGCAAGCTCGAGGAAATAAAGAAGCAAGCCGAAGAACTCGAAGCGAACGTTTTTGTGTGCGATTATTCTCTATCCCCCTCGCAAGCGCGAAATTTATCCGATTTTTTCGATAAAAAAGTTATAGATAAAACCGCTCTTATTCTCGATATTTTCGCTATGAGGGCTCAAACGAGCGAAGGAAAACTTCAAGTCGAGGTCGCTCAACTCGAATACTTAATGCCGAGGCTCAAAGGACTCGGAACTTCCCTTTCGAGGCTCGGCGGAGGCATAGGTTCGAGAGGTCCGGGAGAAACAAAACTTGAAACGGATAGGCGTCATATCGCTCAAAGAATAAAAAAACTCAAAGAAAAATTGAGCATTTTAGACGAACGACGGGAAAATCAAAACGCCAGAAGAAATAAAGACGGCGCGATTACGGTCGCGCTCGCGGGATATACGAACGCCGGAAAGTCTACTCTTTTAAACGCCCTTTCAAAAAGCGATGTTTTTGTCGAGGATAAGCTTTTTGCGACCTTAGATCCGACCGCGAGAAAAGTCAGAGTCGGCGATAAAGACATTTTGTTTATCGATACGGTCGGTTTTATCAGAGATATCCCGACGACGCTTATTCAAGCGTTTAAATCAACTTTGTCTTACGTGAAAAACGCGGACGTCGTTTTGCTCGTGTCCGACGCGTCTTTGGACGCCGAGAGTCAAGAACAAACGACCGAACGAATTTTAAAGGAAATAGGCGTCGTTGCGCCTATCATAAAAGTTTACAATAAATGCGATAAAATCGAAGATTTTTCAAATCTTGACAAGGGTGGCGTCTTGATTTCTGCAAAATACGGATACGGTTTCGACCAATTAAAAAATAAGATCATCGAAAGGCTTTCGAAAAAAGAATAACTCCGCTCCGTTCTGCTCATACTACCTTTTGTAATGGGCAAAGGGAAAGATTGCGATTCCCTTAACGGAGGAAAAATGAAATTAAAAAGAAGTCTGTTTAGGCTTTTTATCGCGACGTTGGCCTGCGCCTTTTTGTTTGCTCCCCTATCTCTTAGAGCAAAGGCGAGCGAAACTCTTTATCTTGGCGGCTTTGCGACGGGGCTTGCCATAAAAACCGAGGGGGCGACCGTCGTCGGATTGACAGACGTCGTTACCGAAGACGGAATTTTTTCGCCGGCGAAAAATGCCGATATTCGAGTCGGAGACGTTATTTTAAGCTTAAACGGCTCAAAAATTTCCGATTCTCGGTCGATAGCCGACGCGCTGAATCAATGCGGAGAAAATCCCGTGGAAATCGTAGTCGAACGAAACGGAGAGCGTTCTACGAAGTATATTTTGCCTCAAAAAGACGTCAAAGGAAATATGCGTCTCGGTTTTTTTTTAAGAGACGATTTAAACGGCATCGGTACGATAACCTATTTTAAAGAAAACGGCGAATTCGCCTCTCTCGGGCACGCCATATCCGACGACGACGGGCGCGTCGTTAAATTGAGCGGCGGAAAAGCATACCTCTGCTCTATAATCGGCGCGGTAAAAGGCGAACGAGGAAAAGCCGGCGAATTGAAAGGCGTTTTTGTCGAGGATACGCTTATAGGCAAACTCGTAAAAAACGAACGAACGGGCGTTTATGGCAAAGCTGATAAATCGTTTGATTATAAAAAACTGCCCCAAACGTCGTCGGGCGAGGCGACTATGGGGAAAGCAGTCGTCGCGACTTGCGTCGACGGAATAAAAACAAAAGAATATCAAATAAGCATTGTAAAGATAGATAAAAACAACAAAGAAAATAAGAATTTTGTTATTAAAATCCTCGATAAAAGCCTTTTGTCGGCGACAAACGGAATTTTGCAAGGAATGAGCGGAAGCCCGATTTTACAAAACGGCAAAATCGTCGGCGCCGTAACCCACGTTTTTATAAACGACCCGACTCGAGGATTCGGTATCTCAATCGACAAAATGCTTGAAAAGGGAATTTAAAGACAAAAAAACTCATAGACATTAGTGTCCGTGAGTTTTTATTTATGTTTAGCGTAAAAGAAAAATTATGTCTGTTGAAAAATGGAGCGAAATACTTTTGCATTTTGCTCTCGATCTATTTAATCGGTTTTTTTGTCGGAGTTTTTTTTAAGGAAAAATGCTTTATTCCCAACGT
>CAZVPW010000057.1:0-8017 GCA_964629115.1 uncultured Acidiphilium sp.
TTCTTCGGCTTTGTGGAATTCTTGAGCCTTGATTTTGTTGGTTACGGCGTTGATTTCCGTGTTTGTCGCCTCGATGGCGAGTTTTTTCTTTAAGAGACAGTTTCTGGCGTATCCGTCGCTGACTTCGACGACGTCGTTTTTCTTTCCCGTTCCTTTTACGTCCGCAAGCAATATGACTTTCATTATATTTCTCCTTGAAGCGCTTTGTTTAAAGCGCGGTTAATTATTTTATTCGAGTCCCAAGAGGTCTTTGACGACTTCGCCGCCGATAATCAGTCCGGCGACGCTCGGGACGAAAGCGCAACTCGACGGCGTTTGTTTTTTTTGCGAACCGTCTGGCGGTTGAAAATACGGCGTTCTCGGTTCTTCTTCCGAATATACGGTTTTAAGCTTTAAAACGCCTCGTTTTTTGAGTTCTCGGCGCATAACCTTAGCGAGCGGACAAACCCGCGTTTGGTAAATGTCGGCGACTTTAAACAAGTCGGGGCGAATTTTATTTCCGCAACCCATAGAACTGATTACGGGAACGCCGAGGCGGCAACAGTTTTCGATAACGGATAATTTGCTCGATATCGTGTCTATGGCGTCGACGACGTAGTCAAAGGACTTAAAGTCTATGGAGTCGGCGTTTTCGGGCGTATAGAAAATCTTTCGTTCGACGATTTCGATTTCGCTGTTTATCTCTCTCGCTCTGTTTGCCGCGGCGGTCGTTTTGTAAACGCCGACGTTTTTTTCGGTCGCGATTATCTGTCTGTTTACGTTCGATAGGCTTATTTTGTCCGAATCGATGAGTTCGAGCGAGCCGATTCCCGAGCGAACGAGGGCTTCGACGCAATATCCGCCGACCCCTCCGACGCCGAACACGGCGACTTTTTTTGTCTTTAACAAGTCGGTCGCCCCTTCGCCGAAGAGCATATCCGTCCGTATGAATTTTTCGTTCATTTTTTCACCGTAAGACAAATGGACGGGCTTCCGTTCTGAATTTTCAAACGATTGCTCGGTCTCGATTGTCGTCCGTCGGTTCGCCGCTATTCGGCGTATCCGTCGAAATTGGATTAACTGTTAAGCCGCGCAGTCATAGGAGAGCGCGGCTTAATCGGTAATTATTGAAGTTCGGGGTGTTTCGCCTTATATTCCAAAAGCGCGCAGGCAAGTTGGTCGGGACAAGAGGTCGAGCCCTTGCATTTAATGCCTTTGAGAGTTTCGATAACCTCGTCGACGGGACGTTGGTCTACGAGCTTGGCGATGCCTTGAAGGTTGCCGCTGCAACCGCCTATAAATTTAACGTCTTGAACTTTGCCGTCGGACGATACGTCGAAAAGTATTTGTCTGCTGCACGTTCCTTTCGTGATATAAGTTTGCATTTTGTTCTCCTTTTTAGTCGACTAAGCAATCGTATAGCGTAGCGTATACGTTGCCCGCCTTTTCTTCCCACTTTTTGTAGATGTTTTTCGCCGTCTGTCTGTTGGGGACGACGAGTTTAAGTTCCAAAATGGGTTGAGAGGGCTCGACGATTTTCAAATAGACGGTGTAAGTTCCGTCCTTGTTCATAAAGTAATCCGCGACGCATTCTTGTCGTTTTTTATATTGCGCTCGGTTGTTTTTAACGAATAGAGAAATCTCTTCGCGAAGCGAAGACGGGATTCTTACGTAAAAATCCGCGAGACAATTGCGTCCGTCCGGGGTTATGCCGTAAAGAGGCGTTCCTTGAGCCGCCACGTTGCAGATAAACGAATGGTCGAGCAAGGTGTTTAAAAGGGGCTTGCAGTCCATGTACGATATCCACGCGTTCGAAGAGCAGCACATGTCGTGAATGGTGTCCTCGGAAATGGGGACTTCCATTTTGTCAAAGACGAACAAAAGTATTAACTTGTTTACGAGCGCGTCGCCTTTGACTTGCGCGATATTCATAACTTCCTCTTAGGCGAATCGATTTTTACGCGGCGAACGGAGCGAGTTCGGCGACGAGATCGTCGCAGTCGTCCGAGTGAATTTCGACGTTTATGGGTTTGGAAAGGTCGAGACTGAATATGCCGAGAATGGACTTCGCGTCGACGACGTATCTGTCGCTGCGAAGATCGATTTCATAAGAATATTTTTGAACTACCGAAACGAACGCTTTGACTTGGCTGGCCATTTGAAGCGAGATGCGTACTGATTTCATAAGATGTTCCTCCTTTAATAGGTCGCAATCCGCGACTCTTGTATATTATAGCCGATAAACAAAAAAAAATCAATAGTTTGAGAAAAGTTATTGTCATAATTTTTTGTTTGCGCTATAATTTCCCCAACGATAAAGAAAGCGACGGAGATTTAAATGACGACCGCGAGACAATCACTTGAAAACTTCAAAGCAAAACTCGACGATTTGGTCAACGCCAAATATATTCTCGCCGAGAGGAAAATAAGCGAACTGTTAAAGACGGTCGCCGATTCGAAGATGCTTTACGAACTCTTCGAATACGTTTCCGACGGGTTCGATTACAAGACTTTTAAGTCGGTGTGTTTTCCCGAAAACGGAATCGGCGTCAAATTGCCCGTTAAAGATTCGGACGCGATCGCTCTGTGTTTTTTGCTGTTCGTCGAGATAGACGGCGGCGGAGAATCGCTCGATTCTTTTTGTGAAAAGAATTTCGGCGAGGGCGAATCCTCTCTTCAAGGGAGATATTCTCGTTTCGTTTTAAAAGTCGTCATTCCGTTCGGGTTAATCGTCGAAAAGATCGCGAATAAGTTGATTATCGCGCAAGAAGATGGGGTAACGACGAGTTCGGAAGAAGACGCGAAAAAGGCGGTCGAGCCGTCGATTGTCCGAGGCGCGGCGGAAAAGGCGAAGAGGGAATACCCGTTTATTCAATCGGCGAGAGAAGAGGTCGAGCGGTATTTTTCCAAAAAAGACGGCGAAAAGAGAGAAGAACTCGAATATATTCTCGATTGTCTCGAAAGGGCGACGGCTCGCAAGGACGCCGAGGGCGTCACCCTCGCGTTCACGGCTCTTAAATACTGCGCGGCGTCCGAGAAAAAATTAAAAATAAACTTAGACGAGATATCCGACGGGATATCCGAAGAGGCTTCCGAATGAAAGAAAGAAAACTTAACGGAGAGACGGTTTTTAAAGGGAAAATATTAACTTTGAACGTCGACGAGATAGAGACCGATACGGGCGCGTTCGGGACGAGGGAATACGTCGTTCACGGCGGCGGAGCCGCCGCGCTTGCGGTCGAAGACGGCAAGGTTTTGCTTGAGAGACAATATAGATATCCTTACGACGAAATCGTGTGGGAGATTCCGGCGGGTAAAAGGGAGAACGGCGAGGATTTCGAGGTTACCGCGAGGAGGGAGTTTGAGGAGGAGACCGGCTTAAAGCCTCTCGCGATGAAAAAAATCGCTTGCATATATCCGACTCCCGGATATACGAACGAGAAAATAGGCATATATTTCGTCGAAAAATTCGAAAAGGGAAAACTTAACCTCGACGAGTGCGAGGACATAGAAATAAGTTGGATTCCCCTCGAAAAAGCATACGAAATGATTGAAAACGGCGCGATAACCGACGCGAAAACCCTCGTCGCGCTTTTGTGGTATAAGGGAAGAGGAGAATAAATTGGGCGACTTTTCGAAAAGAGACGGGTCGAACGAAAACGACTTGGGCTCCGACAAAACATCGGTCGAAAAAACGGAATATCGAAAGAAAGAAGCCCTTCGAACGGCTATTCTCGTCGCCCTTTACGCGGTCGGCGCGTCCGCGGTTCCGACGGGAAAGATATCCGCTTTTTTCGGCGGAGGAGAGACGATGGAGCGGGCTTTGTCCGCGGCGTTTAGGTTTCTCTTCTCCGTTTTGCCGATAGCGATGATTTTTAGGTTGGGATTGAATAAGACGATAACTTCCTTTTCGGGCGGCGTTTGGGGAGCGGTCGCGTGTTTGCCGACCCTCCTCGTTGCGGTCGCAAACTTTCCGTTTGCTCCGCTTTTGACGGGCGATTTGGCATTTAACGAGCATATAGGCGGACTTTTTGTTTACGTTTTATATTGCGTTTCCATCGCTTTGCTCGAGGAGTCGACCTTTCGAGGGGTCGTTTTTCCGTTGCTTCTTTATAGGTTCGGTCAAGGGAAGAAAGGGATTTTTGCGGCGACGATTGCCTCGTCCGCTTTGTTCGGGGCGGCTCACTTATTCAATTTGCTCGGCGGATTTTCCGCCGCCGTCTTTTTGCAAGTCGGATATTCTTTTTTAATCGGGTGCGCGTGCGCTCTCGCCTTGCTTTTTTCGGGAAATTTGTTCGTTCCCGTATCCGTTCACGCCATATTCGATTTCGGCGGATTCTTATTCGACTTCGGGTTTGTCGTCGGTAGGCTTTGGACGATAGAAAACGTCGTCTTTACCGCCGTCGTCGCCGTTTTTTCGGCGATTTGTATGGTTGCGATTTTTTTCAAAAAAGATTGCTCGAGCGTCTTGACGGCGAGCGGCGTTTATAAACTCGGGGAAAGACTTTGATATCCTCGAGTTTTTATTTTGCGCCGAGCGCGGATTTTTTGGGGTTTGTCGAGGCGAGCGCGCCGCTCTCGAGTAAAAACAACTTGGGGCGTTTTGCTTGACAATTGCGCCGAAAAAGTTTTATCATAAAAAAGACGGGCGAGAAAAACGAGCTTTGCCCGCGTTGCTTTAAGGATATTACATATGATTTTTAATGACGAATTTACGGCAATTCTTTATCTTGTCGCGGCTCTCGGAGCGTTTTTGATAGGATTTAAACTCCTTTCCGAAAACTTGCAAAAAGTCGCGAACAAAGGCTTAAGAAAACTTTTCGACAAGACGTCGAAGAGCAGGCTCGCGGGCGTCGGCATAGGCGTCGGGGCGACCGTGCTCATGCAGAGTTCGGGCGCGACGACGGTTATGGTTATCGGTTTCGTAAACGCCGGAATGATGAGCCTTTACCAAGCGACGACGGTCATTATGGGCGCGAATGTCGGAACGACCATAACGACGATTTTGATAGCGTTCGGAATGACGAGCGTGGGAAAATACTTTATGATATTTTCCTTCGTCGGAATCTTTTTGTCGATGATTTTGAAAAACGACAAAACCAAAAACTGGTGTTTGACGATCGCCGGATTCGGATTGGTATTCTTCGGGCTTACGGTGATTTCGGCTTGCAGCAACGGCTTTAAGGATAACGAGACAATTCAAGCCTTACTCGGCAGCAGTATAAAGCCTTCCTTTTTAGAGCCGATAATCCTCATGTTTATCGGCGCGGTGATTACGGCGATAATGCAATCGAGCACGGCGGTTAACGCCATTCTCATATCGATGGTTTCCGCGGGAATCGCCATAGGCGGCGGCGGAAACTCCATACTTTATATCGTTCTCGGCACGAATATCGGAACGTGCGTCACCGCGCTTTTGAGTTCGGCGGGGGCGACGACAAACGCAAAGAGATCGGCTCTCATTCACTTCTTGTTTAACTTCTGCGGATCGATGATATTCCTCGTCGCTCTTATGATATGGCGGAATTTTATGACCGATTTTTGGTCGCAAATCATTCCCGATCCGTCTATGCGCCTCTCCCTTTTTCACCTCGCGTTCAACTCGATTTGTACGATTATATTCTTGCCGCTTACGTCGGTTATCGTTAAGGTTACCGAATTTCTTATCAAGGATAAAGAAAAGGAAGAAGAAATTCGCATTAAATATATGGACGAGCGTATTCTTTCGACGCCTACCGTCGCGATCGCTCAACTTCAAAAAGAAACGGTTGCTATGGGCGACAGATGTATGAACAATCTCCGAGCCGCATTTTCGGCGTTTGTCGACCGAGATTCGGCTCAAGGCGACGCGATTCACGCCGAAAACGAGGAAATCGCTATCGTTTCCAAACAAATCACCGATTATCTCATCAAGGTTTCGGGAGCCGACGTCTCCCGTCACGACGACCAGAGAATTTCGATTTTATATCACGCTCTCGCCGACCTTCTCCGTATATCCGAAATTTCGGACAATATCGTCAAGTACACCCGTTCGACGGTCGATAAAGAACTCGTCTTTTCGGACGGCGTAGTCGACGAACTTAAGGTTATGTATTCCAAGTTGGACGAGATGTACGGTATGGCGATGGCTATTTTCGAGACCAAAAACAAGGACGGATTCTTCGAACTGGAAAAAATCGAAAACAGCGTCGACGCTATGCGTAAAAAGTTGATTGACGAACATATAGCGAGACTTAACGCCGGTTCTTGTTCGCCGAAAAACAGCGCCGTTTTCATCAATTTGGTATCCAACCTTGAAAGGGCTGGCGATCACATAACGTTCGTCGCTCACACGATAGAGGAATTAAATTAAAATTTCGCCGCGTCCTAAACGGGACGCGGCGTTTTATTTGTCGAGAAAAAACGCTCGGCGTTTTTTAGCGGCGGAGATTGACGAGAAAAATTTCAAAACGCCGTATGATTGACCTCTTTGGAGAGCATAATTATTCGAGGAGGCAAATTATGGGAAAGAAAAAGAAACACCCCGTCAAAAAAATGACCGAGGAAGATTACGCCAACTACGTTATGTCCTTAAAAGACGAAAAGCCGATCGAAGCCGTCGTTCCTAAAGACGACGAGGGAGATTTTTAGGCTTTAAGGGTTTAAAAATCGGTTCATGCGATTGCAAAATCGCTCGCGACGCGCTATACTAAAATCGGAGAAAATCGTTTTTATGCGAACGGAGAAAAACTTGAATGATAAAGATAATTGAAGCGACGAACAAAAGATTGATGAAGAAATTCGCGAAATATCCCGTGAAATTATACGAGGGCTGCGATCATTACGTTCCGTCTTTCGTCGTCGACGAGAAAAATATCCGCAATCCGAAAAAGTATTTTGCCGCCGAAGGGTGCGCGGTCAAATGCTTTTTGGCGTACAGAGGTGCGAAAATCGTCGGAAGGATAGCCGGCGTAATCGTCGAGGAGAGCAACAGAAAGTTTTCGGAGAAAAAAATCAGATTTTCGAGATTTGATTTTTCGGACGATCCCGAAGCGAAAGAGGCTCTTTTAAACGCCGTCGAAAACTTCGGAAGAGAGAGCGGAATGGAGTATATGCACGGTCCGTGGGGCTTTAACGACACCGAACGCGAGGGAATGCTCGTCGAGGGCTTCGACAGCCAAGCGACCTACGCCACCAATTACAATTACGAATATTACGCGGACGGCATGGATAAACTCGGATTTTTTAAAGAGCGCGAGTGGGTGGAATATCGTTTTTATCCCGAGACTTTAGACCCGAGAATCCATAAAACCGCCGAGTTCGTCCGCAAGAGAAGCGGATTTGTCGAGCTTGCCGATATTTATCCGATGAGCAAGATAATCAAAGATTACGGCGATAAATTTTTCGATTGTTATAACGACGCTTATAAGGATCTCGCTTGTTACGTCGAACTTAAAGGCGCGGTAAAAAAAGCGATCATAAAGCAGTTTGCGTCCGTTATAAATCCCGATTATTTTTCATGCGTGTTAGACCCGAAGACGGGAAAAATCGCGGCGTTCGGTATCGCTATCCCGGCAATCGGCAAAGCCGTCAAGAAGCATAAGGGGAGCGTCGTGAGAAGCGCTTTCTCCATTCTTCGAGAGATAGCCAAGCCCACCGCGCTGGAACTTACTTTGATCGGGGTTTCTCCCGAATACAGAAATTCGGGGGTCAATTCCATGGTTATTTCAAGAATACATAAAAACGTTATGAAAAACGGAATTACCGACGTCGTCAGCAATCCCATGCTCGTCGACAACGCCGAAGTTCTCGCTCAATGGAAATGGGTCGAGCACGACGAAATTAAGCGCCGCGCGACTTTCGTCAAGCCTATAGAAAAGGGCGTTTAAGAAACAAACAGAACAAACGAAAAAGTCGTCTTTTGGAAGAAAAAGTTCCGGAAGGCGGTTTTTTTATCTCCAAAAATGTTGTAATTTGATTCGATCTATGTTAAAATAAATAATAATAATTATAAACTAACGGAGAGACTCTTATGTCTGTCTCTTATACACATCTGACG
>CAZVPW010000058.1:0-7980 GCA_964629115.1 uncultured Acidiphilium sp.
ACCTACGACCGAGGGGGTCGTTCTGGCGCCTTCGGCGTTGGCGATAACGACGGGTTCGCCGCCTTCCATAACCGCTACGCAAGAGTTTGTCGTTCCTAAATCTATACCAATTACTTTACTCATATTATCTTATCTCCTTTTTTATTCTTTTACTACGGATACTTGAGCGTATCTCATAACTTTATCTCCGAGTTTATACCCTCTGCCGAAAACTTGTTTGATCGTGTCCGCTTCCTCGTCGCCGTCTTTTGGGACGGTCATAACGGCGTTTGCGATATTCGGATCGAACTTGCTGCCGACCTCGGGAGAAAACTCCTCGACGCCGAGCGACGTCAACGTTTCGTGATACTTCTTCAAAAGTTTCTCGATTCCGTCTCTCGTGTTGTCGTCAAGATTCATCTTTAAAGCCCAATCGAGACTGTCTCCTATCGGCAACATTTTCTCGATAGTCGATTTCCTTCCGTCGTCGTACGCCGCGCGAATTTCCTCGCTTTTTCTCTTTCGAACGTTCTCGCAATCGGCTCTGGCGCGAAGATAATCGTTTTTAACCTCTTCGTTTTCTTTTTTCAATCTTTCGATTTGACTTTTTAGCTCTTCGGTTTCCGAGATAGGCGCGTCTTTCCCTTCGGCTTTCGCGTCCGCCGCGACGTCGATAGACTCTTCCGAAATGTCTTCGTCTTTCGCCTTGATCTCGTCCGTCTCTTCGCTTACTCTATCTTCAAAAAACTTCTTTTTCTTTTCCTTTTCAGTCATTTCTTCCTCCGGTTAGGATACTTTCTAAAATTTTACCGACGTTTTCGAGCACCGCCACAACCTTTTGATAATCCATTCTTATCGGCCCTATAACTCCGTACGTTCCGAGTTTTGCTCCGTTCGCCGTGTACGTCGCCGTAACGAGCGAACACTCTTTCGGTATCTCGTCGTATCCGTCCGAACCTATCTTAACGTTGATTTTGATATCTTTATTGTCGCCGACGAGCAAGTTCATAACCTTGTCTTTGCTCGTTACCACGGACAAGAAGTTTTTAATCTTCCCGACGTCCGCGTATTCGGGGTGATTGAGTATCTTTTCCTCTCCGGCGGTAACGACGTCGGCGTCCGACGGTTGCATATACTCCTTTAACGCCTCTATAACGTTGACAAAAATGTTTTTGTACCCGAGGAAACTGTCTTGAAGTTCGGGATTTATACCGCAAACCTCTTCGAAACTCTTGCCTCTGCACATATTGTCCATAACCTTTTCGGCGTCTTTAAGCTGCTCGTCGGTCATACTCTCGGGAATGGTTATAAAATTGTCTTTCAACAATCTAAACTCCGTGACGATAAGAACCAACGCGCTGTCGCTTTTATATCGGAAAAACTTAACGTTCTCGATTTTTTCGGTCGTATCGCGACTTTGAACTCCGACGGACGTATACGACGTCAGTTCGCTGATGACCTTTGTCGTATTCTTTATAACCTCTTCGAGATTGTCCGCTTTGTCGAGGAAAATCTTTTTGATATAGTCGAGTTCCTTTACGGTGAGTTTGTCTTTCACCATAAGTTCTCCGACGTATAACTTATACGCCTCTGCGGACGGCACTCTTCCGGACGACGTGTGCAGTTGAGTCAAATACCCCAACTCTTCGAGAGCCGATAATTCGTTTCTGATCGTCGCCGAACTGATATTGTTTAAATGTCTCTCGGCGAGGCTCTTGGACGAAACCGGAGCCGCGGTCTCGATATAATCGTCCACGACGTATTGAAGTATTTTTTTCTTTCGTTCCGTCAACTCCATATTTGGCGCTCCTCTTTTTTGAATGTTAGCAATCATTCGCTTCAATTGCTAACAATCGCATTATACTCGATTGCCGAGACTTTGTCAACGGTTTTAACGGGGTTCAAAAAAATTTTTTGCGAAATATTATATAATGTATTGACAAGCGTCGAATAGCGTGATATCATATTGATATCACAAGCGCAAGCGCAAAAAAGGAGAAAGTTATGGAAGAAAAAATCTTAAACGGCAAAGAGAACGGAATGAAAGTTCTCGTCGGTTGCCTCGCCGTTATGATCGCGGCGTTAATCGGCATAATCGCGTCGACCACCCAGCTCGAAGACCCGACGATTCTAACCGCGATTTGCGTAATCGTCCTCGCGATTTCTTGGATACCGCTCGTCGGTCTCAAAGTTTTAAAACCCCAAGAAGCCCTCGTTCTCACCTTGTTCGGAAAATATATCGGAACGTTAAAGGGAGAGGGATTTTACGCGGTCAATCCCTTCTGTTCGGCGGTCAACCCCGCGGCGGAGACCAAACTCAATCAAAGCGGAGACGTTAAAACGTTTTCTTCGGCTCTTTCCGCCGAAGCGGACGGCGTCAAAGTTAATCTCGGCTCGGTCGCCAATAAAAAAATTTCGCTCAAAATTATGACGTTGAACAACAACCGTCAAAAAATCAACGACTGTCTCGGAAACCCCGTCGAAATAGGAATCGCGGTAACTTGGAAGGTAGTCGATACGGCGAAAGCGGCGTTTAACGTCGATAATTACAAGGAGTTTTTATCTTTGCAATGCGACAGCGCGTTGAGAAACATCGTTAGAATTTACCCTTACGACGTCGCTCCCAACGTCGACACCACGGGCGACGGACTCGCCGACGAAGGAAGTTTGAGAGGTTCGAGCGAAGTCGTCGCTCAAAGAATCAAAGACGAAATCCAATGTCGCGTCGACGAAGCCGGACTCGAAATCGTCGAAGCTAGAATTACATATCTCGCCTACGCGCCCGAAATCGCGGCGGTAATGTTGCAGCGTCAACAAGCGTCCGCCATAATCGACGCGAGAAAAATGATCGTAGACGGCGCGGTCGGAATGGTCGAAATGGCTCTCGACAGACTCAAAGAACACGACACCGTAGAACTCGACGAAGAACGCAAGGCGGCGATGGTCTCCAACCTCTTGGTCGTCCTCTGCGGCAATCGAGACGCCCAACCCGTCGTAAATTCGGGAAGTTTATACTGAGATGTCCGAAGAAAAGAAGCAAATTCCGCTTAGAATAAAACGGCAAGTTGTACGAGGCGTTGGCTCAATGGGCGGAAGACGATTTTCGGTCTATTAACGGTCAAATCGAGTTCTTATTGACAGAATGCGTAAAAAAACGCAAAAACGCTCAAAAAAACCAAGAAATTGATTGAACGGACGACAAAAGTCCCTTCTTTCGCAAAAAGATAAAGAACGCGCGGCGTCTCGCTTTTCTTGCGAGACGCCGCGCGTTCTTTTTGATTTCCGTCCTTAGCCCTTCGACTGTTATTCTTTTTCTTTTCTCTCCGCCGAACCCTTTTTGCATTCGTCGGACTCGGCTTTCAAGATCGACTTAATTTTTATCGCAAGATCTCCCGCGCCCAAAATCAAAACCGTATCGCCCTTTTTCGCCCGTTCGCGCAATGAAGACAGAAGTCTCTCTTCGTCCTCGAAATATCTCGACTCGGGCAAATTCTCCGCCAGAGAAAGAGCGTCGCCGTCGGCAAAATACCTCTCTCTTGCGGCGTACGTCTTGAATATAGTCAAGTCCTCTATCTTCCCCAAAACGTCCAAAAATCGATCTTTTAAGTACGCCGTGCGCGAATAAGTATGCGGCTGAAAAACGACGAGGAGTTTGCCTTTCCCGATTTCCTTAGCCGTCTTTACGGCGGCGGATATCTCTTCGGGGTGATGAGCGTAATCGATAAACGTCCTTGCCCCTCCGATTTTTCCAATCTCTTCGAATCGACGCTCGACGCCTTTGAACCTCGAGACCTCTGACTATATCGTCGACGCTTACCCCGCTCGAATATGCCGCGGCAAACGCCGCCAGAGCGTCTTCGACGGCGTTTTCGCCGTAAACGTTTAACGCGACCTTGGCGATTTTTTTACCGTAAAGAAGAACGTCGAAAGAATATTTACCGCCGTCGCCCTTGACCTTAGCGGCGGTGAAATCCGCCTCTCTACGCCTTCCAAAGGTTATCGTCTCCCCCTCGTCAAATTCGCGCAATATCGGGTCGTCGACGCAAATAATCGACTTATAGGCTCGTTTTAGAAAGTTGAAGTAGGTTCTTTTCAACTCGTCGAAATCCTTATAACAGTCGAGATGATCGGCGTCGACGTTTAAGCATACGGCGACGTCCGCGTCAAAAAAATCGAGATTCTTTTTAAACTCGCAAACTTCGCTTATAAAAAACTCTCCGCCCCGAACGGCGCAGTTGCCGTATTTCAAATCGAAACCGCCGACGTGCGCCGAAAATCGAGCCTTGGCGGCGGCGAAGATCCAAACGAGCATACACGCGGTCGTCGTCTTTCCGTGACAACCCGAAACGCCTATTCTCTTTGCAAAATTTTCGGATATCATTCTCAAAAGTTCGGCTCTCTTTAAAACAAACGCGCCGCTCTTTCTCGCCGCGACGAGTTCGACGTTGTCCTCCGCGATCGCGTCGTTATAGACGACGACTTGTTTATCCAAAACGTTTTCCGCCGAATGGCCGACGAAAACTTTTAAGCCCTTTTTCCGAAGTCTGTCCAAAACTTCGCCGTCTGCCAAATCGCTCCCGCTCGCGTCAAACCCGACCGAAGCAAGGTAAAGAGCCAACGAACTCATACTCGCGCCGCCGACTCCGATAAAGTGAACATTCAACCTCTTTTTCTCAAATTTCATACCAAATTATATGACGACTCGCCCTGAAAAAGTGACGAAAAGCGCCAAAATAAAAAATTTTTTGAAAATTTTGCCAAAACTATTGAAATCGAACGAAAAATAATGTATTATTAGGGTAATAAAATATAAAATAAGCGTAAAATGCTTGAAAAGGTGGGACAAATGAACATTTCAGACGTTAGAATTCGCCTTGTTAAAAAGGACAACGGCAAACTCAAAGCGGTGGCTTCGATAACGATAGCCGACTGCTTCGTGATTCACGACATTAAAATCATCGACGGTCAAGACGGAATTTTCGTCGCGATGCCGTCGAGAAAAACGAGCGAGGGAGAATATAAGGATATCGCTCATCCCTTGAACAGCGAAACGAGACAAGAAGTCGTCGCCGCCGTTCTCGACGCCTACAAACTCGAACTCGCAAAGGATATGGCTTAAACCCTCTTTTGGCGACGAAATTTTCAAACCTCTTCCTCTGATATAAACCGGATTTTTCTCAATCGAGCGCAAACGAGGGGCGACTTGAATTTCCCCGTTTAAATCGAGTTTTCAAAAATCAAAACCAAACCCCCGACGCTTGCGCGTCGGGGGTTATTCGTTTAGAGTTTGCTTAGCGTTCGTTCGGCGCTAGTTCGGCGTTTTAACTCAACGGCGCAGCTTAATTTTAGAATCCGGACTCTTTTACTTGATTTTTTTATTCTATCCCCAAAACCATATCGCCGTTTTTCTTAAAAATTTGCTCGGCGTACGCCGCGTCCTTTTTTGCGACGATTTCAAACGCCTTGCGCATATAATTGGTTCTTCCGACGTGAACGTCGCTCGCGACGAAATCGACGAGTTTTTTCTTTAAAAGTTTCTTGACGAAGCGCCTCTCTTCGGGAAAGGCGCGCGACGCGACGCTTTCGGCGTTGACTTGAACGAGCGCTCCAGAAGCCTTAACTCGCTCGACGCTCTTGACGTCGCGGAAGTAAAAATACCTCTCGATATGGGCGATAATCGGCTTATATCCCGCCGTTTTAACGTCATAACACGCCTCTTCGATATCGTCGGGCAAGTGAAAATCAAACTCCAAAAGGATATATTTGCCGCCGTTTATCGTCGGCAACGAATGGTCTTGAATCAACCGATCGAACTCGGACGCTTCGTAACGAAACTCTCCGCCGAGAAAAAGGTCGACGCCGATCGAGCAATCCGCAGCCGCGGCTTTCAGCCGCTCAAACTCCTCTTGAATTTTTTCCCTACTCGTCTCGAATTTACCCCTTCTCGAATGGGGAGAACAAATGGCTCGGTCGACGCCTTGAGACTTCTCTTCCATAAGCATATCGAGAGATTTTTCCAAACTATCGCTCCCGTCGTCGACAAACGGAATTAAATGACAATGAACGTCGGTCATAAATCCTCCATCTTTCTTAAGCGGCGGTTTTTTCGCCGCCAAGGTTTATCGATTAAAAAAACTTCCCCTCTGCGTTGGTCTCAAACGCAAAGAGGAAGTCAAGCGCTTTATTCGTTAGGCTCGTCTTCTTGTCCTTTTTTTGCAAGGGCGAGCGCTTTTTTCTCGCTCTCGACGGCAAAAATGAAGATGACGACGGCAGACGCGACGATACCGACAAGGAAACACAAAGCCGTATATTTCAACGCCTTGGAATCTTCGTTGTTCGTTCCGCCTTTCGCAGGAGATGAAACGTGCAAGTGATTGGCGATATCGCCGTACTTATATCCCGAACCCTCTTCTCGGCAATTGACTTCTTCAATCAAACAATCGACGAGTTGTTCGAGAATTCTGACGTTGTCTTTATCCTTAGAAACGTATTTAAGCGTGATTTGAATATCTTTTTTGGTAACCGTGAGGCAATCTTTCACATACTTAATCGATAAACCTCTTCCGTCCGTTCCCAACTTTTGAATGGCGTTATCGAAAACGATCGTGCTGTTTTCGTCTAAGAAAGAAACGTAAGTCTCGACAAATCCGAGCGAAAGGGCGCGGCTCGCCGCCATGTCTTCGACCGAAGCGTCGCTTCCGGATTCGACTTTCACGTATAACGTCGCGGTGGACGTATACTCGGTTTTTACGATAAATCTGCCGAAAATCCAACCGCAAACGGCTAAAACGACCGTTATCGCAAGAACGAGCCACCAACGGCTCTTTGCCTCTTTGAAGTACGATTTGAGCGAAACTCCGAATTCGTCTTCGCAAACAAAAGTTTTTTCTTCCATTGTTTTTTCCTTAAAATGCGTTTTTCGAAACGATAAATTTCGCTTCTTTTACATTATAGCGCGCTAAAAGAATTTTGTAAAGCGGTTTCCGAAATTTCTAAAACCGCTCGCGTTTCCGAGTTTTCCGCGCCTCGAAGCCCCGATTCTTCCCGAGTTCGCAGTCTATCAAAACCGCTCGCGTTTCCGAGTTTTCCGAGCTTCCAAACCCATATTCCCCGCGCTTCAAAGTCACGTTTCGTTCCAAACGTCAAAGCCAAAAAATCAAAGTTGAGATTTTACGAACTCTTCCATTTTTTCAAGGACGGCGTCGCTCGCCTCTTCCCTTTGTTTTTTCGCCGTGAGATAGAACTTAATCTTTGGCTCGGTGCCGCTCGGGCGAACGATTATCTTAAGATCCTCGCTCTTAAACGACAAGACGTTGCTCTTGGGCAAGCCCTCGATTCCGAGAGAATAATCCTTAACCGAGCACGCCTCTCCGCAAATCTCTTTCCACGGATTTTTTCTGAGCGCCGCGGTGAAAGCGTCCATTTGTTCTTTGCCCTTTTCTCCGGGATAAGCAAAGGACAAAAGTCTAGTCTTATAGTAGCCGTATTTCTCGTAAAGTCCGTCCAAAACGTCGATCAAGGACAAACCTTTCGACCTATAATACGCCGCCGCCTCGACGATTGTCATAGCCGCCGATACCGCGTCCTTGTCGCGAACGTGCGTTCCGACTAAATAGCCGTAACTCTCTTCCATTCCGAAGACGTAATCGTCGGGAGATGGAAGATTGTCTATCGTCTCGCCGATATACTTAAAACCGGTCAAGACGTCGCGAACGCTCGCTCCCTTGTCTTTCGCCAACGCCGCCGCCATATCCGAAGTTACGATGGTTTTGACCGCCGTCGGATTTTTCGGGAGCAAACCTTTTTCTTTTTTCATCGAGAATATATAGTCCATCATTACGACGCCCGTCTCGTTGCCGTTAAAGAGCCTATATTCCCCTTTTTTATCCCTAACCGCAATTCCGATTCTGTCGGCGTCCGGATCGGTCGCCAAAACGAGATTGGCTCGAACGTTTTTCGCGAGATCCAACGCGAGAGCCAAAGCCTCTCTCTCCTCGGGAT
>CAZVPW010000059.1:0-7877 GCA_964629115.1 uncultured Acidiphilium sp.
GAGTCGCAGTTCGATTACGATTATGGCGTTGGTTTCAGTACCGAGTTTTATCAGCGGTATCGAGGAGGCACTCAATAAAGACCGATTGGTTTCGGCGTGGAGCAAGGTCGATAACAACCTTATTCCTCGTGCCAAGGAAAAGGCGAAAATTCTCTGGTGTGGTACTCGTTGGTCGATGATTGACCCTGCCGGTCTCCGTATGGAGTTGCTCCAAAACGATGATCGTTTCAAGAGCCGCAGGGTGAGATATATTAACCTCTCTGCTCTTGATGAGAATGACGAGTCGCAGTTCGATTACGATTATGGCGTTGGTTTCAGTACCGAGTTTTATCAGCAGAGACGAGCATCCTTTGAGCGTAACAACGATATGGCTTCGTGGTTGGCTCAGTATATGGGTCAGCCTATCGAGCGTGAGGGTGCATTGTTTACCCCGAACGAACTTAGATACTTTAACGGCGAACTCCCGTATGGTGAACCTGACCGTATCTTTATGGCGGTTGACCCGGCGTTCGGCGGTGGAGACTTTGTGGCATCCCCAGTCTGCTATCAGTATGGTGAGGACATTTTCGTTCCCGCCGTGGTGTATGACGATGGGGATAAGAAAATTACGCAACCGCTCCTCGCTAATACGGTCATTCGACACTCGGTTCAGGCAATGCAGATAGAGGCAAACAAATCGACCGAGAGTTATAAAGAGGGGGTTGAGTCTCTGCTCAAAAAGCAAAAATATCGGTTGAATATCACGACAAAATCCGCTCCGACCGACAAAGCGAAAGATCAGCGTATTTTCGATAAAGCACCCGATATTCGGGAGCGAATGATTTTTTTGGAGGACGGAAAACGAGATAGAGCATAACAAAGGAACAACTTTTGCGAGAGACCGTTTGGTTTGTCATCTCCAACGCCACTATCGGAAATATAGACTTGACGGCTATGTTCTCAAATGCGATCTGTCGAATTATTTCGGGAGTACCCCTCACAGTACGGCTATCGAGGCTCTGAACCATAGAATCCCTGACGATTGGGCAATGGCAAGGACAACCGAGATAGTAAAGAGTTTTAACCAAGGCGTTGACCCCACGATTGGTATGGGACTCGGCTCTCAGGTTACTCAATTAGTCGAACTGGCAGTTCTCGATGACCTCGACCATTACATTAAAGAGCAACTCCACATCAAAGGCTATATTCGGTATATGGACGATTTTATCCTCATACACCCCGATAAGCAGTACCTCGAAGAATGCCGGACTAAAATAGAATCTCGCATAGTTAAATTGGGTCTCACCCTCAGCAAAAAGAAAACTCAACTCTTTCCGATCACTCAACCTATCCGTTTTCTCGGGTTCAGTTTTCGTTTGACACCGACCGGCAAGGTCGTAAAGAAAATGCTCCCTGAAAAAGTTTCCAGAGAGCGTATAAAATTGCGTAAGTTGGTGGAACTGGTGAAAGCAGGGTATCTGACAAAAGCGGATGTGGATGAGTGCTTTGAGAGTTGGAAATCTCACGCAAGGTACGGTGATACCTACCATCTGATTTTACGGATGGAAGAATATTATAAATCTTTATGGAGGAACGAATAATGTTCAATTATCTCGATAAGCAAAAGCAAGTGGCGAGGATACGCCGTGAAAACGATGCTATCAACGCTCGTCAGAGTAGCGTGGAGGTTGCGACCTCTATTGCCTTTGTAACCTTGGCTGAAAGCGGTAATATCGATGAGGTTACTGCAACGGAACACACCGATCTTTTTGCCCCTTGGGTGGTCGGCGTAGCCTATCCCGTAGGCGTTCTCCGTCAGCACAACGACCTCTTGTATAAGTGTGTTCAGGCACACACCTCGCAGGAGGACTGGTCTCCCGATGTTGCTCCCTCGCTTTGGGCAATGGTCGGAGACCCCACCGAGGAATACCCCGACTGGTCTCAGCCCATCGGTTCTCACGATGCGTATATGCTCGGAGACAAGGTTTCCTATAACGGTCAGCATTGGGTATCGACCGCCGATAACAATGTATGGCAACCTGATGTTTACGGGTGGGAGGTCGTAGAGTAATGGCGAACGATCTCATTCTTTGGGGCAGTATCGTTACTGCTATCCTCACCATCGGTGGAGTTGCGGTAGCCATCATCAAGTGGGTACTCAACCAAAACAAGCAGTCTGAGGACATCGAGGCTTTGAAAAAAAAGCACGATGAGGATATGGCTGCGACCAAGAAAAAGGAGCAAGAGGACATTCAGGCGATCAGGGATGAGTTATGCGTACTTTCCTATGCTATGCTTGCATCCCTCGATGGTCTCAAACAACTCCATTGTAATGGAGAGGTAACAAAAGCACACGATCGGCTCGAAAAGCATCTCAATCAGACTGCTCACGGTCAGACACGCATTACTAAACTGTAAGTCAGCGGGAGACTTAAATCCCGTAATAAAATATAAAGGAGAGAAATCCTATGTTAAACTACTCAACCATTCCCCTTATCGTGGTGATCTGCTACATAGCAATTACCGCCATCAAATCCACGAAACTGGATAGCAGATGGTATCCGCTCATCTCGTGCGGTCTCGGTATGCTCGTTGCCGTGGCAATGTTCTATATCGTCCCCGAGTTCATCGGTGCGACCTCGCTTATGGTGGCTATTGTCTCGGGTGGCGTATCGGGTCTCGCAGCTACTGGTTCTAATCAGGTGCTGAAACAGTTGATGAAATCGGCTGAGGAGGGTACGCTGAAAGTCGATACATCAGAACCAACTGAAACAAAGCATACGGATGAAAAGACCGAACCCAAGGACTAAATTTGCATAAGAAAAATGCCGGGCAGACTATCTGCTCGGCATTTTTACTCGTATTACCAAAACCTTTTTCCTCACGATGTAGGAAATGCGGTTCGGATTATACTCCAATGGTGGGCGATAAGAGACTCGAACTCCCGACATCTTCCATGTGACGGAAGCGCTCTACCAACTGAGCTAATCGCCCGTCGAGAATATTTTCTTCGTTTTATTATAAAAAATGGAGCGGGCGACGGGAATCGGACCCGCAACCTAGGCTTGGGAAGCCCATGTTTTACCACTAAACTACGCCCGCGCTCAATTTAGGCGTTAGAAACTTCAACGCCTAAAATTAAATTTTACAAGATTTATTCTACTACTTTTTTTAACGTTTGACAAGCGCTTTGACAATATTTTCGGAAATAATTACGGCGAAAAAGGTAATTGCGCCGCCGATTAAAACGTCGCTTAAATAATGCGCTCCCATAACAATTCTCGAAAACGCGACGAGCAAAGTTATGGCTGACGCCGCCGCCGTCAAAACCGACGTCAAACGTCTGGATTTTTCTTTATCCTCGACGACAAAAAAAGGCAAACTCGTCAACGCGAAAGTCGTCGCCGCGGAACACGTATGCCCCGACGGAAAAGATTTAAAAGCGTCGCTCGCAATTCCGAGAGCCAACGTTTCGCTCGAAACCGTTCTCTTGCCGTTGACGACAAACCATTTGGTATAATCGACGAGGTCTCCTCTTCCGACGTACTCCAAAACGTAAATAGCCCTATATCTCTGTCTGCCGAATATCGGCTTAATTCCGTGCGTAATCAATTGAGAAATAACGACGGCAAAGAAAACGACCAACCCCCAAGCGGCGAACGACAAAACTTTTTCGGTTGGGATTTTGCTCGTTAAAAACGCCGATAGAGCGGCGAGCCCGACGCCTATAACAACCGAAACGAGAACGACCAACCAAAAAAAACTCGAGAATAATTCGTTCGTCTTAGCAAAATCGGCGCAGTACGCAAAGAAACGTTCGACGCCGTATGAAAAGGCAAATACGGACAAAGCGTAAAACGTCGCCGCAAGGCATAAGCCTTTAAGTTTCGACCCCGAAAAAAAACGCAAGGAGCCGCGAGCGATAAAACACGCCGCGACGCCGCCGATCAAGAAGACGGGCGATTCGCCGAATATCTCCCCGATCGTTCCGAATAAATTATTCGAGAGGTAGTTTCCGCCGTTTAATCGCGCTATATGCCGACTTATTTCCAAATCATAAAAGGTCGCGACGACAAGCGCCGCTATGAAAAACGCGCCGAAACACGACGCGATTATCACTTTTTTCATTATTTCTTTTTCTCCGTGAAATTGAATTTTCCGATGACTTCGCTAACCGATCCGACATACGCAAAGGTCTCGGGATAACGACTGATTATCTCTTGGAATCTCGCCGTTTGTCTCGGCTTGATAAGGCAAATCAAGAGCGATTTTGTCTTGCGCTCGAACATTCCCTCCGCCGGAGTCACAGTCGCGGCGTGACCGAGTTGCTCGATAATCTCCTTGGAAATCTCCTCGGCGTGCTCGGTTATAACCTCGTATTTCAAGGCGCTCTTAGCCCCGTACATTATATAATCGCACGTTTTGGTCGTCGCGAACGTATAAATAAGCGAGAGATAAACGGGCGTGAGACTCTCCTGATAAACAAATGCCGATACGGCGAAAATTACGGCGTTGACCGCAAAAACCATAGACGCGACGCTCTTGTGGGGATTTTTCTTTTGAAGCATCGCTCCGACGATATCCGCTCCGCCCGTCGACGCGTTTGTCTTTAACGCAAACGCCAACGACACGCCGCACACGGCTCCGCCGACTATCGCCGACAAAAGTCTTTTTCCGATATCTTCGACCTTCGCTTCGCCCCAAATCGAGAACTTCGTGAAATCCTTATCTATAAAGTTATCGAGCAAGAACATCATCGCCGCAAGAAGTACGCAAGCGATTGCCGTTTTAACGACAAATTCCCTATTAAGCGTCTTATAGGCGGGGATTAAGAGAGGAACGTTGCAAATTATAAACAAAAACGCGCTCCAATCCACGCCGGTCGCCGCGGACGAAGAGGTTATGCCGCAAAGATGTTGAACGATCGCGACGACGCCGCCTATTCCGCCAGGAGCAAAGCCGCACGGCGAGACGAAATAGTGAAATCCGACCGCGTAAAAAAGCGCGGCGAAGAAAATGTAAAAGGCGGACGTTATCGTCTTTTTGCGTTTGTTGACGGGAACGACCCAATAGTCCTTGCGGACCGAATATTTGGTCTGCTCGCCGTTTTGCGCGTCGCGCGAAGGGACGTTGATTTTCTCTTTTGTCGACGTTTCGTCGCTAGCGCTCGTACTCTCTTTAATTATATCTTTTCCGTTGTTTTCCATACCCACCCGACCGTTCGATTTTGTTTTCGTTTTTTCTCGAACGTCGCAAGCCCGATAATCATAGCGCAAAATAAAAAAAAAGTCATATCTTTTTCGCTCAAATAAGCCAAAACCCCGAAAATATTTTTTTGTTTTAAAAAGCGCTCGAAAAAGGTGGAAAAAATTTGCAAATTGCGCTATCCTTATAAGGTATTTATTATTCTTTAGCGGAGGCGATAATATGGATATGAAATCCGTCGAAGCCAAATGGCAAAAAAAATGGGAGAAAGACAGACTCTATTCTTTCGACAAGAAGAACGTCGATAAAAAGTTTTACTGTCTCGAAATGTTCTCTTACCCGTCGGCTTCGAAATTGCATCTCGGACATTGGTACAATTACGGTCTTACCGACAGTTTTGCGAGATATAAAAAAATGAAGGGGTACGAAGTGTTCGAGCCGATGGGCTTCGACGCGTTCGGTTTGCCCGCCGAAAACTTCGCGATCAAATCGGGAATTCACCCCGAAACTTCCACGATAGCGAATATCGAGACGATGGAAGGTCAACTCAAGAAAATGGGAGCAATGTTCGATTGGGACGCGGAAATTAAAACTTGTATGCCCGATTACTACAAATGGACGCAATGGCTCTTTTTGAAACTTTACGAAAACGGACTCGCGTATAGAAAAGAGGCTCCCGTAAACTGGTGTCCGAGTTGTTCCACCGTTCTTGCAAACGAACAGGTCGTCGACGGCCGTTGCGAGAGATGCGGTTCGCAAGTCGTCAAGAAAAACCTCACTCAATGGTTCTTCAAAATAACCGATTACGCCGAAGAACTCCTCTCCAAACTCGACGAACTCGATTGGCCCGAAAAGACAAAGGCAATGCAAAGGAACTGGATTGGCAAATCGACGGGCGGCGAAATCGTATTCAAAACCGAAAGCGGTGACGAATTTAAGGTCTTCACGACGAGAGCCGACACCCTTTTCGGGGTATCTTACGTCGTTCTCGCGCCCGAGCATCCTCTCGTCAAAAAATTGATGACCAAGGAAGCCGAGCCCAACGTCTTAAAATATATCGAGGAAACTTCCAAAACCGACGAAATCGAACGTTTGTCAACCTCGCGCGAGAAGACGGGCGTCTTCATAGGCGCTTACGCAATCAACCCTGCGAACGGCAAAAAAGTTCCGATTTTCGCCGCCGATTACGTTCTCTATTCTTACGGAACGGGCGCCGTTATGGGAGTTCCGGCTCACGACGCGAGAGACTACGCTTTCGCTAAAAAATACGACCTTCCGATAAACGTCGTCGTTCACAACCCTCGCGGAGAAGACGTCTTGCCCTATACCGAAGACGGCGTTTTGGTCAACAGCTTGGAGTTCGACGGACTTTCGTCCGAAGAGGCGCGCAAAGCGATCATAAACAAACTTTGCTCGGAATCTAAAGGACAAAGCAAAATCAATTACAGATTGCGCGATTGGCTCGTCTCCCGTCAAAGATATTGGGGAGCGCCCATTCCCGTAGTTTACTGCGAAAAATGCGGAACCGTACCCGTTCCGTACAAAAATCTTCCCGTCGAACTTCCGAAGAACGTCGAATTTAAGCCCGACGGAAAATCCCCCCTCGCAAAATGCGAATCGTTTATGAATACCGTTTGCCCCAAATGCGACGGAAAAGCGACGAGAGATCCCGACACTCTCGACACGTTCGTTTGCTCGAGCTGGTACTATTTAAGGTATCCCGACAACAAAAATTCCGACGCTCCGTTCAACCCGGACGTCGTCAATAAAATGCTCCCCGTCGACAAATACGTAGGCGGCCCCGAGCACGCGTGCATGCACTTGTTATACGCGCGTTTCATAACCAAGGCTCTTCGCGATATGGGATACCTCAAGTTCGACGAACCCTTCAAATCGCTCACTCACCAAGGCATCATTCTCGGACCGGACGGATTCAGAATGAGCAAATCGAGAGGCAACGTCGTCTCCCCCGATTCCTATATCGAAACGTACGGTTCGGACGTTTTCAGAATGTACTTAATGTTCGGATTCGACTATACCGCCGGCGGACCTTGGGACGACAACGGAATTAAATCGATTGCGAAATTCTTTGAAAGAATCGAGCGCATCGCCGCAAAAACAAGCGGCTATAAGTTCGTAAACGAGGATTTTTCGACAAAAGAAGACAAGAATCTTCTCTATAGCGAAGCCTACTGCGTCAAGGCAGTCGACAAGGATATGAACTCTTTCTCGTTCAATACGGCGGTCGCTCGTCTTATGGAATTCGTAACGGCGATCTATAAATACGACGCTTTGCCGAACAGAAAGGATTCTTTGCTTAAAAAAGCCGTGGACACGCTCGTTCTCTTGCTTGCTCCCGCCGCTCCGCATTTTGCCGAGGAACTTTGGTCGCAAAGAGGAAATAAGAAGTCTATTTTCCTCGAGAACTATCCGATAGCCGACGAAAACGCTCTTGTAAAAGACGAGGTCGAACTCGCCGTTCAAATCAACAGCAAAGTCAAGAGCAAAATCGTCGTCTCCAAGAACGCGACCGACGACGAAATCAAATCGATCGCGCTCGCAAACGACGCTATTGCGAAACTTACCGACGGCAAAGAAATCGTCAAAGCCATTGTCGTCAAGGAAAGACTTATAAACCTTATCGTAAAAGGCTAAACCTCTAAACCGCAATCCGCAAAGCCAAGGAACTTGGC
>CAZVPW010000060.1:0-7843 GCA_964629115.1 uncultured Acidiphilium sp.
TACGGACACGTATTCAATTTTTTGTAGGATATAGCAATCCCCACTTTGACGAACTTTTTTCGCCGTGGTCACCAAATAGGTCACCAAATTTTATTTTAGCCTATTGCCGTATCGCCAAAACGCACGGTTTTGAGCAGTTTTCGCATTGTTTTGCCCCGTTTTCAAGGGTTCAAATTAGGAATAGCACACCCTTAGGAGGGTGCTGTTATATCCATTTAACTAAGGAAGCGTTTTTCGGCGCGGCGTTCGAGCATAAATGCGGTTTTTTAAAAAACGTTCTTCTTTCGTCGCGATTTTTCGTCTGGACTTAAAATTTTCCTATCAAAATCAAGAAATATTTTGATTTTTCGCAACATTCTTTTAAATCCGAATGATTTTTGAGCCTCTTTTAACGTAGTATATATCTTTTTTCTGAAATTGTCAATTTTTTTCAAGGCTTTGGGCTTTACGCGTTCAATTTTATTCGAAAAAGGATCTTTTCCAATATTATTAAATATTCGCGCCTATAACCCCTCCGTTTTGTCTCGAACGCAAAAACTAAATTTTCTTATTTAACAACCCGTCCGCCGCGACAATTGACATTCGCGATTCCTAATGCTATAATATTGAAAGTAGAGCGTTTCCTCGATTCTTTGCGATTTCAACGCCTCTTCTATAAGCAAGCTATTCTTCCAAAACTTCTCGATAAAAAGAAGAAGAAACCGCCCGTTCAACCTTAAAAACGCTCGTTTATCGACTTATACGCCAAGTTATTAAAAATATCGCGAATCATATTTTTTTAAACAAAGGGAGCGGCGGAGTTGCAAAACACTTGTAAAAATCTTTAAAAACTTAAAACGATAAGCAAAAAATTCGTCGAGCGCTTTCGCTCGACAAAAAGGACGAATTTATGGATTTACAATTGACCGAACGAGTTAAAGGCATCGCGGCGTCGCAAACGCTCGCGATTTCCGCAAAGGCAAGCAAACTCAAAGCCGATGGCGCAGACGTCGTCAACTTCGGCGTTGGAGAACCCGATTTTTCCACCCCCGACTTCATTGTCGACGCGGCGATCGAGGCTCTGAAGAACGGGAAAACGAAATACACGCCCGTTTCCGGTATTTTATCTCTCCGTCAAGCCGTGGTCGACGAACTCGAAAAATCGATCGGTCTTAAATATTCGCCCGATCAAGTCGTCGTCGGGAACGGAGCAAAACAACCCATTTACAACGTCGTTTCGGTCTTAATCGAAAAAGGCGACGAGGTTATTATCCCTTCGCCTTATTGGGTAACTTATCCCGAGATAGTCAAATACTGCGGCGGGAAGAACGTTTTTGTTCAAACCAAAAAGGAAAACGGCTTTAAAATGACGCCGAGAGAACTCGAATCCGCTCTTACGCCGGCGACTAAACTTATAATATTGAACACGCCGAGCAACCCGACGGGCGCGGTATATACGAAGGACGAACTAAAAAAACTCGCCGACGTTTTAAAAACTCGCGACAACGTTTACGTTTTGTCCGACGAAATATACAAAAATCTCGTTTACGACGGAGAAAAATTCAACTCTATCGCAGCCGAAGACGGAATGAAAGATCGAACGATTATTGTCGACGGCGTATCGAAATCGTTCGCGATGACCGGTTGGAGACTCGGTTGGTGCGTCGCTCCCGCGGAAATCGCGAAGGCGATAACGAGGGCTCAAAGCCATATGACGTCTTGCCCCAACTCAATCGCCCAATACGCCGCTCTTTCGGCGTTGACGGACGAGGAAAATAACTCTAAATTTATTTCGGAAATGCGTAAAACGTTTGAAAACAGACGCAACGCGGCAAAAGAAATTTTGGATAACAACCATATCGAATACGTCTCGCCGAAAGGCGCTTTCTATATTTTCGTAAAAATCTCCGACGCGTTCGGAAAAACATCTAAGTCGGGCGTTTCGATCGATTCGTCGATTGCCTTTTGCGACGCTCTTCTTTCCGAACTCGGAGTCGCCGCCGTTCCGGGCGACGCGTTCGGGGCAAAAGATTACGTTAGAATTTCTTACGCTCTTGACGTCGAGCGCGTCAAGAAGGGAGTTTCTCTCATCGCCGAATTTGTACGCGACTTAAAATAAAACTCGCTGTTTTTATAAAAATAACAAGATAATCGACTTATAGACCAATTTTTAACTCGAGACTTTGCGTATTTTATACAAAGTTTCGAGTTTTTAATATTGAACGACGAAACTTACAATTTAACAATCAAACGAAGAAAGAAGTCGTTAAGGGTTTAGATATTTTAAAGGGGTTTCAAATTTCTTTTTTACGTTGACAATATTTTTCACGCGCGCTATAATACAAGCGAGAAAACTTGCTCGCAAGGGTTTTCGAGCGCGGTATTTCAACGAGCGACGATCTTTCATAAGTTCAAAACTTCAATTTCAACAATCTGCGAATTTTAATAAGTTCGAAACTTCAATTTCAAAAAACGGCTCGTTCGGCAAACAGCGCATTTTGAAAGTTTAACGACAAAGCCGCTATCAAAGAGATTCAATCGGTTTTACTAAAATAAACTTCGCCGAAAAAAATTAAAAAAGGCTAAAACAAGCGGAAATATAAAAATCGCGAACGATTCTCGTCGACGTTTCGTCCGAGCGTTCGAAAAGGATACTCATGGAAAAAAACAACAAACAAAAAAACGAAAATCCAATTAGCATAAGCGATTTCCTCTACGTCGCGAAAAAAAATTGGCTTGTCGAATTGATCCTTATCGTCGTTATTGCGATAGCCGGATTCGCGTACGCGAAGACCTTTAAAAAGAATTATTACGTCGCAACGTCCAGCATTATTTTGAAAGCGGATATCGGTTCGTCGAATTCGAGTTACAACGACACTACTCTCGCCGAAAAGTACACGGCGACCGTTTGCAAACTCTTCAAGGAAGACTCCGTCATCGCAAAAGCCGAAAAACTCGCCGCCGAAAACGGTTATAGCGGCGTGAATAAGGGAGCGGTAAAAGCCGTTAGCGACGACGAAACCTTAATTTTGCAAATAACCTATCAAGATTCCACCAAAAAGGGAGCCGAAGAAAAACTTTCGGCAATGATAAGCGCCGTCAGAGATTTTTGCGACGAAACGGTCGTTAAAATCGAGCAAGCGACCGTAAAAGACGAAAACGGCAACGAAACGACTACCGAGATTATAAAAGAGGAAAAGAAATACTTTAGGGCGAACGTTTCAATCGAAAGAATGGGCGAGCCCACGGACGCTCGAGTCGCTTCGGACAGAACGAAAACTATCGTTATTTTCTTTGGAATAGGCGTCGTCTTGGCGTTTATTTACGCATTGTTTAACTATATAATCGTCGATAAAGTCTCGTCTACCGAAAGACTCGAATCGGTATCTAAATTAAACAATTTAATCACCATAAGCAAGCAAAAAATCAAAGGAAAAAACAAAGACTTAAGCGACGCGACCAACAACGTTCAACTTGATTTGAGAAAACTTTCGGACACCCTCATCTATATGAACAACGGCGACGATAAGAAAGTTTATCAAATACAATCGACAATCTCCGCGGAAGGCAAAACTTCGGTTTCGGCGAACCTTGCCGTAGCCCTCGGAGCGTCTCAAAGGAAAACGCTCGTCATCGACTGCGATTTTTATAAGCCTTCGATTCATAAAAAGTTTAATATCCGCAAGAACGTCGGCATAACCGATTTCTTCAAGGGAGAAAAAACTTTCGACGAAATAGTTAAACCCTCGGGAAAAGAAAACGTCGATATTATCACGTGCGGAGACAGAATATCCAATCACACGATATTCTTCACGTCGCCGAAGTTTAAATCTATAATCGAACAAGCAAAAAAAGCGTATGATTTCGTAATTTTGGACTGTTCGCCCGTTAAATCGACGTCCGACTTTATAAACGTTTCTCCTCACGCGGACGCGACGTTACTCGTCGTAGGTTGCGACAAAGTTTCCTCGAGAGATATCTCGTCGACCATCAAGGACCTCGACAATTGCGGAGCAAACGTCGTCGGCACGGTATTTAACTTTGCCGCTCAAGAGAGAAAAAATCGCTATTATTACTATTCTAATAACGCCGATTAATTTTTTCGACTTTCTACTTTGTTTTTCGCTCGTTTTTGCGAGAAGCGAAAAATGCGGATTTTCAACGTTACTAAATTATAGATCGTTGAATCGGTTTCTATCTCTTCTTCCGTTGTTAAAGTTGCTCTTTCAAGCGAGATTGCTTCGTCGCTTTAATCCTCGCAATGACTAAGTAGAGTAGAAAACGATAAGTTCGACCTTCTCGTCGCTTTGCTCCTCGCAACAACCGTAAAAAGAAGGAATCCGAGCGAGATTTATTTGTCTCTTCGCTCCTTGCAACAACCAAGGAAAAAAGCGATGACGGAAAAACGACTTCGCAATACTCGTCTCGTCATTGCGAGGGTTCGATAAAAGCCGAAGCAATCTCAAAACCGCGGACTTTTGTTTTTTTATCGCGGTTATATCGAACGAGAAAAATAGTCCAAGCGAATTTGAGTCGTCTTTTCAAAGGTTCGCAACTATAAATTGAAAAACGCTATAATCCATGCGAGATTACCGCGCCGCTTCGCGGCTCGCAACAATGACCAATTAGAGTAGAAAACGACAAATTATCCCCGTTGACTCTCTTTGATATAGAGTTGCGGCGAAATGCCCGAACTCAAAAAATTATATGAGTCATGGGCAATTTCTATAAAACTTCATTAAATTTCTGCTATTCGCAATAGAATTTATTACAAAAATTCAATTCTTATTTTTATTTAGGTGAACCTCTAACGACGAAGAAAAATATTCCGTTATATTCTCGATAACGAGAGAAAAAATACCGAATTAACGGAAAAAAGCGCGGCGACATAAAAATAAAAAAACGACGACGCAAAAAAAATAAACGACCGGATAAACCGACGCGCTTCGATAATTTTTTTTTCGAAGCGCGTCTTGCTTAAATTTTAGTTTTATTTCTTGAAAATTTTGACGATAAATTGAAAATGAGCGATTATTACGACAAAAACAGAATATACGCGGCGATCGATTTAAAATCGTTTTTCGCCTCGGTAGAATGCGCGGACAGAGGTCTCGATCCCCTCGGCGTAAATCTCGTCGTAGCCGATTCGTCGAGAACCGAAAAGACCATTTGTCTCGCGATTTCCCCTTCCTTAAAAGCGTACGGACTCCCCGGGAGAGCCCGTCTTTTCGAGGTCGTTCAAAAAATAAAAGAAGAAAACGCTAAAAGGGCGAGAAATTCGGATACGGGCAAACTCGTCGGGAAAAGTTATTTCGACGCCGACTTAAAGAAAAACAAAAATTTGGAAATCGGGTATATCGTTGCTCCGCCGCGAATGAAAAAATACGTCGACACGAGCGCGAGAATATACGATATTTACAAGCGTTTCGTCTCGTCTGACGACATTTCCGTTTACTCTATAGACGAGGTTTTTATAGACCTTACCGATTACTTAAAAATCTACGGACTATCTCCTCGAAAACTCGTTGAAAAAATGATTAGAGAGGTTTTTAAGGAGACGGGGATTACAGCCACGGCGGGAATCGGAACAAACCTTTATCTGGCAAAGATAGCCATGGATATCGTGGCTAAAAAGATGAAACCCGACAAAAACGGAGCGAGAATAGCCTTTCTCGACGTCAAGTCTTACAGAGAGCAATTATGGGATCATCGCCCGATAACGGATTTTTGGAGAGTTGGAAAAGGGTATTCTGACCGGCTCAAAAAAGCGGGCATTTTAACGATGGGAGACGTCGCGAGATGCTCTATCGGAAAGCCGTCGGATTTTTACAACGAATCTCTTCTCTATAAAATTTTCGGAATAAACGCCGAACTTGTAATAGATCACGCGTGGGGATACGAACCTTGTTCGATTAAAGATATCAAAGCCTATAAACCGATTAATCGCAGTATTTCTACCGGACAAGTTCTTCAGTGTCCTTACGATTTTAACAAATCTAAACTAATCGTAAAAGAAATGGCGGACTCCTTGTCCCTCGAATTGTTCGACAAAAATCTCGCGACCGACAAAATAACTCTCGCCGTCTCTTACGACGCCGAAAACTTAAAGGACCCGAATTTTTTATACAACGGAGAAATTAAGATCGACCGATACGGTCGCAGCGTTCCTAAAGAGGCGACCGGGTCTGAAAATATCGGATTTTTTACCTCTTCGACAAAAATATTGGTCGACGCCTTTTCTAGACTTTTTGAAAGAATAGCGGACAAGGAACTTTTGGTCAGAAAAATAAACGTTTGCGCGGCTAACGTAGCCGACAAAGACGATAAAAGGGTTTCTCCCGACGCCGTCCAAACTTCTTTTTTCGACGACGACGCCGACAAAAAGAAGAAAGAAGAAGACTTAAAAAAAGAAAAAAAGGGTCAAGCCGCTTTGATTGCCATACGGAAAAAATACGGCAAAAACGCCATTTTAAAGGGTATGAATTTTGAAGAAGGAGCGACGGCAAAAACTAGAAACAAACAAATCGGAGGTCATAAAGAATGAGCGGAAAATACGACGATATGTTAGATATGAAACGTCCTTTTTCCCCTCGTCAAAAGATGAGTATGACCGACAGAGCCGCTCAGTTCTCCCCGTTTGCCGCCCTCTCCGGATTTGACGACGTCATAAACGAAACCAATCGATTAACCGACGAAAAACCTATCTTCTCGGAAGATCAGAATTCTATTTTAAACGGGACTTTTCTCTTTATCGAAAAAAATCTCCATTTTTCTCCAGAGGTTATTTTAAAAATCTTTGAGCCGGACAAAACCAAGAACGGCGGAAAAACAATCTTAAAAACAGGTTCGATAAAGAAAATAAACAGAGAAGAGGGATTTTTTATTTTCTCCGACGGCTCAAAATTTTCTTTTTCTTCGGTTATTTCTATTGCCATAGTCGAATGATATTTTATTAACTCGAATATAAAAAATTTGATATTATCAAAATTATTATCAAAAAACCCCCTCTTATTTAGGGAATTTTTTATTATTTTTATCTAAATAATCGACTTATACGGCGACTTTTGTTAAATAATTGGGTTTTTTCTTTCTTTTCCGTTCCCTCTCGGATAAATTTTCGGGGTTGGTTTTTTCTTCTCGTAAACTATTATCGTTCTCTCTCCGTATCCGTTGGACAAAGAAAAATTCTTTTCTTCTCTTTTTTCGCAGCCCAATGTCGAAACGGCTTTTTCCGCCTCTTTTATCTCTTCTTCGGCTTCGCCTTTATAAGCGACGAAAACCCCTTCCTTTTTTACAAACGGAACACAGTATTCAGCCAAAGAGTTTAGTCTCGCGACGGCTCTCGCGGTCGCGGCGTCGAATTTTTCTCTATATTTTTCGTCTTTTCCTAAATCTTCGGCTCGAGCGTTTACGACTTCGAAATTTTTAAATTCGAATATTCTCCCGATCATTTTTAGGTACTCGCACTTTTTCCCCGTAGACTCGACCAAAGTCATTTTTAAATCGGGCCTTATTATTTTCAAGGGAACGGACGGAAACCCTCCCCCCGAACCAATTTCTATAAGAGAGGAATTTTCCCTAAAAAATTCTTCCCCTTTTATACTGTCGACGAAATGTTTGACGTAAACCTCTTTCTCGTTCGTTATGGAAGTTAAATTGTATTTTTTGTTTTCTTCCATAAAAATCTTAAATAATTTCTCAAATTTCTCGAGTTGTCCACAATTAAGTTTTATTCCGTTTTCTTCGAAAATATCGGCGTTTTTTCTCATATTACAATCATTTTAGTTTTTTTTAAACAATTTGTCAACGTTAATTCTTTATAATTTATCCACATTTCCACATTTCTTCCGATATTTTCTACAAT
>CAZVPW010000061.1:0-7748 GCA_964629115.1 uncultured Acidiphilium sp.
AGTTTTTTTATAAAAATTTTAATCTTAATTTTCATTTCGTGACAACTCTAATGACCGTGGAAAAGAGAGCAATGACCGAAAAAAGAGGACAAAGAAATATCTTCGTCATTGCAAGGTTTTTCTCGTCCGTCGTCGTTGCGAGGTTTCGACAGAAACCGAAGCAATCTCATACGAGCGTTACTTTATGTATTTGTCATTGCGAGGCTCCTTGGAGCCGAAGCAATCTCAAACTCGCGGCATAAATCAAACGAGATTGCCGCGTCGCTTTGCTCCTCGCAATGACCTAAAATGAATGGGGGATTGCCGCGTCGCTTTGCTCCTCGCAATGACCGTGGGAAAGAGACAATGACGTAAAAGAAGAGAACGCGATGACGAAGATTGACGCGATATAACAAAAAACCGCCGAGCCCGCGAGGGCTCGGCGGTTGTAATTAACGTCTAAAATCGACGTTTAATCGACTTATAGGTTTGCTTTTAGAGAATTTCTATATTGTGAGTGAGTTCTCGCTTGGTTTGCTCCTTGGGGATTTCAATCGTCAAAACGCCGTTCTCATATTTGGCTTTGACGTCTTCTTTGCTTACGTCTCCGACGTAATAACTCCTCGAGAGAGAGGTCGAACGTTCCCTTCTGACGTAGTTCTCTTTTTTGTTTTCTTCGGTCGTGTTTTTCTCGGCGGCGATCGTCAAGTAGCCGTCTTTTAAGGAAAGATTGACGTCCTTTTTGTCAAATCCCGGGATTTCGACGTCCATAACGTAGCCGTTATCGGTCTCCTTTATGTCCGTCCTCATCGCGTCCAATTTGTCGTCGTAAAACATCGGCTTGAAGAAGGAGTTAAACGCCTCGTCGAAAAAGTCTAAACCGTTGCCATCGTTGTTTCTTTTAATTAAATAATTTCTCATAATATTACCTCCGTATAATTGTCTTTTTTATTGTCGCCTTTCGCGACTCTTTTTATTCGTTGATTTAAACTTAGCGCTTGCAATTACTAAGTGTTAGCGCTCAACCTCATCAACTGCTAACATTATAGCGCTCTCGATTTGCTTTGTCAATACTTTTCCGTAACAATTTTGTGAAAACTTTTAAATAGTTTTGTTAACAAAATTACAACTCGTTATAACAAGGCGTCGCAAGAAGGGCAAAGAGGTATCGAAAAGGTCGACGAAAAGCCGCCGAAGAAAAAACCGCGGAGCCTTTTCGTAGGCTTCGCGGCGGATATATTATACACGGTTTACGGATCTCGTCGAAAAATCCCGTTTATCTGGCGGAAAAATCGAAGACGAGAGCCAAAATCGAGCGTTAGGCGTTGGCAAGTCGTTTGTCGGTTTGGAGGGCCAAATTTCGAATGGCTCCTTGGAACTCTTCCTTTAACCCCTCGATTTTCAAGACGTCCATGGGACGCATCAAGAGGGGGTCGTACGGCAACTCGACGTTGCCGGCTTGCAGAATTTCGGAAACGCATTGCGAGCAAAAATAACGGTTTTTAAACCTTATTTTTAATCTGAACCAACAAGCGAAAATGCCGAGGCAAGAATATTTAAGGTCTTCCTTTCTCCGCTCGAAATCTTCGGCTTTTTGCTTTATGAGAGCGAAATCTTCGTCGGAGACGTCGAGAGAATAGACGGCGCAAGGGCAGTCCTCGTATTTTTTCAAAACGCGTTTTCTGACGTTTTCCTTGACGAAACCGCTCGGGAAAATTTTGAGCGTTTTTCTTCCGAACGAATACATATTCGTGAAAGTATCGTCAAAGGAGAGGCAGACGTGCGAAAAGCGCGCTCTCGAGACCTTTCCTATTATTTTTGACGGAACGGTGCCCGTTTTTGATAAAAATAAGTATAGTTTTTTCATTCTGCGTTTCTTCTTTGTTTCGCGCCGTCGAAAAACGTCACGTCGACTCCGCGTTTTACGGCTCGCGATATAGTGTACGCCGTTCCTCCTGTTTTTCTGCCGTCGTAATACGCCAAGAGGAGAGACGAGTTGTCGACCAAAAAGTCGTTTCTGACGAGCATACAGTTTTTATAATAGGGTTTTTCCTCTTTTACCGTATAGTCGGCGCTCGCTATAAAGTCATTATACGCCTTTTTATCTCGTTCGTCAAATCTTACGCTTTGGTCGGAGCATGGAATCACGGCGCATATCTTAATATTTTCGCCTTTTTCTCTTAAACGTTTGAGCGCGGCGAAACATTCGAGGTCGAATCCGATCGCCATTCCGACGAGAAAGACCTCGTATCCGAGGCTCGCGATGTTTTTCAGTTTAACCTCGAGAGCATCTTCGTCGAAATCCTTGCCGACGATTCTGTGCCCCGTAACCGCGCACGTTACGTTTTTTAAAAGCGGCGGTAAATTGCCGATTAACATTTTTACTCGGAAAGCGACTTGATCGCTTTTTTGTATATTCTGAATTGGAGAGCGAGGTTGTCTAAGGTTACGAACTCGTTGGGTTGGTGAATGTGGCAATCTTCGCCGTTCATTTCGGGACCGAAAGCCGTTCCGTATTTCAATGCTCTCGCGTAAGTTCCGCCGCCGATGGCTATCGGCTCGGCGTTTTCGCCCGTTTCCTCGTTGTAAATCTTTAAAAGGGTCGAAACGAGGAAGCCGTTTTTGTCGTTGAAAAGAGGAAGTTGATGGGAGAGGACTTCGACGGGCGCGATTTTTGCGAGGTCGGCGATAAGTTTGTCTCCGTCGAGAAGAGAGGGGTAGCGGAAGTCGACCGAAACCTCGATTTTATCTCCGTTTAAAGAGACGAGGTCGGGACTCATTGTCAAAGAGCCGCTCTCGTCCGAGAGTTTTTTAAGTCCGAGTTTATCCTCGAATAAATAGGTTCTGATTTTGTCGTCTATAAGCGAGAGGCTTTCGAGATATCGAACCATTTTGTCTATGGCGTTGATTCCTTTGTCGGGGGTCGAACCGTGCGCGGATTTGCCTCTCGCGACGAGTTTGTCGCCTACGATTTCAACGTCGCATTGCTTAGCTAAATCGGCGTTTAACGGCGCTATAGCCTCGCATTTGTCGCAAACGACGTTGATTCTGTCTCCGCCCGAGAGCGACTTTAATTCGTTCGATAAAACGTCGAACGAGAACTTTGCGTGCAAAATTCCTTTTTCGGCGTAAATGACGGGAAAGTCGGCGTCTGGGGAAAAACCGTATTCGGGGAAGACCGAGACTTTCTTGAAGTGCTCGATACACCTCCAGCCGGTCTCTTCGTTGCAACCCAAAATCAAACGTATCTTCTTTTTAGGAACAAAGCCTTCGTCTTTGAGCGCTTTCATACAGTAAAGACAAACCATCGCCGGACCCTTGTCGTCCGTCGCGCCTCTGCCGTAAATTTTGCCGTCGACTTCGGTCGCGGAGAAGGGGGGATAATCCCATTTCGCGAAATCTCCCGCCGGAACGACGTCGAGGTGCGCCAACACGGCTATTTCTTCTTTTCCGTCTCCGAAAACGACTTCGCCGATATAGTTATCGTAATTTATCGTCTCGAAACCGAAAGATTTAGCGAGCGATAAAAAGAAATCGAGCGCGTCGAACGCCCCTTGTCCGAACGGTTTGTCGGGGAGCGGTTGGCTCTCGACCGACGGAATGGAAATAAGTTTTTTCACGTCGTTTTTCATTGATTCGAAATATTTATCCATATTGACTCCTTTATCGCTTGCTTTGCCGATTCGCTTAGTCGGGAATTTGAGCGAAATTTTTTTAAAAACGTATTTAATTCATTATACACTTTTTTTATTTTATGGTAAAATGAAATGAACGTATTTTTTGAATTCGAGCGAATTTTTGATAAAAAAGGTCGGTCGATTCAAAATATTATCAATCGGAAGGTGAATTATGGAAAAAGTAAGAACGAGATTTGCGCCCAGTCCGACGGGGTTTATGCACCTCGGCGGTTTGAGAACGGCTCTTTACGCCTATCTTTACGCCAAGGCAAACGGGGGCGATTTTATCTTAAGAATAGAAGACACCGATCAACAGCGTTACGTCGAGGGCGCGGTCGATCTTATATATTCCTCTCTGCGCGAGTCGGGACTTATTTACGACGAGGGTCCGGATATCGGCGGCGATTACGGTCCGTACGTCCAGAGCGAGAGAAAGGAAATTTACGCAAAATACGCCAAGCGTCTCGTCGAACTCGGCGGAGCGTATTATTGTTTCTGCTCCAAAGAGAGACTTGAGAGCCTTACCGACGAAAACGGAAACAGAAAATACGACAAGCGCTGCTTGTCTCTTTCCAAAGAGGAAGTCGAAAGGAGAATTCGCGACGGAGAGCCGTACGTAATTCGTCAAAACATTCCGACCGAAGGCGTCAGTTCATACGACGATATGGTATACGGAACGATAAGAGTCGATTATTCCGAACTCGAGGACAACGTTCTTATAAAGAGCGACGGAATGCCGACTTATAACTTCGCGAACGTCGTCGACGATCACCTTATGGGCATAACTCACGTCGTGAGAGGCGCGGAGTATCTTTCTTCGACCCCGAAATACAACCTTATGTACGACGCGTTCGGTTGGGAAAGACCGAAATACATTCATTTGCCGACCATAATGAAAGACGCGACGAGAAAACTCTCCAAGCGTTACGGCGACGCCAACTTCGACGATTTCGTCAAGAGAGGATTTTTGAAAGAGGCGATAATCAATTACGTCGCTCTCCTCGGCTGGGCGCCAAAGAGCAACGTCGAGAAAATGACCCTTTCCGAAATGGTCGACCTCTTCTCGCTTGACGGAATTTCCAAATCTCCGTCCATATTCGACGAGGTAAAACTTCGTTGGCTTAACGGAGAATATATCCGCGAACTTTCGCCCGAAGCCTTTTACGACCTCGCCTTGCCATACCTCGAAAAATCCAAGGCGAACGGCAAATTTGACCTTAAAAAGATTGCAAAACTCTTGCAAGGAAGAGTCGAGGTTCTCGGCGAAATTCCCGAGAAAATCGATTGGATAGTCGAACTTCCCGAATACGATCTCGCCCTTTTCGACAACAAGAAAAATAAGACCAACGTCGAGTTTGCGAAAGAATATTTGCCCAAGATAAAGGAATGGGTAGACGGAATTTCCGACTTTACGAACGACTCTATTTTTGCTTCTTTGAGCGAAAAAGCAAAGGAAAGCGGCGCGAAGAGCGGAGCGATTTTCTGGGTTATGCGTATCGCGATAACCGGACAAGCGGTTACCCCCGGCGGAGCGACCGAAATCGCCGAACTTTTGGGTAAGGAAGAAACTTTGAATAGATTGAGCCGCTCGATCGCCTATATAGGATAAGAGGATTTATTTTAGTTTCGCGTTTTGACAAGCCGAGCAAAACCGAACGCGAAAAAAAGGTTTTATTTTGCGGCGACCGCGCATTTTTTCGACGGTCGCCGCAGATTTTTTTTAAAAGAGCGCCAAAGCAAAAAAAGCGGTTATTTTTATTCTCAAAATGGTTGACAATATATAAAGTCGGTATTATAATAAAGTTGTAAATAACCTACCAACCAAGTGGGTTAACGGAGAAGGCAATGAGAGAGATTTATTTTGATCACGCGGCGACGACGAGACTCGACGAGGAAGTCTTGAAAAAGATGACGCCGTATTTTACGGAGATATACGGGAACGCCAACAGTCAGCACGGAATGGGGCGAGACGCTCAAACGGCGGTCGACGAGGCGAGGGATAAAATAGCGGCGCTTATCGGGGCAAAACCGAGCGAGATTTATTTTACGTCGGGCGGAACCGAAGCCGACAATTGGGCTCTTCGCGGAGTCGCAAAGGCGTTGCAAGCAAAGGGCAAGCATATAATAACGACCAAAATCGAGCACGCCGCGATGCTTTCGACGGCAAAAGAACTTGAAAAAGAAGGGTTTGAGTTTACCTTTTTAAACGTCGACAAGGAGGGATTCGTCGACCTCGAACAACTCAAGGCGGCGATTAGACCGGATACGATTTTAATATCGTGTATGTACGCGAACAACGAAATCGGAACGATCGAACCGATAAAAGAAATCGTCGAGATAGCCAAACGAAAGGGTATTTTGGTCCATACCGACGCCGTTCAAGCGATGGGAGCGATTAAGATTGACGTCAGAGAACTCGGCGTCGATATGACGAGTTTTTCGGCTCATAAATTTAACGGTCCCAAGGGGATCGGCGCTCTTTACGTTAAGACGGGCGTTCCGATAGCGAGATTGATTTCGGGCGGACATCAAGAACGAACGAGAAGAGGGGGAACGACAAACGTTCCCGCCGTCGTGGGGTTTGCCGAGGCTTTGTCGAGGGCATATGAAAATATGGAAAAAAACGCGGCATTCGTCGCGAAACTTAGGGATAGATTTATCGAAAGAGTTCAAAATGAAATTCCTTTCGCCATACTCAACGGACCTAAGAACGGAGCAAAGCGACTTCCCAACAACGCCAATTTTTCGTTTGAATATATAGAGGGCGAATCGATATTGTTCAGTCTCGATTTGGAGGGGATCGCCGTGTCGTCGGGTTCGGCTTGTTCGTCGGGCTCGTTGGAGCCGTCTCACGTATTGCTCGCGATCGGAATATCCGAGGAAAAGGCTCACGGGTCGATAAGGTTTACTTTCGGCAAAGAAAACACCGTCGAAGAGGTTGATTTTGTCGTCGATAAATTGAAGGAAATTGTGGAAAGATTGAGAAAAATGTCGCCGCTGTTCAATTTGAAAGGCGAGATAAAGGGGGTTTAAAATGTATAACGAAAAGGTAATGAAAGAATTTGCGAATCCGAGCAACGTAGGAGAGATAGAGGATTACAGCGGACTCGGCAAGGTCGGAAACGCCTCTTGCGGAGATATTATGCAAATAACCTTAAAAATAAAGGACGACGTCATAACCGACGCTAAGTTTAAGACATTCGGTTGCGCCGCGGCGATTGCGACGAGTTCGACGGCTACGAGAATGGTCATCGGAATGAAAGTCGACGACGCGATGAAACTCACAAACAAACAAGTCGTCGAGGAGTTAGAGGGGCTTCCGCCGCAAAAGATACACTGTTCGGTTCTTGCCGAAGAGGCGATAAAGGCGGCGATAGACGACTATCGTTTGCGTTCGAGCGAGCGGGTTTCGAATAAAGAAGAGGAACTTAAATACGTATAAAGTTGGGCTATAAGTCGTTTATTTATCCTTTTATAAGAACAATAAGTCGATTGCGGCGAGTTTATGTCGCGACGGTTTACGAGTTTTGACGGTTTATTGCCGCGATTAAGTTAAAAATCCGTTTTGCGTTTTTGCGAAACGGATTTTTAATTGCGCCGATATTGGTCGAGGCGTTTCTACCGTCGTTGCGGCTTTTGGGGCGACGGAGATTTTTATCGTCGTTGCGGTTTTGGGACGATGAGGATATTTATCGTCGTTGCCGAGGCTTTCCGCCCCGACCGTCATTGCGCGCCGTTGAAAAATGGCGCGCAATCTCGTTTGAATTTTCATTATTTTACGGTCATAGCGAGGAGCAAAGCGACGAAGCAATCTCGCTTGAACTGCGCTTTTCTTTTGAGATTGCTTCGGCTCCAAGGCGCCTCGCAATGACAAGAGAATCTAAACCGCTTGTTTGGGCGCTCCGCGGCGCGTTTGCTCTTCGCAATGGTCGAGGAAAGGAGGACGTAATGACATATTTTTCTGTTTTGCGGGATTTTGCTCGCTCTCTCGGTTATTAGAGTTGTCACGAAATGAAAACTAAGATTAAAATTTTTATAAAAAACTCTATTTTAAGTGAGTGAAATTTATAGAAATTTTATAAAATCCAACTC
>CAZVPW010000062.1:0-7665 GCA_964629115.1 uncultured Acidiphilium sp.
AGAGGAAACTACGCGATGGGCGTTAAGGAACAACTTATATTCCCCGAAATCCAATACGATCAAGTAGAAAAAGTCAGAGGTTTCGATATTTGCATCGTCACCACGGCTAAGACGGACGAAGAGGCAAGAGAGCTTCTCAAAGCAATGGGAATGCCCTTCAAGGCTAATTAAGGAGATACGAATCATGGCAAAAACAGCAATGATAAATAAACAGAAAAAGACGCCGAAATTCTCGACCAGAGGATATACGAGATGTTCTATCTGCGGAAGACCGCACGCCGTTTTGAAAAAATACGGAGTTTGCCGTATTTGTTTCAGAGAATTAGCCTACAAGGGACAAATCCCGGGCGTTAAAAAGGCAAGTTGGTAAGAGGAGGTTAAGAAGAAATGACAGATCCTATCGCAGATATGCTCACGCGCATCAGAAACGCGTTGACGGTTAAACACGACACGGTAGAAATTCCTATGTCCAACATTAAGAAATCTATCGCGCAGATACTTTTAGACGAAGGTTACATTTCCAAATACGACGTCGTTAAAGAAGACGGCGACGTTCAAGGAAAAATAGTAATCGAATTGAAATACGGACCCAAGGGCGAGAAAGTCATCAACGGGCTTAAGAGAATTTCCAAACCCGGACTTAGAATTTACGCGGGCTGCGAAGAACTTCCCAAAGTTCTCGGCGGACTCGGAATCGCGATAATCTCTACCCCGAAGGGCGTTATGACGGACAAGGCGGCAAGAAAGTCGAATCACGGCGGCGAAGTGCTTGCCTATGTCTGGTAAGGAGGTCGAACAATGTCAAGAATAGGAAGAGAGCCGGTCGCTTTGCCGGCGGGCGTAACTTTAACGGCAGATAACGGCTTGCTTACGGTAAAAGGACCTCTCGGTACTCTTACTCAAGATTACGACGCGGCCGCTATATCGTTCAAAATCGACGGAGACGTCGCTCGCGTAGAAAGAGCGAACGACGAAGCGTCGGTCAGAGCGAAACACGGTTTGTACAGAGCGCTTCTCCACAATATGGTGGTCGGCGTTACCAAAGGATATGAAAAATCGCTCGTGGTTAACGGCGTAGGTTGGAAGATTTCTCAAACCGGCAAGGATATTACCATGTCGGTCGGATTCAGCCACAACGTCGTTGTTAAAGCAGTCGACGGAATCACTTTGACCGCCGTTTCCCCGACGGAAATCAGCGTCAAAGGAACGGACAAAGTTCTCGTCGGACAAATCGCCGCGAATATTAGATCGATCAGAAAGCCCGAACCTTATCACGGCTACGGTATCGCTTACAAAGACGAGACCATAGAGCGTAAGGAAGGAAAGACGGCGGGTAAATAAGGAGTAAACTGATATGATATCTAAGATTGATAAAAATACGGATAGAAAGAAGAGACACGCCAGAGTCAGAGTTAAGATTTCCGGAACCGCGGAATGTCCCAGACTTTGCGTTTACAGAAGTCTCAACAACATTTACGCGCAGATAATCGACGACGTTAAGGGCAACACCCTCGTCGCTTGCTCGACTAGAGATAAGGTCGTAGCCGACATGATCTCGGGCAAGACCAAGAGCGAGCAAGCTAAAATCGTCGGAATCGAACTCGCGAAGAAAGCTATCGCAAAAGGTATCGACACGGTCGTATTCGACAGAGCCGGATATCTTTACATCGGTAGAGTACAAAGTTTAGCAGACGGCGCCAGAGAAGGCGGCTTGAAATTCTAAGAGGAGGAGCGAAAAATGGCAAGAGATAATAACAGACCTCAAAGAAAGCAAGATCGCGACGACGGTCTTTGCAAAAAACTCATAGCCGTCAACCGTATCACGAAAGTCGTAAAGGGCGGACGTAAAATGCGTTTCGCCGCTCTCGTAGTAGTTGGCGACGAAAACGGCAAGGTAGGTTGCGGAAGCGGAAAGGCTAACGAAGTTCCCGAAGCAATCGAAAAGGCTACCGCGCAAGCGAAGAAGGCTATGCGCAAAGTTTCCCTCGTCGGAACGACCATTCCCCACGCGGTTAACGGTAAATTCGGAAGAGGCTCGGTTCTCATGATGCCCGCCGAAGAAGGTACCGGAGTTATCGCGGGCGGACCCGTCCGTTCGGTAATGGAAGCTGCCGGAATAAAGAATATCAGAACTAAATCTCACGGAACGTCGAACCCCGTAAATATGGTTAAAGCCGTAATCGCGGGACTCAACGAGCTTAAAACGGTCGAGGAAGTAGCCGCGCTTCGCGGAAAATCCGCCGAAGAGATTTTAGGTTAAGGAGGCGCTTTAAAATGGAAAAACAAGTTAAAGTAACTCTCGTAAGAAGCTCGATCGGATGCCTTCCAAAGCAGAAGGCTGCTATCGCTGCTTTAGGTCTTAAAAAAATAAACCAGTCCAAGATTTTTACCGTTAACGGCGCTCTCGAGGGGCAATTGGCTCTCGTTTCGCACATGGTAAAGGTCGAGAACGTATAAGGAAGGTATGGCAATGAGACTTGATAACTTAACGCCCGCAGAGGGCGCAAGAACTTCCAAAAAGAGATTGGGCCGCGGAATCGGATCCGGACTCGGCAAAACGAGCGGAAAAGGTCACAAAGGTCAATGGGCGAGAAGCGGCGGCGGCGTTAGACCGGGATTCGAAGGCGGACAAATGCCTTTGACCCGTAGAGTGCCGAAGCGCGGTTTCAACAACCATTTCAGAGTTGTTTACGCCGTAGTCAATCTCGACAAACTCTCCGTATTCGAAGCCGGAACGGTAGTCGATTACGACGTATTGCTTGAAAACGGTCTTATCAAAGAGGTTAAGAACGCGGCGGGACTTAAAGTTCTCGGCGGAGGCAAACTCGACGTAGCGTTGACCGTTAAGGCGGCGAAATTCTCCGAATCCGCAAAGGAAGCTATCGAAGCGGCGGGCGGCTCGGCGGAAGAAGTTTAATAACTTCTTCAAAAGCGGAGGTAGAAAATGTTTGAGACGTTAAAAAACGCGTTTAAAGTCAAAGAAATTCGAATCAAGATCTACTGGACGCTGTTATTTTTACTCCTTTACAGGGTGGGGAGTTATATCCCCGTACCGGGCGTAGGAACGACGCTTCTGTCGTCGGAACAGTTGAAAGGGACCTCTTATTTAAGCATAATGAGTATGATGACGGGCGGATCGCTTGCCAACGGAACTTTGTTCGCGATGGGTATCGGACCGTACATTAACTCTTCGATCATTATGCAACTTCTTGCGGTGGCAATTCCGCCTCTCGAAAGATTATCCAAACAAGGCGAAGAAGGCAGGAGAAAGATTTCCGCTCTCACGAGATACGTAACCATTCTCCTCGCGATTATTCAATCGATAGGAATACTCGTCAGCTACGGCGCAAGTTCGGGAACGAATAACTTTGCGAGTCTTGCCGATATCATCGGTGGACACAAAGGTTCGACCGGATTCCCCGTCGTTCTCAGTTATATCATAATGGTTCTTTTCTATACCGCGGGTTCGTGCGTAACCATGTGGATAGGAGAGAGAATAACCGAATACGGTATTTCTAACGGTATTTCCCTTCTCATCTTCGCGGGTATCATCGCGTCCTTCGCGACGTTCGTTATGGCTGAGTTCAAACTCATATTCGCGACGAGCGGACTCGATAAAGAAGAGCTTTGGAAATTCATCGCTTACGTTCTTATCATGGTCGTCGTCTTCGCGGCGATCGTATGGGTAGAACTTGCCGAAAGAAAGATTAAAGTTCAATACGCGAAGCAAGTTAAAGGAAGAAAGATGTACGGCGGACAATCCACCGAGATTCCGATAAAGGTCAACGCAAACGGCGTTATGCCCCTCATCTTCGCGTTCTCCATTCTTTCTTTCCCCGAACTTTTGGGAACTTTGTTCGGTTGGGATTCGTTTATGGCGTTCTGGCAGAAATGGCTCGGCTCTTCGTCGAGATATCCTTTCTACTCGATTATTCTCTGCTTGCTCATCTTGTTCTTTGCGTTCTTCTATTCGCAAATTCAATTCAATCCCGAAGATATATCCAAGACCATTCAACAAAACGGCGGATTTATCCCCGGAATCAGACCCGGAAAGCCGACCGCGGATTACCTCAAAAAGGTTTCCGACAGACTCACGCTTTTCGGAGCGATATTCCTCGCGATTCTCGCTCTTATCCCGTCTTTGGTGTTCAACGCCATATTGCCGGGAGCGGCGACGAGCGGTTCGTTCAGCGCGACCGGTATGCTCATCGTAGTATCCGTAGCGATCGAATTCAACACGGCTCTCGAATCGCAGATTATGGCTAAGAATTACAGAGGATTCCTCAAGTAAGATGAACGTCATTTTATTGGGCGCGCCGGGAGCGGGAAAGGGAACGCAAGCGGTAGGGCTTGCGGAGAGATATTCCATACCGCATATATCCACGGGCGACATATTCAGAAGCAATATTAAAGAAAAAACTCCCGTCGGAATCGAGGCTAAGTCCTATATAGACAAAGGGCAACTCGTTCCCGACGAGGTTACCGTCAGAATCGTAAAGGAAAGAATCGAGAAAGACGACTGCAAAAACGGTTATCTTCTCGACGGTTTCCCGAGAACGGTCGCTCAAGCCGAGGCTTTGAGCGCCTTCTCCGAGATTGACGCGGTCGTAAACATCGACGTTCCTCTCGATAAACTCTGCGCGAGAATAACGGGAAGAAGGGTTTGCTCCAAGTGCGGAGAAAGTTATCATATCGACTATTTGAACGGAAGTTCGACTTGCAAATGCGGAGGAGAACTTATTCAAAGAGCCGACGATAACGAAGAGACCGTAGCGAAGAGACTCGACGTTTACGTTAACCAAACCGCTCCGCTCATCGATTATTACAAGACGAAAGGAAAACTCGTCGAGGTAAACGGAGACGGAGACATAGACGCGGTATTCGCGGCTATAATAGAAAAGCTGGGCTAAAAATGATATATATCAAAAGCGACGAAGAAATCGAGTCGATGAGAAAACCGTGCGCGATAGTACGGGACGTTCTGAAACTCGTCGAAGACAAAATTAAGGTCGGAATGACCACAAGGGAACTCGACAAGATTGCTCACGATTATATAACGTCTTGCGGAGCGAGACCTTCGTTTTTAGGATACGGCGGCTTTCCGGCGGCGACTTGCATATCGATAGACGAACAAGTCGTTCACGGATTTCCTTCGGATAGAATAATCGAAGAAGGCGAGATAGTCAGCGTCGACGTCGGAGCGTTTTTCAACGGATTCCACGGAGACGCGGCGAGAAGTTTTTGCCTCGGGAAGACAAGCCCCGAGAAGAAAAAACTCGTCGACGTAACGAGAGAATGTTTCTTTGAAGGAATAAAAGGTATTTGCATCGGAAGCGCCCTCGGCGATATCGGAGCGCAAGTACAAGAACACGCGGAAAAGAACGGCTTCTCGGTCGTAAGAGATATGGTCGGACACGGCGTCGGTCGTCATTTGCACGAAGACCCGTCCGTTCCCAATTACGGCAGAAGGGGCGTCGGAGTACGCTTGAAGAGAAATATGACCATCGCGATAGAGCCTATGATAAATATGGGCGGCTACGAGGTGGACATAGACGGGTGGAAATGCGTAACGAGCGACGGAAAACCGTCGGCGCATTACGAAAACACCGTTCTTATAGGGGATAACGGAGTAGAAATACTCACCTTGTAAGAAATAACGAACGGCGCGGAAATCTGATGGTAAAAAGCGTAAACTTTTTAACTTTAAAGGAAGACACTAAAAGCGCCGTTAACAAACCGGGGCGGGGACCCCGTCCGAAATAAAATTGGAGGAGTAAATTGTGTCAAAAGACGACGTTATAGAGGCGGAAGGCGTTATCGAAGAAGCGTTGCCCAACGCTACGTTCAAAGTTAAGTTGTCAAACGGTTATATGATAACTGCCTATATCTCCGGAAAGTTGCGTATGAATTATATAAAAATAATACCCGGCGATTCGGTTAAGATAGAAATGAGCCCTTACGATCTGACTAAAGGTCGGATAGTCTGGCGTAGCAAAAACTGACAATTTTGTTAATTAAACTTAAATCGGAGGATTAAAAAATGAAAGTAAGACCATCAGTGAAACCTATGTGCGATAAGTGCAGAGTCATTAAGAGAGAAGGAAAGGTTATGGTTATTTGCTCCAAGAACAAGAGCCATAAACAAAGACAAGGTTAATTACTTTTCAATTTCTCGGGAAACCGAAACAACAAATCAAATTTTTAAAAAATTCGGAGGATATACAAAATGGCTCGTATTGCCGGCGTAGATTTACCAAGAGAAAAGCGCGTAGAAATCGGTATCACCTATATTTATGGTATCGGCAGACCTACGGCTGCTAAGATTTTAAAAGCGACGGGCGTCAATCCCGACACGAGGGTTAAAGACCTCACCGAGGACGACGTTGCTAAACTCAGAGATTATATCGAACACAACCTCAAGGTCGAGGGCGAACTTAAGAGCGAAGTAAGTCTCAACATCAAGAGACTTATGGAAATCGGTTGCTTCCGCGGCGTAAGACACAGAAAGGGTCTTCCCGTCAGAGGTCAAAGTTCGAAGAGAAACGCGAGAACCAGAAAGGGTCCGCGTCGTACGGTCGCTAAGAAAAAGACCGCGACTAAATAATTAAAGGAGGGGCTAAGAAATGGCTGTTAAGAAAGTCGTAAAGAAACGTAAAGAACTCAAAAACGTTGACAAAGGTCAGGTACACATTAAGTCCTCCTTTAACAACACTATCGTTACCGTCACCGATATGAACGGAAACGACCTCGCTCACTGCAGTTCGGGCGCTCTCGGTTACAGAGGATCGAGAAAGAGCACTCCGTTCGCCGCTCAACAAGCCGCCGAAACCGCGGCAAAGGCAGCGATGGAACACGGACTTCGTTCTGTCGAAGTATTCGTAAAAGGACCCGGACAGGGCAGAGAATCGGCTATAAGGGCTCTCGGAAACGTAGGTTTGGAAGTTACTCTTATTCAAGACGTATCCCCCATTCCGCACAACGGATGCCGTCCGCCGAAACGTCGTAGAGTTTAATAGGGAGGTAATAAGAAATGGCTAAATATACTGATGCAAAATGCCGCTTGTGCAGACGCGAGGGCGGTAAGTTATTCTTGAAGGGCGACAAATGCTACAAGACTTCTTGTCCGTTTGAAAAACGTCCCGTCGCTCCCGGACAACACGGAGCCGACAGAAAGAAGGTTTCCGAGTATGGAATGCAACTTCGCGAGAAACAAAAGGCGAAGAGAATTTACGGCGTATTGGAGAGTCAATTCAGAGACTATTACGAGAAAGCCGATAAGATGAAGGGAATCACCGGCGAAAACATGCTTTCCCTTTTGGAGAGAAGACTCGACAACGTCGTCTACAGAATGGGCGTCGCCGTTTCGAGAAGTCAAGCTCGCCAACTCGTAACTCACGCTCACTTCAACGTTAACGGCAGACCCGTCGACATTGCTTCTTTTCAAGTTAAAGTCGGCGACGTTATTTCCGTTAAAGAAGGAAAGAAGTCCTCGCCTTATTTCGAGGCTCTTAAGGGCGCCGCGAAGAGCGGAAAAATGCCTAAATGGGTTGATTTCGATTCCGAAAAATTAGAAGGAAAAGTTCTTGCGCTTCCGACGAGAGAGGATATCGATTCGCAAATTACCGAACAGATGATTGTCGAGTTGTACTCTAAGTAATATATACC
>CAZVPW010000063.1:0-7341 GCA_964629115.1 uncultured Acidiphilium sp.
CTGTTATTTGGTTGCGATTTTCATAAATTTAGTATATATTATAAGTATATTATATAACAAAAATAACGGGAAACACTTCAATGAAACTTACGTTAGCGGGCGTCGGACTCTGCCCGAAAGATATGTCTCTGAGAGCCTTGGAAGAAGCGAAAAACGCCGATAAAGTTATTTTGAGAACGGCGGAAAACCCAATCGGAAAATGGTTGACCGAAATTGGAATAAACTACGAGTCGCTTGATTTTATATACGAAAAATCGCGAAATTTCGACACCTTGTCGAAAAACCTCGCAAAAGCCGTTCTCGATCAAGCCAAGCAAGCCAACGTCGTCTATCTCGTCGAGGGCGACGTTTCCGAAGACGCGTCTTGCTCTATCATAAGAAAAAAACGCACGGACGCCGAGATTATTCCCGGAATCCCCAAGTCGACCTTTTTTGCCGACGTCGCGAACGTCTCGTCTCCCTATACGGGAATTTCGGCTTACGACGTCGCGTCCGCAAAAATCTCTTTGCCCGTCGTCGTCTTTGACGTCGATTGCCAATTTATCGCGAGCGCGATCAAACTTGCGCTTTCGGATAAGTTCGGAGACGAAATTCCCTGCATTAAAATAAAAAATGGAGTCGCTCGCAAAATTAAACTATACGAAATCGACCGCGACGACGATTTCGACGGATCTTGCGCAATCGTCGTCGACAAACTCGATTTAATCGAAAAACAAAGATTCGATTACGACGACTTAAGCGAAATTCTCAAAATTCTCCGCTCGGAAAACGGCTGCCCTTGGGACAGAGCGCAAACGCCCGAAAGCATAATGCAAAACACGGTCGAAGAAACCTACGAACTTCTCGACGCCATAAAGACAAACGACAAAGTCGCCGAACTCGAAGAAGTCGGAGACGTTCTTTTACAAGCATTTTTCTATATACGCTTCGCCGAAGAAAACGGCGATTTCACAACTAACGACGCCCTCAGCGGAATTTGCGAAAAACTCATTTCGAGACACACGCACATTTTCGGAGCGGACGTCGCCGCAAACGAAAAAGAAGCTCTCGACGCTTGGGAAAAGAATAAACAAAAAGAAAAGGGATACGCAAGCGGCTACGACTACCTCTCGGCAATCCCGAAGAGTTTTCCGTCCGTGTTAAGAGCCCACAAAGTCGGCTCGAGATCGGCTAAATACAATATGGATTTTGCCGACGCCGATCAAGCGGCGGACAAGGTCAAGGAAGAGTTTTACGAAGTTCTCGCCGAGGTTGAAAAAGGCGACGCAAAAGGCGTCTACGAAGAATCGGGCGATCTCCTTTTCGCCGCCGTAAGCCTCGTCAGACTCCTCGGAGTCAACGGAGAACTCGCATTGAACGACGCGACCGATAAATTCTTGAAAAGATTCAAAAAGACCGAAGAACTCGTCTTAAAGGACGGGAAAAATATGAAAAGCCTTTCGGCGGAAGAGTTAGACGCATATTACAATGAAAGTAAAAAGTATTAAAATCGGAGACTTCGAGACTCCAAACAACGTCTTTCTCGCTCCCCTCGCCGGATTTTCCGACTTTGCGACGAGACAAATCTGCGCCGAATACGGCGCCGGGCTGACTTTTACCGAAATGGTAAGCGCCAAAGGCCTTGTTTACGGAAGCGACAACACTAAGGCTCTTCTCAAAACCTCGCCCGTCGAAAAAATCAAATGCGCTCAAATTTTCGGAAACGACCCCGTCGTTATGCGTCGAGCGATCGAATCGGAATATCTCGAAAAATTCGACGTTATAGACGTCAACTTCGGTTGTCCGATGCCGAAAATTTTCAACAACGGCGAAGGAAGCGCTCTCCTAAACTCCCCGTCTCTCGCTCAAAAAATCGTCGAAGAATGTTCGAAGAGCGGAAAGCCGATAACTTGTAAAATGAGAATCGGAATAAAGGAAAATCAATTCGTGACCGCCGATTTTGCAAAAGCCCTCGAACAAGGCGGAGCGAAAATGATTACCGTTCACGGCAGAGTTCGCGACCGAATTTACGCCGGAGACGTCAACTTCGAACAAATCGCCAAAGCCAAACAAGCCGTTAAAATTCCCGTCGTAGCTAACGGCGGAGTATTTACCGTTCAAGACGCCGAAAAACTTCTCGACCAAACGGGAGCCGACGGAATTATGCTTGCGAGAGGAGCCTTGGAAAAGCCTACCCTTTTCGCCGAAATTTTAAACAAACCGATTACCGAAGACAAAAAAAACCTCGTTAATCGACATATAGACCTACTTTTGACGGAATATGACGACAGATACGCCGCCGTCGTTTTCCGAAAACAACTCTGTCTCTACTTAAAAAGGGAAAAAAACGCCTCGCAATTTAAACAAGAGGCTCTAAAAATCGTCTCCGCGAAAGAACTCAAAAAAGCCTGCGACGACTTCTTCTCTCGTTCGGTCGACGAAGCGCGCGACGATCTCGCGCATTAACCGCCCCTCGCTTCGGCTTCTTTTCCCTCGATTTCGCGATCGTCTTTCGGTTAACAATTTTTAAAACGCCCGAATATTATGGCTAAAGAGGGCAAAAATGAAAGCGAAAGTCATCAACGCCAATTCGACGATCGGTAAAAACCGAAAAAACGCCGATTACGATATGATCGCGTTCGGCTTTAACGGAAACGAAATTATAAACTACGGAAGCGAATTAAAAGGGGACTCGAACAGACTTAAACAACTCGCCGTCTACTCCGAGACGACGGGGAAAACGGTCGTTTCGGCGTTCGATACGGATAATTACGGTATAATTAAACACTCTGCCGGGGTCTTCGACGACGGAAAACTGCTCGGCGTCAGCGATATGACGGTCGCGATGAGCAACGGTCCGTATATGCCCGGAGCGTTCGGAAAACTCTACGACACGAGATCGGGGAAATTCGCCGTGGCGATCGGCGACGACCTGTATAGATACGAACTTTTTAAATCATTTGCCGTTTGCGGAGCGGATTTCGTCGTCGCGATGAAAAAAAGCGACGTCGAAGACATAAATTATTCCATTCTCCGCGCCTATTCTTACCTCTTAGGCTTCCCTATTCTTCTCGTATGCAAAAACCGAGCGATTGCGACCGACGTTCAAGGCAACCTGATTCCACGCAACGAAGACGGTGTTTTCGAACTGAGATCGGTTTTCGAATTCTCGCTTAAAACGACAAAAATAAGATTAAATAGATAAACAAAAGAAAAGGACGAAATATGTTTAACATCGTACTGGTTGAACCGGAAATTCCCCAAAACACCGGAAATATCTCGAGAACTTGCGCCGCGACTCACACGGCTTTGCACCTCGTCAGACCGCTCGGATTCGAAATATCCGACAGAACCTTAAAAAGAGCCGGACTTGATTATTGGCGGTATCTCAACGTCTCGTATTACGATTCCTTCGCCGAATTATACGAAAAATACAAAGATACCGCAAATTTTTACTTTTTCTCGACTAAGGGATCGAAAGTATACTCCGACGCAAAATTCAAAGACGGCGATTTTCTCGTCTTCGGAAAAGAAACTCGAGGACTTCCCGAATCTCTCTTGAAAGAACATTACGACGCGACGCTTCGCATACCGATGTGGCAAGACTTGAGGAGTTTAAACCTCTCGAATTCGGTCGCGTTATCCCTTTACGAGGCTCTTCGTCAAAACAATTTTGAAAACCTTAACCCCGAAGGGCATTTGACGGGACGTATCGACTGATGGGATATCATATAGGAACGATGCTCGTATACGAGCATTTCGACCATAGCAAGGTCTGTCCGCTCTGCCGAATCCGAGCGGTCGTCAACGAGAGGCTCTCCGAACAATATCTCGGCGAGGGGGTTATGGAAGATTCGACCAGGCGCGAAACCAACGCTCTTGGATTTTGCCAAGAACATTTCGACAAACTTTACTCTATGCAGTCAAAACTCGGACTTGCTCTTCAAGTGTCGACAAGACTCAAAAAACATACGGACAAGTTGGTCTATAAGCCGATTAACGCCGCAAAAGCAAAAAAACAAGCGGAAGAGATTTTAAAATCCCAAACCACTTGCGTCGTCTGCCGTTATTTAGACGACACCATGACGAGATACTATAAAACCATTCCGAGAGTCTTTAAAGACGACCCTAAGTTTAAGGAGAGAATCGAACAAGGCGGCGGTTTTTGTATCGAGCATTACGCTCGTCTTTTACAGTATTCGTCCGAAGCCGGGAACAAACAAAAAGAATACCTCTCGACAATTTTCGCGGCTATGCGAAAAAGGCTCGACTCGCTCGAAAATTCGCTCGACGAATTTTGCGCCCACCACGATTATAAGGAGTCTTTAAAACCCCTTTCGGAGAACGCTGCGGACTCTTTAAAAAGCGCTCGCTCGACGATTTACGGCATAAAACGCTAAGCCTCGTCTCTCTCGCAACCAACTTAAAACGCTAAACTTCGTTTCTCGCAAGAAACGCAAAAAACGCTCCGCAAAACTTTGCGGAGCGTTTTCTCTTACTTTTGGTAAGGTTTTTTTCCGTATAACGATTGCATCGAATCGTCGTACTTTTTCATTTTATCGTATTGCTTAACTTCCATATCCGATTCGAGTTCGGCGAGTTTTTGTTTTTGCGCCCTCGTCAACTTAGACGGAACCTCGACGATTACGGTAACTATCAAGTTGCCCGATCCGAGACGCGAGGTTATGCCCTTGCCTCTAATCGTAATGGTTTTTCCCGTTTGAGACCCTTCGGGGATATCTACCCATACGACGTCGTCGAGCGTCGGAACTTGAACCTTTCCGCCAAGAGCGGCGGTCGCAAAACTCACGGGAAGATTGACGTAAAGATCGAATCCCTTGCGTTTGAATATCTTGTGCGGCAAGATCTTAAAAGTCACGATAAGATCTCCGGCTTGACCGCCGTTCGTCGACGCCTCGCCGTATCCTTTCTTTCTTATATAACTGCCGTTGTCCGCGCCGCCGGGTATGGCGACGTTGATTGTCGTCGTCTTACGTTGATATCCTCTACCTCCGCAAGTCGGACATTTTTCGATTATATTCTTGCCCGTTCCTCCGCACGCGTCGCACGCCGCTTGGCGAACCGATCTGAAAATGCTGTTGCCGGTTACGTATTGTATCGTTCCCGAGCCCTTGCATTTGTCGCAAGTTTTATATTGCGTTCCGTTTTTCGCGCCCGTCGATCTACAGTCGGGACAAGGCTCTTTTCTCGAATAACTTATGTCCTTTTTGCAACCTTTCGCCGCGTCGAGGAAAGAGAGTTCGACTTCGAGAGTTATATCGTCTCCGTCGCGAACAGCTCTTTCGCGTCCTCCCGAGCCGCCGCCCATAAACGAGCCGAAGATATCGCCGAAGATGTCGCCGAAACCTCCGCCGAAACCTCCCGCCGAACCGCCTCCGAAGCCTCCGAAGCCTCCGGCGTTGGGGTTATCGAGTTCGTAATCGTATTGACTTCTTTTTTGCGGATCGGACAATATTTCGTTCGCTTCGTTTATCTCTTTAAATTTTTTCGCGCATTCTTCGTCGTTCGGATGCAAGTCGGGGTGATATTGTCTGGCAAGTTTTCTGTAAGCCGACTTTATCTCGTCCGCGCTCGCCTTTCTGTCGACGCCAAGCGTTTCGTAATGATTTTTAGACATATATTCCTTATTTTACGCGACGTTCGGCGTCAACCGAGCCGTCGTTGTTTTCTCTTTTTAGCGATTTGTCGCGAGCATGATTTTGCTCGCGACAAAAGTCTTTTTTACTGATGGAATTCGGTATCTCCGTCGTCCGTTTGAGCGCCGGGTTGACCTTGTTGCGCCGCTTGTTGATACAACTTGGCGAATACGCCTTGAACGTCGTTGGAAAGTTTCTCGGTCGCCGTGACTATCTTGTCGTTGTCGTCGGTCGCAAGAGCGTCTTTCGCTTCTTTTACGGCGTTTTCAACGGTCGTTTTATCTTCGTCGCTTATCTTGTCTCCGCTGTCCTTAACCGTCTTTTCGACTTGGAAGATAAGGCTGTCGAGTTTGTTCTTATTGTCGACCGCTTCTCTTCTCTTTTTATCCTCGGCTTCTTACATTTCGGCTTCCTTAACGGCTTTCTCGATATCCTCGTCCGAAAGGTTGGTCGAAGACGTAATGGTTATATCCGCGGCTTTTTGAGTTCCGAGGTCTTTTGCCGTAACGTGAACTATGCCGTTGGCGTCGATATCGAAAGTAACTTCGATTTGAGGTATTCCTCTGGGAGCGGGAGCAATTCCCGTAAGGTTGAATTGACCGAGCGACTTATTGTCTTTGGCAAATTGTCTCTCGCCTTGCAAAACGTGAATGGTAACTTCGGGTTGATTGTCCGCCGCGGTCGAGAATACTTGAGATTTCTTTACGGGGATAGTCGTGTTTTTGTCGATAAGTTTGGTAAATACTCCGCCGAGAGTCTCGATTCCGAGAGACAACGGGGTAACGTCAAGAAGAAGAACGTCTTTAACTTCGCCCGTCAAAACGCCGCCTTGAATAGCCGCGCCGATCGCGACGCATTCGTCGGGGTTAATGCCCTTGAACGGCTCTTTTCCGGTCTCGCATTTAACCGCCGCGACAACCGCGGGGATTCTGGTCGATCCGCCGACCAAAATAACCTTTTCGATATCGCAGTAAGAAAGTCCGGCGTCCTTCATCGCTTGACGCATGGGAACTTTGGTCGCCTCGACCAAGTCGCCCGTCATCGTGTCGAACTTATCCTTGGTCAGAGTAACGTCCAAGTGCTTGGGACCGTTTGCGTCGGCGGTTATGAAAGGAAGGTTGATATTTGTGGAACTCATGCTGGAAAGTTCGATTTTCGCCTTTTCCGCCGCTTCCTTAATTCTTTGCATCGCCATTTTGTCGTTAGAAATATCTACGCCCTCTTTAGCCTTGAAGTCGGCTACGACGTAATCCATAATTCTATTGTCGAAATCGTCTCCGCCGAGAGCGCAGTTGCCGTTGGTCGCGAGAACTTCGAAAACTCCGTCGCCGATATCGAGAATGGAAACGTCGAACGTTCCGCCGCCGAGGTCGTAAATCATAACCTTGTGCGAGGTCTTGTCTTTGTCGAGCCCGTACGCGAGCGCCGCCGCGGTAGGCTCGTTGATTATACGAAGAACGTTAAGTCCGGCAATTTTTCCGGCGTCTTTGGTCGCTTGTCTTTGGCTGTCCGTGAAATATGCCGGGCAAGTGATAACGGCGTCTTTTACCGTTTCGCCGAGATAGCTTTCGGCGTCTTTTTTAAGTTTTGCGAGAACCATCGCCGAGATCTCTTGGGGCGAATACTTCTTGTCGTCGATCGCAACTTTATAGTCGCTTCCCATATGTCTTTTTATGGAAATAACCGTTCTATCACTGTTTGCGAC
>CAZVPW010000064.1:0-7010 GCA_964629115.1 uncultured Acidiphilium sp.
GTAGATTAAAGTTTTTCATCAAATTTGTGAGATTTTCAGCCATTATTTATTCAAATATTATTTTACATTTATTATCCGTTCTTGTCAACCTAAGTAAACGGCTTTTTTCGTTAATTTGGTGAAAAGGACGCGAAACCGACCGAAAAAGCCGTCGGTTAACCCGAAAGCGCCCGTTCTCGCTCTCGCCAACGGCTAAAAACTCGTCTATATATTCGAAAAAACCCAAGCGAGAGCCGCCGCCAAAAGAACCCCTATAACCGAAGCAAGAACGGTTTTTAAAGGAGATATCGGCGTCTTTCCGTAAATTTTCGCCGTGCTTCCGTTAACAAACACTCGATATTTCTTCTTCTTAAAAGGGAAATTCATCAAGTACACGGGAATCAACATATATTTGAACTTGACGTCTTCATACTCGGTCGACACGTTGAGATAGTCGACGACGTCGCAACAAAGACTCGAAACTATATCCCGTCTGATTTTCGAATCCATACCGACTCGAGCCTCCCTCCACGTCGTCTTCAAATCTTTCGTATAGCCGTCGGCGACGTATCCGGCGAGATACTTGCTCTCGTAAACGCACGCGTCTTTGGCTTTGTACGGCGAAAGATTATCGAGAACTTTTTGGCTCAAATCCTCGTTCGCGGCAATCGTCACGTCGTCGAAAAACTTGTCGTATTTACCCGAAACTCTTCTGTAAACGACGTATGTCTCGGTTCGTCTGTTTTTCCCAGACCCGACGACGCGCGTCCTTCTGTCTCCGACTCGACCTTCGTAAAAAGAATACGTTTGACTGTCAAACGTAAAACACGGCTCGTATACGCCGCGAGCGTTTTCAACGACAATGCTCTTTTTGAATGCGCTCGGAGCAAAAAGTTTCTTCTTCGCCCACTTTTTCGCTTGAGCGACCGCTTGAGAGGCGGAAACCGAAAAAGGAATGACCGCATGGGGCTTTATCCCGTCGAAACTTCCGCTTTTGACAACCGAGGACGTTCCGCAATAAGGACATATCGCCGCGTGTTCGTCAACCGCCGTTATTATGGTCGCGCCGCAGTTTTGACAATTATAGGTCGCTCGTTCGTTTTTATCCCATTTCTCCGATTCGGCAAACCCTTTTTCGATATCGTTCTCCGCGACGTTCGTATTTTTCAAAACGCGCTTGAAAAAGCCGCAATATTGACATTTTAACATTTGAGAATCGGGGTCGAACGCCATTTTTCCGCCACAACTCGGACATTTTTCCGAATCGACTTCAACGCCTTTCGCCCCTTCGATTACTTCAAACTCGTTTTTCTCGTTTTTTTCCACCTATTCGTCTCCCCGAAAAATCGCCCTCGTCGGACGGTCGTCAGATTTAAAACGGTTGACCAACCGAACGAAAATTCGGCATTGGTCAACCGCTCGCTTTTAATTCTTCCGCGCGCGAAACCATTGCGGCTTAGAGGCGGCGAACGAATTATATAGCGTTGAGTTCCTCGAGCATCTTGTCGAGATCGGCCCCGTGAACGGCAGCCGCTTCTCCGACCGTTTCGCCGTGCGCTATGGCGCATCCGAGGCAGTGCATACCGTATCTCATGAGAATTTCTCCGGCGTTGGGGTTAATGTCGAGAGCGTCGACGATAATAGTGTCGGCAGTGATTTTTTTATCCATTTTTATATCTCCTTTTTATTTTTTTAAAGTTTCTTTCCGCATTCGGGGCAAAATTTTGCTCCGACGGCGACTTTCGCTCCGCATTCCGAGCAAAATCCGCCTTTTAAAATCGATTGACCGCATTCCGAACAGAATTTAGACCCGACTGCGACCGTTTTGCCGCACGACGGACAAACGATACCGTCCGCCCTCGCTCCGCCGCTCGCCGCGTCGGTCTTTTTCGCAGCCATCGCGTCCGCCATAATCGAACCCAATCCGACCCCTCCTCCGACTCCGAGACCGGCCGCCATAAACGCTCCGCCCGCGCCCGGATTTGCCGCCGCCGATTTCATCGCTTCCGCGGCGGAAACTTTCATAAGAGTATCCGTAGAATCGCCCAAAATTCCGAGTTTAGTACGCTCGTCCATAGCCTTGGTAACCTCTTCGGGAAGAGATATGTTCTCTATGAAAAGGTTGACAAGTTGGAATCCGAGTTCTTTAAACTTCGATTGAACCGTCCTTTTGACAAGTTCGTTAAACTCGAGCGTGTTGGCAGCGAGATCCAAAGCCGAAACTTTGCTCTCGCCAAGGGTATCGGACAAAGCCGAAAGAAGTATCGATTTCAAAAAATCGTTGATATCCTCGGTTTTAAACGAAGAATTCGTTCCGAACAATTCTTTTAAGAATATCGCCGGATCGTCGACCTTATACGAAAAAGTTCCGAAGCATCTGATTCTTATCATACCGAAACGCGAATCGCTCGTCATCACGGGATTGCGAGTTCCCCATTGAACGTTCGTAAACTGCTTTAAATTGACGAAATACACGTCGCAAGTTATCGGCGTTTGGAAGCCGTACTTCCAACCGGCGAGTTTGGAGAGAATGGGGAAAATCTCCGTCCCGAGATTGTAAAGTCCCGGTCCGAACACGTCGGCAATTTGCCCCTTGCTCACGAAAATCGCGCATTGCGACTCCTTTACCGTGAGCGTGGATTTATTGTTTATTTCCCTTCCGAAATTCTTGAGGGGATATTTGTAAACTATCGTATCTTTACTATCGTCGTTCCAAACGAGATTTAATCTAAAAAGAGCCATCTTTTTTCTCCTCTTCGACGCCTTTGCGCCGTCTGCGCGAGTCTTCGTCGATCGCAACGTTTCCACGCTTTAAGCGAAAACGATTCGACTTGTTCGTATTATAGCGCATTTAAAGGTTTCGCGCAATTATTTTAGTTTGTTTTTTCGGCGGTCGACCAAATATCGCCCCTCGAGCCGTCTACGAACGCAAAGCGCGGGTGGAATTGAGTATCGCGAGAACCGCGACCCCGACGTCGGCAAAGACGGCGAGCCACATTCCGGCAAGACCGAACGCGCTCAAGACGAGGGCGACGGCTTTGACGCCGAGCGAGAAAATTATATTTTCCCGAACTATGCGCATCGTCTTGGATGCTATCTTTTTCGCCGCGACGATATCGGCAACGTCGTCTTTCATCAACACGACGTCCGACGCCTCTATCGCGATATCGCTTCCGACTCCGCCCATCGAAATTCCGACGTCCGCCCTCGCGAGGGTCGGGGCGTCGTTTATCCCGTCTCCAACGAACGCCACTTTCTCTCCGCCTTTCTTTTCGCTTATCTTCTTTTCAACCAAAGCAAGTTTGTCTTGCGGCAAGAGTTCGGAATAATATTCGTCGACGCCGAGTCTCTCGGCGACCGCCTTTGCGACCGACTCGTTGTCGCCCGTTAACATCGCGACTCGAACACCCGATCTCTTTAAGTATTCAATCGACGCTTTCGCGTTGGGTTTCACGGAATCGTTTAACTCTATTACGCCGTAAAATTCGCCGTTAATCGCTATATACGCCGTCGTTCCGACATTTTTCGAGCGTTCGAACAAAATGCCGAGTTCCTCCAAAAACGCGGCGTTTCCGACGACTATTTCCTTTTCTCCGCGAGCGATTATCCCTTTGCCGGCAACCTCTTCGACGTCGTCGTAATCGGGGATAAAACCGCCGTACGCGCTCCTTATCGCCGCGGCGATCGGGTGAGACGATTTGGACTCGCAAACGCAAGCGTACTTCAAAATCTCCTCTCTTCTTTCGGTCGGATAAACTCCGCTCACGGACAATTCGCCCGTCGTGAGCGTGCCCGTTTTATCGAACAATACGGTCGTCGTCTTATCCAAACTTTCGATATACGACGCGCCCTTAAACAAAATTCCGCGACCGCTCGCGCCGCCTATTCCGCCGAAAAATCCGAGCGGTATGCTTATCACGAGAGCGCACGGACAACTTACGACAAGGAACGTCAACGCCCTCTTTACCCAAACGGCGAAAGAAACGCCGTCTCCAAGAACGAGCCCTATAACGGGCGGAATCAAAGCGAGAGCGAGAGCCGCTCCGACGACAAACGGGGTATAATACTTAGCAAATTTTGAAATAAATTTCTCAGTTTTCGCCTTTCTTCCCGACGCGTTTTCGACCATATCCATAATTCTCGACGCCGCGCTGTCGCAAAATTCTTTTTCGACTCTAATTTCCAAGTTCCCGTCGAGAGCGATCGATCCGCTCAAAACCGAATCTCCTTCCTTGACGAAAACGGGGAGACTTTCGCCCGTGAGGGCGGCGACGTTCAAATTGCCTCTTCCCTTTACAATCGTTCCATCGACGGGAATTCTCTCTCCGGCTATCAAAAAGACGCTTTCGCCGACGACGACCTCTTCGGGATCGACCTCGACTTTTTCGCCGTCGCGCGCAACCCTCGCCTTATCCGGTCTGATATCGGCGAGTTCGGATATCGCCCTTCTCGATTTTCCGACCGCGTAATCTTGGAAGAGTTCGCCGATTTGATAGAAAAGAATAACCGCGACGCTCTCGGCAAAATCCCCGCTTCCTTCGACTATTCCCAATATAAACGCGCCGAGAGAGGCTATCGTCATCAAGAAATTCTCGTCGAATACTTTACCGCGCAAAATATTCCTCGCGGCTTTATATAACACGTCGTAACCCGACGCGACGTATAAACAACCGTAAAGCGCGAGCGAAAGATAGAAATTAAACCCCCAAATTTTGTCCGCCGCAAACAAGACGGCAAAAAAGATAGCGGCAACGGCGACGCGCGCGGTTTTTCGTTTTGTTTTATTCATATTCGTATTTTTTATCGTTATTTAAAAACAATCGACTTATAGACCGATTATTTCCCAATCGGGTTCAAGTTTTCGAGCGACTTTCTTGATTTCTTCAAACACGCCCGTCTTACTTTCGTCGTATTCGAAAACAATCTTCTCCGCCATAAAGTTTACGGTTACGGAAGTTATGCCGTCGATTTTTGCAATCGCTCTTTCAAGCGCGGCGGCGCAGTTTGCGCAGTCCATATTCTTAATCTTAACAACTTTCTTCATTTCTTTTCTCCTTATTCGACGACGTGTTCGACCGCCATTTCGAAAATCTTTACTACGTGTTCGTCCGCGAGGGAATAAAAAACTTCCTTGCCGACCTTTCTCGCTTTGACGAGTTTGCTCTGTCTTAAAATGCGAAGTTGATGCGATATAGCCGATTTGGTCATTTTCAACCTCTCGCAAATTTCGCAAACGCAAAGTTCCTTGTCGAAAAGCGCGGTCAAAATGCTCGTTCTCGTGCTGTCTCCGAAAACCTTAAAGAGTTCAGCGACGTCGTAAACGACCTCTTCCGACATCGTCAAAGCTTTAATCTCTTCTTTCGCCATCGCTCCCGGGCTTTCGCTTGCCAACGCGTCTTTGGTTTGACTCTTCATAACTCCTCCGTTTTTTCGATGAAACAATTGAATAATTGTTCAACTGTTTTTAGTATATGCTTACATTTTGTTTTTGTCAACGGTTTTTCGGTTATTTTTTATATTTTTTAAAAAAGAAGAGCAAGCGACGACGCTTGCCCTTCTTTCGTTTGTATTTTGTTAAGCCTTTCTCAAGACTTTCAATCCTCTCTTTATCGAGAACGGAAGGGATTTGTTCGACACGTTCTTATCCACCCTCGTTACGAGAGCCTCTTCGATTCCTCCGCCGCGCGTTTCGACGACGACCCGATCGCCGACGGTCGGAATAAATTCGATCGCGAGATAAAATCCCGTTCTTCCGTCGACGACGCTCTGCGCCTTTACTACCGTAAAACGCTCGTCCGAGTCTAAAACGCCGCCGCTCATCGAATGAATCATATCTTTCCTCCTATAAAATACGCCTTGATTCGTCTTTCGAATCAAGGCGCTTTTTTCTAACGGCTTCGCCGCTATTTAATCAAACTTACGCTTCGGGAGTTTCCGCGTCGTCAGCGACGGGAGCCTCGCCTGCGGGAGTTTCGTCCGCGGAAGCGGCTTTTTTCTTCAAACCGATCTTTCCGAGAAGGTTTCCGATTTTAGAAGTCTTTTCGGTATTCTCTTGAGCGTTCGCCGCGGCGGCTTGTCTTTCGATTTCCTTAAGCGGAACGTACGCCTTTGTTCCCTCTCCGGCAAGAATGGTGAGTTCGGTTTCTTTATCGAAGAGATGGCTGTGCATAATGTCGATAGCAAGTTCGACGACTTGATTTCTCTCGGTCTTGGAACGGGAATCGACTTTCGCGATCAATTGAGTGGGAGCGTCGATAAGGCTCGAAACCTCGTCTTCTCCGCTAACGGTATCTTCGGTCGCGAATTTGCAGTAAAGCAAAGTCTCGGCTCCGAGTTTTTCGACGACGTCGACTTTAACGTTGATAACGGTATCTCTGCTGTTGGAGATAAAGTTTTCTTCGTCGTGGAAGTCTTCGGGTCTAACGCCGAATACAACCGTCTTATCGGTATTGATATACTCGTCTCTGTTTATGATAGCGTCGGATTTGGACTTGGGAAGGATAACCTTGTTGCCCGAGAACTCGACGTAAACGGTCTTGCCGTCGTCGCTCTTAAGCTTGGCGTCGAAGAAGTTCATCTGCGGCGTCCCGATGAATCCGGCGACGAAAAGGTTTGCCGGGTAATCGTAAAGCTTTTGCGGAGCGTCTACTTGTTGAATGAAACCGTCTTTCATAACGACAATTCTCGTTCCCATCGTCATAGCCTCGACTTGGTCGTGGGTAACGTAAATGAAGGTGGTAGCGAGTCTGTGGTGAAGTTTGGTGATCTCGGTTCTCATTTGAGCGCGGAGCTTCGCGTCAAGGTTGGAAAGAGGTTCGTCCAAAAGGAATACCTTCGGTTCGCGGACGATCGCTCTTCCGAGCGCGACTCTTTGTCTTTGACCTCCGGAAAGAGCCTTGGGCTTTCTTTGAAGATAACTTTCGAGACCGAGAATTCTCGCGGCTCCCTTAACCTTCTCGTCGATTTCAGCCTTGGGCATTTTGCGAAGTTTAAGACCGAACGCCATGTTGTCGTAAACGGTCATATGCGGA
>CAZVPW010000065.1:0-6944 GCA_964629115.1 uncultured Acidiphilium sp.
CCCCGAAAGTCTCTCAAGCGAAAGACTCTCGGGGTAAAACATCCCAAAAGGAACGTATTCTTATTATGTCGAGACGGTCTGTAAGCCGAGTTCTGTCATTTAATACGGTTATCTATCTAGACTTGCCGTTGCCGACAAGTTCAAGCGACGTTTTATTAGGCAACCCCGACCGGCTGTCTTACGGGCTGCCCCTATCTTGCTCCGAATGGGGTTTACACTGCGCGTTTCGTCTCCGAACCGCCGGTAGGCTCTTACCCTGCCTTTTCATCCTTACAAGGTTTCCCTTGCGGTTGTTTTCTGTTGCACTTTCCTTAAAGTCACCTTCACCGTCCGTTAGGCGGCATTCTGCCGTGCGGAGCTCGGACTTTCCTCGTCAGATAAAATCTGCCGCAACCGTACGTCCGTCTCGACAATTATGCATTATAGCGCTTTTAATTTTTTTTGTCTACCGCTGCGGACGAATTTTTATGATTCCGAATCTTTTTTCCGAAAAAATCTATTTATCCCTTTTGTTTATATACGGTCAAACCCTCTCCGTCGTAATCGACGATCGCCAAATCTCCCGGCTCGAAGTATGCGCCGATAATCTTTTTCGCGAGCATAGTTTCGACGTTGCGAGACAAAAATCTCTTCAAGGGTCTCGCGCCGTACGACGGGTCGTAACCGTTCTCTACGATAAAGTCTTTTGCCAACGAAGTAACGACGAGCGAAATATTCTTTTCTTTTAAACGATCCGACAACCCCTTTAAAAGAACATCGATAATCTTTCCTATATCGCCTCGCGTCAACGGTTTATAGAATACGATTTCGTCAAGACGGTTTAAAAACTCGGGTCTGAAAGACTTTTTCAACAACTCGTTAACCTCTCGTTTGGCGTCCGAGTTAATCTCTCCGTCTTCTCCGATTCCCTCCAAAATCGCCGACGAGCCGAGATTGGACGTCAAGATAATTATAGTATTCTTAAAATCAACCGTTCTGCCTTGAGAATCTGTCGCTCTGCCGTCGTCTAAAATTTGCAATAGAATATTGAATACGTCCGGGTGCGCCTTTTCAATCTCGTCGAACAAAACAACCGAATACGGTTTTCTCCTTACCGCCTCGGTCAACTGTCCGCCGTCTTCGAAACCGACGTATCCCGGAGGCGCTCCGATAAGCCTCGACACGGAGAATTTTTCCATATATTCGCTCATATCGATTCTTATCATATTTTTCTCGTCGTCAAACAAGGCTTTCGCAAGAGTTTTCGCGAGTTCGGTCTTGCCGACGCCCGTAGGACCGAGGAATAAAAACGAGCCTATAGGTCGATTAACGTCCGAAATTCCCGCTCTCGAGCGGAGAATCGCCTCGGCGACGCTCCTAACCGCCTCGTCTTGTCCGACGACTCTTTCCCGAAGAATATCTTCGAGCCTCAAGAGCTTGTCGCGTTCGCCTTCCATGAGTTTCGAAACGGGAATTCCCGTCCATCTTCCGACGATTTTCGCGACGTCCTCTTCGGTAACCTTATCGTGAAGAAGCCCGTCGTCGTTCTTCGCCGCCGCTTCGGCTTTTTCAAGAGCCGCTTTAAGTTCGGGGAGTTTTCCGTACTTCAATTCGGCGGCTTTATTCAAGTCGTACGACCTCTCCGCGTCTTCAATTTCCCTGCCGAGACCCTCTATATCCTCTCTGAGTTTTTGAACCTTTCCGATCGTCTCTTTCTCGTTCGCGAGTTTTGCGTTCATAACCGAATAACGCTCTCTCAAGGAAGCGAGTTCTTCTCTAATATCGGCGAGTCTTTGTACGGACAAAGCGTCTTTTTCCTTTTTTAAAGAAGTCTCTTCTATCTCGAGTTTCATTATCCTTCGCGAAACGTCTTCCATTTCCGACGGCATCGAGTTCATTTCGGTCTTTATCGACGCGCACGCCTCGTCGACCAAATCGATCGCCTTATCGGGCAAAAACCTATCGGAAATATATCTATCCGACAAAGCGGCGGCGGAAACGAGCGCGTTGTCCTGAATTTTAACGCCGTGGAAAACTTCGTAACGCTCTTTAAGCCCTCTCAAAATCGCGATCGTATCTTCGACGGTCGGTTCGTTGACGATCACCGGCTGAAATCTTCTTTCGAGAGCCGGATCTTTTTCAATATAAGTTCTGTACTCGTCGAGAGTGGTCGCTCCGATACAATGCAATTCCCCTCTCGCGAGAGCCGGCTTTAAAAGATTTCCGGCATCCATCGCTCCGTCAGACTTTCCCGCTCCGACGATCGTGTGAAGTTCGTCGATAAAGAGAATAATCTTCCCCTCGCTCTTTTTTATCTCGCCGAGGACAGCTTTCAACCTTTCCTCGAATTCGCCTCTAAATTTCGCTCCGGCGATAAGCGAGCCGATATCGAGCGAAAAAATCTTTCTATCTTTTAAATTCTCGGGAACGTCTCCCTTCATTATTCTGATCGCGAGCCCCTCGGCTATCGCAGTCTTTCCGACGCCCGCCTCGCCTATCAAAACGGGATTGTTTTTCGTCTTTCTCGACAAAATTCTGATAACGTTTCTTATCTCCTCGTCTCTGCCGATAACGGGATCGATTTTTCCGCTCCGAGCCTTTGCGACGAGTTCGGTTCCGTACTTATTCAAAGCGTCGTAAGTCGCTTCGGGATTGTCGCTCGTAACCCTCGTATTTCCCCTTATTTCGACGAGAATCTTCATAAATTTTTCGGTCGTAACCCCGTGACGCGCGAGCGTCTCTTTGATTGCGTCCGTCGGATTTTCTAATATTCCGTAAAGAATATGCTCGACCGAAACGTACTCGTCGGTCATTTCTTCGGCTTTCTTTTGAGCCGCCGACAAAGTCTCTCCCAAAGACCTCGAAATTCTCTCTCCGCCCTCGCCGCTCGTCTTATTAAGTCTTGACATAAGTCGATTAACGTCGTTTTTTAACGAATCGACGTCAACTCCCATTCTAGCGAAAATTTGAGGAGCCAAGCCGTTCTCATCGTTTAAAAGAACGCTCAAAACGCGCTCTTGAGACACCTCCGAATCCCCGTATTCTCTCGCTTGCTCGGCCGCGGCGTTAAGCGCCTCGACCGTCTTTTGCGTCATATTACGCGTATTCATAAAATCACCTTCTTTTTCGAAATATTATCAGCGTACGCCGCGGCGACTTTGCGAGCCGCTTGCGATTCGTCGTCGGATAAAAAATAAATTTTCAAGTATTCGTCGAACTCCTTTACGAAAGAGGAAATAGACTCTCCGATTTCCTCGGCGCTCGCCGAAAGCGGACGGAGAAAAACTCGGGTAAATCTGCCGTCTTGATAAAAATAAGTCCGCTCGCCTATAACGCTTCGTTCAAGTTCGACGTAAAGCGAGTAAAACTTTTCGATTTTATCGAAGAGAACGGGATTTTTAGAACGAAGAGAGATTTTGAGCTGCCCGAGATCTCCCGCGGGAAAGAGTTCGACCGAATACTTCAAAGTCGGATTATATCTATACTTTAACGAACTCGCGACCGACGCCATCGACAGCGACGCGTTGTTGACGAATCTCATTCCGTCGTCCGCCAAGAAAAACTCTTCCATTCTCTTAAAAACGTTTTCGATCGTCGACTCCGGCGTTTCTACGTCGAGATAATTCGCCAAAATTCTGTTGAGCATAACCGATCGACTAACTCCTCTTTTGAACGCTACCCTATCCAATTCTTCCACGAGATAATCGTTTAATATCACGCTGTATACCGATTTTTCCATTTTTCCTCCGTTTGTTATAAATATTGTAGCGCCACATCTTTAATTTGTCAACGGAATTATGTAACTTTATTTACATTTTTATTTTTGTTCAATGCCTTTACTTTTTCCACGTTTAGAGTTATAATATACGCGTTATGAATAAAGAAGAAAGAATTGAAAAAACGCGAGCCGCCCTCGAAAGTTTCGGCGCTCGAATTTATGACTATCGCGGAACGAAATTCATCGGAATAAAAAACCCGTGTTCCGACAACAATATGGCTATAACCTTCGGCGACGAACAGTCGACCTTGGAATTCGCCTTTCAATCCGAACGATACGATCCTGCGGACGTCAACGATCTTATTTCGCGAGCGAAAAAATTTTTGACCGACGAACTCGTCTCAGCCGAATTCTTTTTAAACGGCAAAAGCGTTTTCGGCGGTTCGAGAACTTCGGAAGGAGCCCGATTTAAGACGACCAAAGAGGCTCTCGAATGGTACGGCGGCAACGCCCCCGAAGTCGCAGAAAACCTCTTGAAATTTATACAAAGCGGCGCCGCGCAATTAAAAATCGCGTCTTGGAGCGGACGATACGACAGAGTCGCCGCGTTTGACGACAAAGGAGAGATTATACAATGAAAAACATAATCGTTATAACGGGAGCAAGCAGCGGAATGGGAAAAGAATTCGCGATTTTGCTCGATAAAGTCGAAAAAGTCGACGAGATTTGGGCAATCGCAAGGCGAAAAGACAGACTCGAAGAATTGGCGTCTATTTTAAAAACGCCCGTCAGAGCCATATCTCTTGATCTCTCAAAACCCGAGAGTATCGACCGCTACCGCGCTATGCTCGAAGCCGAGGACGTTAACGTAAAGTTTCTCGTCAACTGTTCGGGTTACGGCAAGTTCAATCATTACGAAAATATTTCGCCCGACGTAAATCGCAATATGATCGACCTGAACGTCAAAGCCGTGGTCGGAATGACCGACGCGACGCTCGACAAAACGAGCGAGGGAAGCAAAATTATAAACGTTGCGAGTTGCGCCGCCTTCCAACCTATCCCCTATATCAACGTATATGCGGCGACCAAAGCCTTCGTTCTCAGCTATTCGAGAGCTTTGAACGTCGAACTTAAATATCGCGGCGTGTCCGTCCTCGCCGTTTGCCCCTATTGGACAAAGACCGAATTCTTCGACAGAGCGGTCGTCAAAGACGAAAAAGCCGTTATAATCAACTACGGCGTTATGTACGACGCGAAAAATGTCGTCGCGAAAGCCTTGAAAGATTCCTATAAAGGAAAGGACGTATCGGCATACGGAGCGACGAATATACTCCAGAAATTCGGAGCAAAAATCTTACCCCATAAACTCGTTATGAAAATTTGGAACAATCGGCAAAAATTCGACGGAACGAGAAATATTCGATAACCAGAAAAAAGCTCTCGAATAATTTCCAACGAGCGATAAAACAACTCGGTCGAAAATTCGCGAGAGAAAATCGCCCGAAGACGTAGCAAATAAGCAATATAAATAAATACGCAAGGGAAACGCCCGACGAAATAGCAAACAAGAGATAAAAATTTATCCGACGACGATTCGATCGAGCAAAAAAAGAGGAAGGTTCGTTCGACCTTCCTCTTTTTGACTTACGCTTTCCCGACGGTTCGTCGGATTAACGCGCGAGAGATTTCGCCTCAACGCATTTTGCGCACAAGCCGTAATAATTAACCGACTTATATTCGATTTTAAATTGCCCCCGCGGCAAAACGCAGTTCTCTTGTTCGGTTCTGGCAATATCAACGATTTCGCCGCACTTTCTGCACAAAAAATGATCGTGAACGAAAGGATTGCCGTCGTATCTCGTCGAATCGTCCTCAAATTTTAACTTGACGATTTTACCCTCTTCGACAAGAGCCTTGAGATTTCTGAAAACGGTGGCTCTCCCCATTTTCGTCTCGCTCAAAATCTTCGACGTTATTTCTTCCGCCGTCGGGTGATATAGCGATTTGCACGCCTTTTCGACGGCAAGACGCTGAACGGTATTGCGTCTGTTCATATCAATAAAACTTCGACCAAGCCGAATTATAAATATAGAACGTTACGTCTTTGTTGATTTTCGCGAACGAATCCCCGTTTTCAACCGTAACGTAACCGTTACCCGACTTATACTTCCACTTCCAAACCTCGTCGTTTTGCTTTATCTCGGGAAGTCCGGAAATAACCCCGTTCTCGTCAATCGTAATCGTCTTCGCGTACGAACCCGAAGGGCCGTACGTCTTTTCATATTCGCCGTAATCTAAAGTTATCGTATACGTCTTAACTTGCGGTTTGCTCTCGGACTCGCTTTCAGACTCCTTCTCGGATTCGCTTTCCGATTCGCTTATCGATTCTTTTTCGGATTCTTCGCTATCGGTTTGGCTCTCGGATTCTTTCTCTGACTCAACGTCCGACTCGGACTCGCTTATCGATTCTTTTTCAGACTCTTTCTCCGATTCGAAACTACTCTCGGAACCTAAATGGGATTCCGATTCGGAAACAAACTCCGATTCGCTTTCAATCGCTCCGCTCTCGGAATTTACTCCCGATTGCGATTGGTTGGAATCGCCGTTTCCCGATTCGCCGTAACAAGAAATCGTGCCGAAGGCGACGACAAGAATCATCGTTAACGCGCAAATAATTCTCTTCATTTTTCTCTCCGTTAATTTATCGCCCAATTTTGAGCGTTTTCTTTGATATAAATATTCTATCTTATTTTCTTCCACTTGTCAAGAATTTATTCTTTATACCTAAATAAACGATACCGCTCGCGCTCGCTAAAATCGATTGAAAACAAAAAGCGACGAACAGCATCTTTTCGTCGCTCAAGCAATTAGTTCGCGTATATGTCGATTATCTAACTAAACGTATATGGTTTGCCCAACGTAAACAAATCGAATCTCATTCTTTTTCATTATTTCAAACGCAAGTTTTTCGTCGCCGTCGGCTATATCGTAAACGTCCTCTTTGGGACGAACGATACGCTTAACCCCTTTAAGTTTAGGAATTATAATCAATTGTCCCCTTTCAAGTTCCCCGTCGAGAGAATTTTCGGCAACTATCGCTTGAACGGTCGAACAAAACTTTTCGGCGAGAGAAAAAAGAGTATCGCCGCTTTCGACTTTGTAGATAAATTTATCCCTATAAAAACTCATATCGCGCAATTTTAAAGGTTCGTTCATACTTTAAGTATATTTATAATAAATATTTTAT
>CAZVPW010000066.1:0-6817 GCA_964629115.1 uncultured Acidiphilium sp.
TTATTATATAGTATTTTACAATATATTTCAAGTTTTTAAGGAGAAAAGGCTGTGAAAAAAACCTTTTTCCCCGTTTTTTACTCGCTTTCACAAAGAAAAAGCCGAGGCTCTCGCCGTCGGCTCTTAAATTCTCTTTAAGACTCGCTTTTTTGCAAGCCTCGTCGCGCGTCAAGTTAAATATACGAATATAAAACAAGCAAAATCTGCGAATACTAAACGAGTTAAATATACGAATATAAAAACAAGAAAACGACGCCGACTACTATAGACGCTCCGCCGACGATAGCCGGGGCGCGAATGTACGTCTTTTTTCTCGAAGCGGCTTTTCGAGCCTTATAATCGGCGTAAGCCTCGTCTTTTTTTGCTCGAGCACCCGGAATCAAGGAGAAGAACGCCCTTTTAAGTCCGTACGAAACCCCGTCGAAAAAACCGCTCTCGGAAATTTTTAAAAGAATCGCAAAAGCAAAAGTAACGAATCCGGGGATAAAAAAGGCGTCGGCAAGAGCGCCAAAAATCGCGTTTATATCGATTTTTTGAAAAATACTATTAAAAAATAGCAAAGCGACGCAAGCCGCGACGTTTAAAACAAGCCAGATAAGATAAACGACAATTCCCTTGCCTTTAATTTCTTTGTCAAATTCGCTCATTTGCTCGCCAACTGCTCCTTATATCTCGCCTCTTCTTCGTCGTTGCAGTAAACGAAATGTCCGGGAGCAATCTCTCTCATAGAGGGCTTGTCGACCGAATAATCGTGTTCGGCAATCGGGTTGTAAGTTATTCTGACTCTTTCCTTTTCGTATCTCGGGTCGGGAAGCGGAATAGCCGAAAGAAGGGATTTGGTATACGGATGCAAGGGGTGGTCGAACAACTCGTCCGAAGAAGCGAGTTCGACCATATTTCCGAAATACATAACGCCTATTCTGTCCGAGAAATATTTGACGACCGATAAATCGTGCGCGATGAACAAAATCGTGAGACCGAATTGCTCTCTGAGATCGTTCAAAAGGTTTATGACTTGCGCTTGAATGGAAACGTCGAGCGCCGAAACGGGTTCGTCGGCGATTATCAATTCGGGATTCATAATGACCGAACGAGCGATTCCGATACGCTGTCTTTGACCGCCCGAGAATTCGTGCGGATATCTTCCGGCGTGCTCGGGAACGAGACCGACGAGGTCGAGCATTTTATACACTTTTTTATCTATCTCTTTTTTGTTGCTAACGCCTTGAATGACGAGCCCCTCGGCGATAATGTCGCGGACGGTCATACGAGGGTCGAGCGACGCTATCGGGTCTTGATATATCATCTGAATTTGCGTGACGAGTTTACTTTTTTTCGCTTGACGAATTTTTTCGGACAACTCTTTATTTAAAGCGTTTTTCTCGCTCTCGTCGGCGGCGGCGATCTTTTCGGCGTATTCGGCTTTCAGTTTATCGACCGCTTCCAAAGCGAATTTTTTGTCGCAGTTTTTCTCATCCGATACCGCTTGCGCGATTTCCTTTTGACGTTCGGCTATAAAGTCTTGCGCGTCCCTTTTCGCCTCCGCTTTTTTAGCGTCGAAATTCTCGACGATTTTTTCTTTTTCCGCCTCGTCTGTCGCCTTTAAAAGAGCGGCTTTTTTCTCGACGTTCAAGTCTTTCAAATTCTTTTTCAGTTGGTCTTTTTTTTCGGCGATCGCGTCTTGATACGAACGAGTTCCCGCAACGATTCTTTCGCCTTTGAAATAGACGTTTCCGCTCGTCGCTTCGTACAACTTAATTATAGTTCTTCCCGTCGTCGTCTTGCCGCAGCCCGACTCCCCGACGAGACCGAAAACTTCGCCTTTCTTTATATCGAAACTGACGTTGTTGACGGCTTTTAATTCTTTGTCTCCCATTTTGAAGAATTGACAAAGATTTTCAACCTTCAAAAGAACCTCGGCGTTATCGAAATTTTTGCTCATTTATCTTGTCCTCGGAGTTTTTTCATACGTTCTATGCGGTCGGTCACTTGTTTTGGCGGATTAACCTTTGGAGCGTTCGGATGCAAAAGCCAAGTCGCCGCGCTGTGCGTTTCGGAAATTTCAAACATTGGCGGTTGAGCCTCGAAGTCGATTTCCATAGCGTACTTATTTCTCGCCGCGAACGCGTCGCCCTTGGGCGGATAAATCATATTCGGCGGAGTTCCGGGAATGGCGTCGAGTTTCTCGTCCGTATCGAGGTCGGGCATCGAAGACAACAAAGCCCAAGTATACGGATGGCGCGGATCGTAGAAAACGTCGTCCGCCGTACCCGTTTCGACGATTTTTCCGGCATACATAACGGCGATTCTGTCCGCCATATTGGCGACGACTCCGAGATCGTGCGTTATAAAAATAACCGAAAGATTTCTCTCCTTTTTGAGTTTGTTTATAAGCTCGAGAATTTGCGCTTGAATGGTAACGTCGAGCGCCGTCGTCGGCTCGTCGCAAATGAGAATGTCGGGGTTTGCCGCAAGCGCGATCGCAATGACGATACGCTGTCTCATTCCGCCCGAAAACTCGAAAGGATATTGATTGTATCTAATCGCGGGTTCGGGTATGCCGACCTCTTCCATAAGTTTTATGGCTTTTGCCTTCGCGAGTTTCTTGGTTACCTTGTAAACAAACGCCGAGGCTTGTTCTTTGAGATAATCTATAACCGCGACCATCTCTTTTTCAGAATCGAATTTTTGATTTTCGATTTGAGCCTTATAGTTATTCTCAAGCCCTACGACGATTTTTTTAATCTCCTTTCTCTGCAACTCAAGATCGACGATCGAGGGAGGAACGACCTTCCAATCGATTTTTTTATTCGCCGCGAGAAGTTTTTCTCTCTTGGCGTTTTGCTTCTCGAATCTCGCCTGCTCCTTAGGATTGTTTTTTATCGCAAAGAAATACTTATCGAGAGCGACCGAAACAGACGAATTGAACGTGTATTCGACATTGTTCTTTACGATTTCGAGTTTATTGATTGCCTTTTCCACGCCGTCGCCCAACTCTTTGAGTTTACCCTCGATTTCCGATCTGTCAAGGCTTTCCTTTTCGAGAATTTTCTCAACTTCGGAGATAAGCCCCAAAAGCGCTTTTTTCTTCTCTATCGATTTGTTTCTCGAGCAAACGAGCGCCTTTGCTCCCCTTTCGATAAAGTCGAGCATAAACTCGTCGTCGAGGTATTTTCTCGTCATCGCCGTAAGTTCCTCTATCGGCATATCGTCGACGTCGGCGTCGGGATTGCGAAGCATATAGTATCCGAGCGTGAAATAGTTAGGTTCGGGTCTTTTTGTCGCGAAATCCAAAATCGAAGACAATTCCTCGAGCGCTTTAAGCAATTTTTCGCTCGTCTCGTTCGATTTTGCCTTTACGGCTTCTTCCACGACCGCCAAAACCCCTTTCGTCTTATCGTCGAGAACAACGATATCGGGGTGAACGGTATTCTTTATTTTCAAAAGTACGACCGAGCAAAAACGCTTCACGTTGACGTCTTGTTTCTTCGATACCAAGAACAAAAAGTTATCGATATCGAACTTGAGTTCCTCGGCGGCTCTGTGAATGGCGTTGTATTTTCTCTCGTGGTCGGCGGCGATTACGCAAAAGGTATCGAAAGTCTTGCATCTTTCGGCGTTTACTTGTTTTTCCTCTTCGCTCTCGGCTATTTCGTCCATATTCTCGTTTAAGAGAGCCAAGGTCGAGTTAAATGCGCGACGCGCGTTCTTTTGTCCGGCTTTGCCTTTCAAAAGCATCGCCTCGGTCAATTGCTTTCCGACTTTCATTATCGGGTTCAAACTCGACATCGGATCTTGGAAGATCATCGCGATTTTATCGCCGCGAATCTTGTAAAACTCGTCCTCGGAAATTTTCAAAAGATCCTTTCCGTCGTAAATTATCTCGCCGCTCTCGACGATTGCGTTATTGGCGAGAATACCGATAATCGCTCTGTTCGTTACCGACTTTCCCGATCCGGATTCTCCGACTATGGCAAGCGTTTCTCCTTTGTTCAAGTCGAAAGAAATGTCTCTGACCGCCTGAACTTTTCCGTTTTGAGTACGAAAGGATATCGCGAGATTTTTAACTTCTAATTTCTTTTCCATTGTCTTCTCCTCCGAATTAATCTCCCGAACCTCTAAGCGAGGGATTCAAAGCGTCTCTGAGTCCGTTTCCGAACAAGTTAAACGAAACCATGAGCAAAGCCATAATAACCGCTGGGAAAACGACCAAGAAGGGATAGGTTTGAATGAATTGTTGGTTGTCCGACAAAAGAACGCCGAACGCTTGAGTTCCTTGCAAACCTAAATTTAAGTACGCCAAAGTCGCTTCGCTGTAAATCGAGCTCGTTATCATAAGAACGCTCGAAGTTACGATCGTGCCGAGCGAGTTGGGCAAAATGTGTTTAAAAATCAATCTTCCGTCGCTTGCCCCGAGAGTTCTCGATGCAAGGACGTATTCTCCGCCTTTAAAACGATAGAACTGAGTACGCGTTCTCGCCGCCGTTCCCATCCAACCGGTTAAACACAGAGCCAAGAAGAAAGTGAAGAAGTTGCTTCCGAAGTGAAGAATTGCCAAAGTCATTATGACCAGCCACGGAACGCCGCCCAAGATATCGCAAAATCTCTCCATGACGATATCGACGACCCCTCCGAAATAACCGGAAATCGAACCCCAAATCAATCCGAACAAAAAACAGAACGCGGCGGTACAAACGCCGAGCGCCAACGAGGTTCTAAGTCCCGCGAACATACGCGTAAACAAATCTCTTCCGCTGTTGTCCGTTCCGAAAATAAACTTCGGCATACTCGAATATCCTAATTTGAAATAATTTGGAACGGTAACCGTAACGCTTGAAATTTTTTTCGTTCTCGGATCGAGCGAAATATCGATTATCGAATCGATGATAAAATTTTCGTCGAGTTTTTGATATGAATTGACAAAATCCGCCTTCGCGGCTTCCTTATCGGGATTTCTTCTGTCATATTCGCCGAAAGAGCACTTTCCATCCTCTTTGAATTCTATAAACTCCGACCATGCGTAAACGGTTTCTCTCGCTCCGTATGCGGCTTCGTAAGTATCGTATACGAAGCTACAAAAAAGGACTTCGGCGGCGTAAGTTCCCTGTCTGCCGTCGCACTTCCAGTATCCTTCCGGCGCGTTTCCGTCTTTACCGATTGCCCTTAAGTTCATTTCGTTAGCGTCAGTAAACGAGATTTTCGACAATATTTCTTCCCCGCTCGACGACGTCAAGGTCAAATCCTTAATTAAAATATACGCCGAAAGGTCGTTTGTCGATTTGACGTCGAGATAAAGTTGAGCGTTTTCCAACTCGCTTAAACCGTTTTCGACGAGCTTCGCGCTTATATCGATATTGATTTCTCCGTATTCCGAACTCCAATCTTTCAACAAAACCTCTTGGCTTCCGTACGAACCGTCCGCGGATTGCTCTCTGTATAGATAAACCCTATATTCTCCGAGTTTGCCGCCCGAAATATCGTCGACGTCGAAAAGATTGAACGTAAGGGAATACTCGCCGTCCGCGGTTAACGCAAACTTATCGTTCGTCCAAAGGCTCGAAGTTTTGCCTTCTTCGGTTTCGAAAAGAACGTAACCGCCGCGAGCTCCGCTTATCGCCCTATTTATCAAAGTCGGTTCGATGTCGACCGAGAGATTGCTAATCGCAGACTCTTGAAAGTCGCCGGAAGGAAGTCCCGTTTCAAGGTCGTAACCGATATTCTCGTATTTTTTCGTTCCGTCCCAAAAGCCCGTTCCGGCGGCAAAGAGTTTTGGCTGCAAATACGCCTCTTGTTCCTTTAGGATTTCGGTCGAATGAGGGGAAACGATCGGAACGATTAAGGACATCAAAATAAGAATTCCCACGACTATCGCTCCGACGATGGACGATTTGTTCTTGCAAAAACGACGAAAAGAATCTTTCGCGAACGACGTGGCTTTTGTCGTCAAACGCTCGTCGGATATCTTCTTGTCGTTATTGACGAATCGAAAGGACGATTCGTTTAAATTGTAATTTGATAAATCGAATTTGTTGTCCATTATTTCTTCGCTCCCATTCTTATTCTCGGGTCGATAAAGCCGTAAGACAAATCCAAAACGACGCCGGCAAGAAGACTGATCGTCGTAAAGATCGCCATATCGACAAACAAAATGTTATAGTCCTTGACGCTCAAAGACTTTATAAACAACTGACCTATTCCGGGAATTCCGTACAAATTCTCCAAAATCATCGAACCGCCGAGGATTCCGATAAATTCGGCGAGTATGGACGGAAAAATCGGAACCATCGCGTTTTTCATCGCGTGACGCATAATCGCTTGTTTTCTCGTCAAGCCTTTCGTTCTCGCCAAAAGAAGATAATCGTTCTCCATAACGTCGCACAGTTCCGCTCTGACGAATCGACAATATCCGCAAATCGACCCGAGCGACAAACACGTTACGGGTATGACGTACGCCGCAATTTTCCGCCCGATCGGGTCGGTAGGATTCGCCCATTGCGTCGGCAGCCAGTTGTTGTAATAACACAAGAACAGCATTAAAAAGGTAATCAAAACGAAACTCGGCAAGGATATCAAGACCATAACGAGCGTCGAAATGATATGGTCTATCATCGTGTTTTTCTTTAGAGCCGCCCAAATGCCGAGCAAAATTCCGATCGGTACCGAGACGATAACGGACGCTATGTTTATTTTCATCGACGTCAAGAGTCGCTCTCCGATGATTACCGTCGCCTTGACGTTAGGCTCTATCTTTTGAGATACGCCCCAATCCCAATGGAAGACGATGTTTTTAACCCATTCGACGTATTGGCTCATAATC
>CAZVPW010000067.1:0-6793 GCA_964629115.1 uncultured Acidiphilium sp.
ACGTAATCCCCAGACCGCACGCAGACGTCGAGAAAATTTTACCCGTTATAAAGTAAAATTTTCAACGATCGTTTAAGCCAAAATCGATAAACGCTCGGGGAGGCGGAAAACCGTTTCCCCGAGGATAGTCGATTTCATACCGTTAAATTTAATTTTAACGGATAACCGATTAAAATCTGCTAAAGTCGGTTTAAAAAACGCGAAAAGCGCGCGCGTTAATTTTAAGCGTACGCAAAAATACGCGTCGCCCGAGAGGCGAAAAAGCCGAAGCGAAAAATTAGCGGAGGCAAAAAAATAAATCGCAAAAGGAAAGAACTATGAATACTTGCGATATAGAGAGAATAACGAGACTCGTAATCGACAGTCTCGGCAAAGACGACGGCTCGACGGGATTTTTGGTTCCCATCGGAGTATCCGCGAGACATATACATTTAACCCAAGCGGACGTCGAAACCTTGTTTGGAAAGGGATATAAACTTACCAAGAAAAAAGATCTTATGGGCGGACAATTCGCGTCCAACGAAGTCGTTACGATTGTCGGTCTTAAACTCCGAGCAATCGAAAACGTCAGAATTTTAGGACCCGTAAGAAAGGCGTCGCAAGTGGAAGTGTCCGCAACCGACGCGGTTAAACTCGGAATTAAAGTTCCCGTCAGGGAATCGGGAAATATAGCGGGCTCGGCGCCGATAGCGGTCGTCGGACCTTGCGGAGTTATTTATCTTAAAGAGGGTTGTATCGTCGCGAAAAGACATATCCATATGTCTCCGGCGGACGCCGAAAGAGCCGGCGTTCGTAACGGCGATATAGTTTCGGTGAAAGCCGACAACGAAAGGGCGACCACCTTCAATAACGTCCTTATCAGAGTCGATCCCTCGTTCACGCTCGAAATGCACATAGATACCGACGAGGCGAACGCCGCCGGAATTTCTACGGGTATGAAAGCAGAAATCGTTAGGTGAGAAATGATTATAGGAAAAGTAGTCGGATCGGTCGTATCTACGAGAAAGTGCGACAATTTGATCGGAAGTAAATTTATGATAGTCGAGCCAATCCCGAGCCTTAAAGTCGAAAACCGCATCGTAGCGGTAGACAAAGTCGGCGCGGGTATCGGCGAGCTCGTTCTCATCGCGCAGGGAAGCTCGGCGAGAATAGGTTGCGATATGGAGAAATCTCCCGTCGACGCGGCTATCGTCGGAATAATTGACGAAGGGCAGAATTTAGAATAATATGGACTTAGTCGCTTTAAGCAAAATATATAGAGAAGCCGGAATAGTAGGCGCCGGCGGCGCCGGATTTCCGACTTACGCAAAATTAAACGGTTCCGCGGAAACGGTTTTGCTCAACTGCGCCGAGTGCGAGCCTCTTTTAAGGTTGCACAGACAACTTCTCAAATTCCACGCCGACGATATCGTCGAGGCGTTCGACAAAACGAGAGAGGCGGTCGGAGCGAAAGAGGGAATCGTTTGCATAAAGGACCATTATAAGGGAGCAATCGAGGCGGTAACCGCTCTTTTGAAAGATTATCCGTCTCTTAAAATTAAGATTTTGCCCAAGGTTTACCCCGCCGGAGACGAGGTAATGCTCATTTACGACGCGACGGGCAAGGTCGTCAGACCCGGCGGACTTCCGATTGAATGCGGAGTCGCCGTGTTCAACGTCGAAACGATGTATAACGCTTGCCAAGCGCTTCGCGGAGAGGCGGTCGTTTCCAAACTTTTGACGATTGCGGGCGAGGTAAAAGAACCCAAGACGATAAGAGTTCCCCTCGGGGCTAAACTTTCCGAGGTCGTTAAACTTGCCGGCGGAGAGAAAATCGACGATTTCGTCTATTGGGTCGGCGGACCTATGATGGGTAGACTAGCGTCCCCGTCCGATCCGGTAACGAAAACCACAAACTCGGTCTTCGTTTTCCCGTCCGACCATTATATAGTAAACAAACTCAAATCCGAGATAAAGATAGAAAGCGCGAGAGCGGCGGCAAGTTGTTGCCAATGCAGACTTTGCACGGAGATGTGCCCGAGATATAACATAGGACACCCGATCGAGCCGCACAAGATAATGAGAGCGGCCGCGTGCAACGATTTTAGCGATCCTTCGCCCTTTTTGAACTCGTTCTTCTGCTCGGGTTGCGGCGTGTGCGAAATGTTCGCGTGTCCGCAAGGGCTTTCGCCGAGAAAGATGGTTCAATCGGTCAAAAACGCTCTTAGAGCAAACGGTTTCAAACCGCCGAAGGACGCTCCGTCAAAGGGCGTTCACCCGATGAGAGATATGCGCAGAGTGCCCCTTGAAAGGCTGGTCGCAAGGCTCAGTTTGAAGAAGTATCAAGTTCAAGCGCCGCTTGATAATCGACTTATAGAGGACTTTTCCGAAGTTAACGTTCTCTGTAGTCAACATATAGGCGCCCCCGCGACTCCGATTGTTAAGATGGGGGATAGGGTCAAGAGAGGACAAGTAATCGCGAAAGCGGCGGACGGGTTGTCGGTTAACGTACACGCGTCGATAGACGGAATGGTTACCGCCGTTTCGCCCAAAGGAATAACCCTTAAGAGGATAGACAATGAGTAAAGCGATAGGAATGATCGAATTTAAAACGGTAGCCGCCGGTATGACGGCGACCGACCTTATGGTAAAGACTTCGGAAGTCGATATCATAGAGGCGCAAACGGTGTGTCCCGGGAAATATATATCTATCGTAACGGGAGATTTGAGCGCCGTTAAAGCGGCGGTCGACGCGGCGATGGACGCCGGCGGAGAAAACGGAATCGACAGTTTCGTTCTCGGCAATCCCGATCCGAGTCTTTTCGCCGCCATCTTGGGAACGACCAACGTTTGTCCCGAGGACGTAAATTCTCTCGGAGTTATAGAAACTTTCGACGCGACGCAAATTATCGTCGCGGCGGATAACGCGGTAAAGACGTCGGACGTAAGACTCATCGAAATAAGACTTGCGAGAGGTATGTGCGGAAAATCGTACGTTACCTTGACCGGCGAAGTCGCGGCGGTTCAAGCGGCTATCGACAGAGCGAAATCTTCCGTAAAAGACAGCGGAATGTTGCTCGATACGACGGTCATCGCTCGTCCTGACAGAAAGTTTATCGAGAAGATTTTATAATAAAAACACCGCCGCAAGATATGCTTTTACGCTGCTTACGACGGTTTTTTTGACTAAAAATGAATGGAGGCGAGAGATGCTTGCCGTTGAAAGAAAGAATAGAATTTTAGCCATATTGCAAGAGGAAAAGAAGGTTGTCGTGAGCGAACTCGCTGCGCAATTCGAGGTTTCCGAAGAGACCATTAGACGAGATCTTGAAAAACTCGAGACCGAAGGTTTGGTCGTAAAGGCGTATGGCGGAGCGGTTTTGAACGAAAATTTGCAGACCGATATGCCGCTCGCCGTCAGAAAGAGAGCGAATGTTGTCGGAAAGCAAAAAATTGCCGAACTCGTCGCCGAAAGGGTAACGGACAATATGAGTCTTATGCTCGATTGTTCGTCGACGGCGCTTTTTATCGCTCGCAAGATAAAAGACAGAAAGAATTTGACGATAATCACAAATTCGCTCGAGATTTTAATCGAACTTAAAGACGCGAAAAACTTGAAGATTATTTCGAGCGGCGGTCTTTTGGGCGAGGATTCGTTCGCGCTCGTCGGGGCTCAAGCCGACAGAACGATATCCGATTTTCACGTTAACGCCTCGATAATTTCGTGCAAGGGATTTAACATCGACAAAGGTTTTACCGATTCGAACGCCGCGCACGCGTCCACAAAACGCGTTATGCTCGCCAATTGCGACACGCGCATATTGGCTGTAGACAGTTTAAAATTCGATCGAATCGCGTTTAATCTCGTCGGAGGATTGTCGGATATCGACGTCATCGTCACGGACGTCAAGCCGTCGGACGAATGGCTCGAAAAATTCAAACGCGCAAAGATCGAGTGCGTGTATCCGACGGAATACGATTCTCGAAAAAAGTAAGGAGCGGTTAAGATGAAAACACGCGTTATTTGTTTCGCCAACAATAAGGGCGGAAGCGGAAAATCTACGACGTGCGCGAGCCTTGGCTATGCGTTTTCCAAGATGGGAAAGAGGGTTTTGCTTATCGACGGAGATATGCAACTCAATTTGACCTTATCCTATTTCAGCGAGGAAAAGGCGCTGGAGATCGCTCGCGGCGAAAAGAACTTGTACGCCGCGATTCGCGAGCAAAAACCCCTCGACGAATACATATACAAAACCGATTACGACGGAGTCGACCTCGTTCCCTCGTCCACGCTTATGAGCTCGGTCGAATTCGAACTCTTTTCGAAGTGGCAGAGAGAGTTTATTTTGAAAAAAATGCTCAAAAGCGTCGTCGAGTCGGGCATTTACGATTACGTCTTGATCGACGCTCCGCCAACGCTCGGTTGTTGGGTTATGAACGTTTTGTGCGCCTCGGATAAGTTGATTTTGCCCGTCGAAGCAAGTCCGTGGGGACTTTTCGGGCTGGCGAATATGTTCGATTTCGTCGACCAAGTAAAGGAACTGTCTCCCTCTCTCGAATTGCTCGGCGTCGCGGTAACGAAGGTCGACGCGAGAAAGAATTATTATAAACAAACCATTGAAACTTTGCGAAATACCGACGGAATCGCCGTTTTCGAGAACGTTATCCATCTCGACAGTTCGGTCGAATGGGCGCAAGACAACAGTAAGCCCGTCGGCGTTTTCAAAAAATCGTCGAGGAGCGCGAACGAGTACGCCGCTCTCGCCGACGAAATTATAAAAGCGCTCGAAAAAGAATAAGGAGGAAAGAAATATGCCGATAGGAAAAGAAAGTTTAAAGAGAGCGACCGCAAAGAGGGCGAACGACGAGGCTCGCGCCGAGACCGTCGCCCCCGACGCCGTTATCGAAGCGGCGATTGCCGACGTCGACTATAAAAGAGAGAAGGCTTGCCCGACGCTCGTCGAATCGATAAAAAGCCGCGGACTTATTTTGCCGATAGTCGTCGTTAAGGACGGGGATCGCTTAAAAGTCGTCGACGGAACCAAGAGACTTAACGCGGCGCGAGAACTCGGCTTGACTAAGATTAAGGTTGTCGCGATTGACGGCGACGCAAAAAAAATCAAAGCCGAACTCAAGAAATTCGGGAAAACCGAAAGAAGCGCGAGCGATTGCTCTCCTTGCTCCGCGGATTTGCGCGAGGCTAAATTCGACGCGATAAAGAGACTCGGAGCCGAAGAAATGCCGATTTATTTGCTCTGATATCTCTTAAAAAACGAGATAATCGACTTATACGTCGACATACGCAATTAACAATAGAACGGAGCCGCGCTCGGGTTCGAGCGCGGCTCGATTTAACAGTTCGCGAAAATTGAGCGTCGAAAGAGCCAAGCGCTAAATTTTTTTCATAAAAAGGCGAAAAGCGGCGAAAAAAAGTTGTTTTTTTCCAAGCGATATGATAAAATAGTAAAGCGTTGAGAAACGCTGCTATGGCTCAGTCGGTAGAGCGCGTCCTTGGTAAGGACGAGGTCACCGGTTCAATTCCGGTTAGCAGCTCCAAAAGAAACCCTTGATTGAATTTTCAATCGAGGGTTTTTGTTTTATATAAAAATGTTTCACGATTGTTCGGCAAGAGTTTTTTTGTTTTGTCGCCGCTGATTTTTCCGCTGTTGAGAGTTAGTTTTTATCCGTTTACCTTGTCATTGCGAGGTTTCGACAGAAACCGAAGCAATCTCAAACTCGCGGCATATTCAAGCGAGATAGCCGCGTCGCGTTCGCTCCTCGCAACGATCGTTAAAAAAGGGGATAAAGACGGGAAAAATGCGAGATTGCTTCGTCTCGCGTTCGCTTCTCGCAATGACCGTTAAAAAAGGGGATAATGACGGGAAAATGCGAGATTGCCGCGTCGCGTTCGCTCCTCGCAACGACCGTGGAAAGAGGACAATGACCGAAAAAGAGGACAAAGAAATATCCTTGTCATTGCGAGGTTTCGACAGAAACCGAAGCAATCTCAAAACGGCGACTCGAAAACTCAAAACGGCGACTCGAAAACGCAAAGCGAGCGAACTCAAAAGTTCGCTCGCTTAAAAAATCAATTTTCGCTTGATTTCTTCCGATATTTAATATATTCGTAATTGGAAAGAGCGCTCCTCAATTCCATAACTTCGCGCGTCTTTTCGCAAAGAAAAGCCGCCTTTTCTTTTACGTTATCGCCGCTCGGATAAAAGGGACCGTCTATATACGTTTCGGTTATCGGACGTTTGAAATGACGGGACTTTTTATATACCGACGTCATAACGAAAATAGACGAGTCGGTTTTCGACGGAAATTTAAACGACGTCTCGGGAAAGGGACGAATTCCCGTATAATACTTCCAAACTCTCGCTTCCGGGTATATAACGATAGGGCGCATTTCGCTCGTTCTTCGCTCTATAGCCGCGCTTAACTCCTTTATTCCCCTCAAGGAATTCTCAATCGGCAGAGCCCCTAAGTATGGCAGTATTTTGCCGATAAAGGGGATTCCGTAATTGGCGGTCGAGACGACCGTGTAAATTCTCTTCGGAAAAACGCAAAGAGCCGGCGTAAAGACGTCTCCGACGGGTTGAGTGTGATTGGCGTATATGAAAAAATTCCCTTTTTGCCCCTTGAGATTTTTTCTTCCCTTAAATCGAATTCTTAGGATTAGTCGGCAATAAATCGTTCCGAAAACGAGAGCCGCTCCGTAAATAATCGGCGAAAGGATCTTGCTCTTGAGGTCGGTTCTTATCCATTTATAGTCGTCTGGCAGTTTGAAGTTTTGGTCGGCGGTCGTTTCGAA
>CAZVPW010000068.1:0-6781 GCA_964629115.1 uncultured Acidiphilium sp.
GGGTACGGAGGAGTATTCTTCGTCGAAAGAGGAGATAGACGCCGTAATCGGAGCCGGAAGCGATATCGTTATGTTGCCGTATTTCAAGACGGCCGACGAGGTTAAAAAATTCGAGGATTTCGTCGGAGGAAGAGCGAAGACGATTCCTCTCGTCGAAACGCCCGAGGCGGTCGAACGTATCGACGAAATTTTGAAGATTGACGGAATCGACGAAATTTTCGTCGGGTTGAACGACTTGAGTCTCGGTTACGGAAAGAAGTTTATGTTCGAACTCGTCGCCGACGGAACCGTCGAGCGATTGGCGGACAAGTTTAAGAATAAGGGAATAAAATTCGGATTCGGCGGAATCGCGTCGCTTGGCAAGGGATTGTTGCCGAGCGAACTCGTCGTTGCCGAACACTATAGGCTTGGGTCAAGCGGCGCGATACTTTCGCGTAGCTTCTGCGACGCCAATAAGATTTCCGACGCGGAGAAGATTCGCTCGGTATTCGACGTCGAGTTGAGCAAGATCAGAGATTGGGAAGTAAAGTGCGCGAGAGGCGAAGTCGATTTTCAATCGAATAGTAAAGCCATAGCCGATATAGTCAAGAAAATAACGGAGAACGCTCGATGAAATTGCTTATTACGGGCGCGGTTCGGTTAAGTTCGGAAGCGATAGGCGAGATAGAAAAAGACCACGAGATCGTTTTTATGCAAGACGAAAGGGAAGAGGTTCCCGTTCCTTGCGAGCAAATCGAGGGCGCGATATGCAACGGATTGTTTTTATATCATTCTATCGAAAAATTCACCTCGCTTAAACTAATTCAGCTTTCGAGCACCGGACTCGATAGGGTTCCTTTGGATTATATACGCGCGCGCGGAATTAAACTATATAGCGCGCGAGGGGTTTACGGCGTTCCCATGGCGGAGTTCGCTATGTGCGGAGTTTTGCAAATTTACAAACAAAGCGCCTTTTTCAGAGATAACCAACGAGAGAAAAAGTGGGAAAAACGCCGCGATTTGCTCGAGCTTGACGGAAAGACCGTTTGCGTCGTCGGATGCGGCGGAGTCGGAAAAGAATGCGCGAAGAGGTTTTGGGCGTTCGGTTGCCGAATTATCGGAATCGATATATTTGAGGGACAAGCCGAGTTTTTTGAGAGAATTTACAAATTTTCAGAATTAGAGAATAGATTGTCCGAGTCCGACGTCGTCGTTTTGACTTTGCCGTTGACCGACGAGACGAGGCGACTGTTCGATAAGAAAAAGTTTGACGCGATGAAGTCGGGCGCCGTTTTCGTAAACGTCGCTCGAGGGGCTATCGTAGACGAGCGCGCCTTGTCGGACGCGTTGGAAACGAAATTATCGGGAGCCGTTCTCGACGTGTTTGACGAAGAGCCGTTATCGCCCGACAGTCGGTTATGGGAAAAAGACAACGCGTTGATAACGCCGCACAATAGTTTTGTCGGCGACGGAAACGCAAAGAGACTTGAGAGATTAATATTGGAGAATTTGAAAGGAGTATCGAAGTGAAATTTATTCTCGTATCGCCAAAGAATCGAACGGTTTACAATTTTCGAGGAGATTTGGTAAAAAAGATCGTCGAGAAAGGTTATGAAGTCGTCGTTACGGGTCCGAATCAAATCGACGCGGACAAGATTGCGGAGCTCGGGGCGCGTTTTGTCGAAATACCGATGAACAAAAACGGAGTTAATCCGTTTGCCGATTTGAAATATCAAAAGGCGTTGGTTAATCTTTTTGAGAAAGAATCTCCCGACGTCGTGTTGGGATATACGAGCAAGCCCGTTATTTACGGATCGATCGCGGCAAAAAAAGCGTCTAAAAAAATTAAACGAGACGTTCGGGCTGTCGCGATGGTTACCGGCGTGGGATACGCTTTTACGTCGCAGACTTTCAAGGCTCGAATTATTCGCTTTATCATGTCGGTTCTTTACAAAAGAGCGTTTAAAAAGGCGGATAGAGTTATATTCCAAAACGAAGACGATAAGAGTCAATTTGAGCGCTTAAAACTCGTTAGCCCGACGAAAACCGCGGTCGTTAACGGGTCGGGCGTAAACACGAACAAATTCCCCGTCGTCGATTATCCGAATAGGTTAACATTTTTTATGCTCGCTCGAGTGATGTACTCGAAGGGAGCGAGAGAATATTTAAGCGCGTGTAAAACGATAAAGGAACGCTATCCGCAAGTTCGCTGCATGTTGTTAGGGGCTTGCGAAGGGATACAAGACTCGTTGCCTAAAGAAGAATTGAATCCGTATATAAACGACGGAACGATAGAATATTTCGGCGAAACGGATCGAGTGGCGGATTATTACGGACAATGTTCGGTTTACGTTTTGCCTTCGTATCGCGAGGGAACGCCGCGAACCGTTTTAGAAGCCGGTTCGATGGGAAGGGCTATTATAACGACCGACGCCCCGGGATGTCGGGGAACGGTTATCGACGGTAAGACGGGATTTCTCGTTCCGGTCAAAGACGCCGTCGCTCTCGCGGAAAAAATGGAGAAGTTTATAAAAGATCCGACGCTCGTTCGCAGCATGGGACAAGCGTCGGCGGAATATGTTAGGGAAAAATACGACGTAGAAAAAGTAAACGCCGTAATGCTTGAGTTGTTAAACGTTGAATAAAATTATTTTTTTAAATAAAAAAGCGAGGTTGTTTTATGTACTCAAATCTTTATGAGAAAATTGTAAAAGGGGAAGAGAAAATATCTCTTGTCGGTCTTGGTTATGTCGGAATGCCTATTGCGGTTGCTTTTGCGAAAAAAGTCAAAGTAGTCGGATACGATCTCAACAAGGCAAAGATTGAACTTTATAAATCGGGAGTCGACCCGACCAACGAAGTGGGCGACGAGGCGATTAAAAACAGTTCAGTCGAGTTTACTTCTGACGAGACGAAACTTCGCGAGGCGAAATTTCATATAGTGGCGGTCCCGACGCCCGTTTACGACGATCATACTCCCGATTTAACTCCCGTCGAAGGAGCGAGCCGAATTTTAGGTCGCAACCTTACCAAGGGCAGCGTCGTCGTGTTTGAGTCGACGGTTTATCCGGGCGTTACCGAAGACGTTTGCGTTCCTATACTCGAAAAGGAATCGGGACTCGTATGCGGCAAAGATTTCAAAATAGGATATTCGCCCGAGCGAATAAATCCCGGAGATAAAGTACACCGTCTCGAAACGATTACAAAAATCGTTTCGGGTATGGACGACGAGACGCTTGACGTCGTCGCGAAGGTTTACGAACTCGTCGTAAAGGCGGGCGTACACAGAGCGCCTTGCATAAAAGTCGCGGAAGCGGCTAAGGTTATAGAAAACAGTCAACGCGATATAAACATAGCGTTTATGAACGAGTTGTCTATAATATTCAATAAAATCGGCATCGATACGAAATCCGTTTTAGATGCGGCGGGGACTAAATGGAATTTCTTGAAGTTTTATCCCGGACTGGTAGGCGGTCACTGTATCGGAGTCGACCCGTACTATTTGACTTACAAAGCCGAGCAACTCGGATATCACAGTCAAGTAATTCTTGCCGGACGTCGAATTAACGACGATATGGGCAAATACGTCGCCGAAAACACCGTCAAGAATCTCATAAAAGCCGGAAAAACGGTTAAAAACGCAAAGGTGGCGATTTTAGGTTTTACCTTTAAAGAGAATTGTCCCGATACGAGAAATACCAAGGTTTTCGATATCGTAAAGGAGTTGCGCGAGTACGGTATCGAACCGACGATAGCCGATCCTACGGCGGACGCAGCCGAGGCAAAACGTCTTTACGGCGTCGAATTTGCGGATTTTGCGACGATCAAGGATATGGACGCCGTTGTGTTGGCGGTCGCGCACGACGAATTTTCGCGTTTTACTATGGCGGATATAGACAAACTTTTCGGCAACGGACAAAAGGTGTTGCTCGATCTTAAAGGTTTGTTGAACAGATTGGAATACGAAAAAGCCGGATATAATTATTGGAGATTGTAAAAATGGGATATAAGCATTTAAAATTCCCCGAAGGGAGCAAATTTTTAGTAACGGGCGGAGCCGGATTTATCGGCTCTAATCTTTGCGAAGCGATTTTAAAAATGGGTTATAAAGTTCGTTGTTTGGACGATTTGTCTACGGGCAAACAAAGCAATGCGGATATGTTTCTGAATAACCCGAACTATGAATTTGTGAAAGGCGACGTTAAGGATTTGGAAGTTTGTATGAAAGCTTGCGAAGGCGTCGACTACGTTTTAAATCAAGCCGCGTGGGGAAGCGTGCCTCGTTCGTTGGAAATGCCGTTGTTTTATTGCAAAAACAATATTGAGGGTACTCTCAATATGTTGGAAGCGGCGAGACAAAACGGCGTGAAAAAATTCGTATACGCTTCGTCGTCGTCCGTATACGGAGACGAGCCTAATTTGCCGAAACGCGAGGGCAGAGAGGGAAACTTGCTTTCGCCGTACGCTCTTACAAAGAGATGCGACGAAGAGTGGGCGAAACTCTATACTAAGTTTTACGGATTGGATACGTACGGAATGCGTTATTTTAACGTTTTTGGTCGTAGACAAGACCCGAACGGCGTTTACGCCGCGGTTATCCCGAAGTTTATAAAACAACTTTTGGCGGACGAGCAACCGACGATTAACGGCGACGGAAAGCAGAGCCGCGACTTTACTTACGTTGAGAACGTTATCGAAGCGAATTTAAAGGCGTGTCTCGCTCCAAGTGAGGCGGCGGGCAACGCGTTTAACGTCGCGTATGGCGGCAGAGAGTATTTGATAGATATCTATAACACGTTGACAAAGGCTCTCGGAAAAGACATTCCCCCGAAATTCGGACCGGATAGAAGAGGAGATATAAAACATTCTAACGCCGATATATCCAAAGCGAGAGAACTTTTGGGATACGATCCCGAGTATGATTTTGCCCGCGGTCTTAACGAAGCGATCGCTTGGTATAAGGAGAATTTGTAAGAATGGCGGAAATCAGTATTATAATACCGATTTACAACGCTGAAGAATATTTAAGAGAATGTTTAGACAGCGCCGTGAATCAAACTCTTAAGGATATCGAGATTATTTTGGTCGACGACGGGGCGACGGATTCAAGTCCGTCAATCTGCGACGAATACGCCGCAAAGGACGAGCGCGTTCGCGTTATACATAAAGAAAACGGCGGCGTTTGCGACGCGAGGAACGTTGGAATGGCGGAGACGAAAACGAAATGGTTTACGTTTTTGGAAAGCGACGATTGGCTTCCGCTTGACGCTTGCGAGAAACTTGTCGAAAAAGCAAAAGTTTATAACGCCGATTTTGTTTTGGGAACTTATTATAAGGTGTCTACGTCCGGAAAAACGGTAAAACATCCGTTTGACAAGGAAGAAATGGTTTTTTCGTCCGACGAAGAAAGATTGTTTTTGTCGGAGAGCATTTTAGGGCTTGTCAAAAGCAGATTGCGTCGACCCGACAACGTCGATTCTCTTTTGACGGATACCGCAAAATTATTTTCGACGGAGATTGTTCGCAGGAACGATTTGAAATGGGTTAGCAGAAAGGAAATATATTCCGATTGCTTGGATTTCTTGTTGAGATATTCTCTTTTGTCGAGTAAAGCCGTTTATTTTGACGAGCCGATATATTTTTATCGTCGAACAAACGTCGGATCTCAAACGGCGGGATATAGGAAAGATACGTTAAAATTGTGGTTAATACAATTTGACGCTCTTGAAAAACTGATTTCGGAAAACCGATTGGATTCGTTGCGGGGCGCTTATTATAGCAGAGTGTGTTTTTCGATTATTCCCATAGGTGGAAACGCTTATAGAACGGGAAATAGAAAAGACGCCATGCGCGAAGTTAAAGAGGCTTTAAATCAACCGATTTATAAAACTGCGTTTAAGAATTTTAAAATATCCGCCTTGCCGTTAAAGTATAGACCCTTGTTCTTTTTCGCGAAACGTAAACTGTATTGGCTTTTTTATGAAATGACGGTAGTTATGCGCAAGAAAATGAACAAACAGAGAGGATTGTAATGGAGAAACTCGTCAGTATCGTTATTCCGGTATATAAAACCGAAAAATGGTTAATCGACAGCGTGTCCTCGGCGTTAAATCAGACGTATAAAAATAAGGAAATAATTCTTGTGGACGACGGGTCGCCCGACAATTGTCCGCGCATTTGCGACGAGATCGCGGCGCAAAGCGACTGCGTTCGAGTTATACATAAAGAAAACGGCGGATTATCCTCCGCGAGAAATTGCGGAATCGAACAATCTCGCGGCGAGTTCGTTGTGTTTTTAGATTCGGACGATCGCTTGGAAGAAAACGCCGTCGCGGATATGGTTAAAATAGTCGAGACGGAAAACTCCGACGCGGTATATCCGAATAAGTATTATAAATGTTATGAAAATAGCGACGAAAAAATAGAGAGTTTACATTTTCCGTCCGATATGTTCGATTCCGACCCCAAGCGATTTGCGATAGACGTTTTAATCGGCAAAAGTAGGGCGCGTCGTTCGACCGCGGCGTTATACCGTATGTCGATTATAAGGAATTCTCAAGGAGAATGTTTATTCCCGCTCGGTAAAATTTCGGAAGACTTTTTCTTTAATCTAAGGTTCTTGCAACGCGCCGACAAAATTTCCATATATGAAAAGCCGTCTCTTTATAATTTAAAAAGAAAAGGAAGTATTTCTTCCGGGTATTACGAAGATTTTTACGAGACGATTTTGCAAATGGACGACGAAGTCAGAGAATTTTTCCGCGGCGTCGACGAAAACAAATACGACGTAAAAGGGAAAAGG